>NZ_JACHDY010000001.1:0-368280 GCF_014201315.1 Edaphobacter lichenicola
TCGTTAAAAATCACACGCACCAGAGAAGGCCTTGATGTCCAGCTTCCCGCAAAAGCGCTCGAACCCATCGCCACCGTCCTCGTTCTCAATACCAACTAGATCGAATCAAACTCTTCGGTAAGATCGAAAAGGGGCTCTCGCGAAGAAAGCGATTCAGTGAGAGCAGAGAGGGAAGCCCACCATGCATTGGCTCTCACACGAACTCTCCTCTTGTAGCCTTGGCGAATGCAGTTCGCTCCTGCCCCATGCGTCAGGACGAGACAGTCGCCAACCGGATCGGTCGGGTAGTGCAGAAATCCTCGAACTGGCAGCCATGCTGCGGAGCCTCATAAAATTCCCGGAAGTTGTTCACAGCAGGAATCAAGTCGTGGCCCACTGCTCCCCGGCTCCAACCGTAAGCTGGTACTGCTTCCCTCTACGGGGATTGTAGACTAGCGCGGGACGGAAACAAGCGACACAGGTCCCACCGGGGTTGCGGACGCTCGGATAGACGACTCCATTCGATCCGGCGTGGAGTAGCAGATCGGCGAGTGCCTGGCCGGGGGCGTAGCACTCCGGCACTGGTTCGGGCAAAAGGCAAGTCTCTATCTCGTGCGGATCAAGGTGGCTGTACACGCCAGAGAAGTCTGCAAGAAAATCTTGATAGTCGAAGGTTAGGGTGGCAGTGATACGCGCGTCTTGTAGGAATCGGCGCTTATGGAAGGCGACCTCTGCGAACGAAGTCTCCAATTCCACTCCGGCGTACCATGCACCACGTCGGGAGTTGTTGAAGCGCGATCCTTGCGGGTGCGGGTGGCAGAAGGCCGCGTTGACAATGTGAGCCTCCGGTACTCCAAGCAGCAACTCACCGGGACCGATCGCGATGTTTTCTCCTTGCTCGGCCAGCTTGCGCTCGTTGGTTGCGGCATCAAGCTCAGTGAGATCGGAGATGACTTCTGCAGGGAGCGAGAGCGTTTCAAGAACACTGCTGTCAGCATCCGCGTATTTCGTTGGGATGAGACGGTGCGTGCCATAGTGCTCGATGGGCTTGGGAAACGCCATTCCTTACTGACCGCCCCTGGCTGCATCGAGCAGGCTGCGAACCTGCTGCATGGCGGGGATGCCGCGCAGTACGTAATCCAGAGGAGGGCGGCCTCGGAATAACGGGTTGTCATTAGGCCGCGTCATCCACTGGTCGGCCAGCTCGTCGGGCAGCAGGATATGAAGGGACTTGTAGATGCCTACAAGATAGGAGATTCGCGTCAGCTCATCGGGACCTAGTGTCTTCGGGACGGACTTCAGCTTGTAGACGCTCGACCGTGGTCTGTCGCCGAGCAGGTCTCCAGCCTGCTCCATGGAGAGGCCCCATTTTTCTATGATCGCGAAGAAGCCACCAATAGCAGAGTGGCTCAGTCGCTCGCGAGTCTCCAAGCGGCTCAGGTCGGGCGTGACCTCGAACTGGTATCCGGGGGCGGTGTGGATCGGAAAGGCGGACATTGAGATCTTCCTCCTCAAGTCATAGTCTCATATTAGACAAATTTTGTCCATAACGAGAACAATTCTTGTCTTTTCATTCGCTCGGGGGCGGGCGAGATTCGCGAAATTACGCCTTGCGGCGAGACGCCTCTTTTCGACGAAGTTGCCCGAGGTGATACGTGAAACGTATCACCCGATAAATGGAAAGTATTAGACAGAACTCTTCTGTCGAGAGAGGCTAGGCACATTAAAGCACTGTATCTGCTCGTCATTCGGATGAGTGACGGGGGTACTCCGAAATCACTGCAGTGAGGTGTGCCATTGATGAACCGCCTGACGACTGATGTAACAGCGATTCTTGAAGGAACTCAACCTAGGCAAGCCGCGTCTCCAGATAACCGCATGCGTAAACACGCTCGCAGGGCGTTAGAAGCCGAGCCACTGCTTACTGCCGACGACGTTGCAAAGCGACTGAATGTCAGCACGGATTGGGTTTGGGATCATTCCTCACGAAAGAAGCCATTGCTTCCGGTGATTCGCATGGGAGACGGAACACTTCGCTACCGCTCGAGCGGAATCGAAGCCTTCATCGATGAACGAGAACGAATCTCTTCCCTAGGCCGCCGTGCCAGCTAAAATGGAAGAGCCCACTGTCTTCCCCCACAGAAATTGAGGAGCCGATGGGTATCTCGCATCAGGCGGGTTCGATCGTCCTGCGTGGGAAGGCTTGGTATGGCTTCTACCGCAAGGACGTGATCGACGCCACAACTGAAGATGTCCGATCCGTTCGCGTGTGCGTTCGGCTCGGCCTGAAATCGCAGATGACGAAGCTCAAGGCGCGAGATACGCTGAAAGCTGAGATCGCCAAGCAGACTGGCCAACTCGCGGACGGCAGAATCCTGAAGGATGGATCTGTCACCTTTGAGTGGTTTGTTCGCAACCGCTACTTTCCGCTTCGACAGGGAGATTGGCGACCCGAGACGGCGATAGAGAAAACGGCTCAGATTGAAATCGATTTGATTGCGAAGTTCGGCTCTCGAACCATCGAATCGATCGATAAGTTTGAGTTGCAAACGCATGTGAACCATTTGGCTAGAACGTATTGCCAGGATCGGGTGAAGCAGGCGCGCTCTTATCTGAAGTCCATCTTCGATGAAGCAATCGAGCAAGAGTTTCTGGTCAAGGATCCGACCCGGACACTGAAGATTCCCAAGAATCTCCGGCCGAAGGACAAACAGATTCTGACCTGGGAGCAATTGCGAGCGGTACTGAAAGCGGCATCAAAGCGGGATCGCATCCTGCTTATGCTGGACATGACCGACGCCCTTCGCCCCAGCGAACTCTTCGCTTTTCGCTGGAAGTCCTTCGACGACGTGAATACGTTGTCGATCACCGAAACGATCTACCGAAGGAAGATTCGTCCCTTTGGCAAGACCCCAGGGAGCATGACGAAGGTTCATCTGCCGGATGGACTTGTCGCCGAGCTCAGGCAGTGGAAGTTGGAATGCCCAGACCCATCTCCGGACGCGCCGATGTTCCCGAACGCGGACGGCGGATTCCTGGACCCGTCCAACTTCCGGTACAGAGTTTTGAAGCTAATTCGGGAGGCGTTGGAACTCCGAAAGCTGAATTTTCAGGTGCTCCGGCGGACCATCGCCACCCGGGCACAGAAGCTGGGTTCAGTGAAGGATGTTCAATCGCACCTGCGGCACTCACGAGCAGATACCACAGCAAACGAGTACATGCAGGAGCTTCCGGAGAGTGTGCAGCAGATGGTAGGAACGGTCTACGCGATGCTCACGTCGACGCCAACCGAGCAGCAGAGGGCAGGTAGGTTTGAGCCGGTATAACCGGCGCAGTTGGTGCCAGCCGGTAAAGTTTGGCATCAAATGGCATCAAACCACTTCCGCCAGTGTCGCTAAGTTGTTGATTTGATGGTGGGCACAGCAGGATTCGAACCTACGACTTCCACCGTGTGAAGGTGGCACTCTACCGCTGAGTTATGCGCCCGGAATGGCTTCGGCTGACCGCGCGAGCCGTTCGCCCAAGCCTTTGTACAGAATAGCATTCCTCGCCTTCTAAAACCAGATTCCCACTCATCACGCAGTAGTTGCTGGAGATACGCAGTAGCTACGGGGAATACTTGGGGGCACGCTTTCGATAACGGTACAATCGGCCAGTAGAAATGTCCTCTCCCTCTCCGAATTTTCGTCACCGAGACCCCCATGCTCCCCCTGAACAGGAAGGCGCGGAGGAGATTCCAGCGAAATTTGATCAACAGGCGCAACCCCGCGAGGAAGATGGGGTTGAGAATGATATGGCTACGCTGGCGATCAATCCGAGACTCTTTGAAAACCTTCCGGTTGCAGAGACACACCGTGCGGCCGGCGACTTTGGACAGATGGACGACGCGGCAATCATGCTCGAGTTGAGCGCCGGAAACATGGCCGGGTTCGACTTTCTCATCCAGAAGTACCGCAAGCCCATTGTTCACTTCATGTATCGCATGGTGCACAACCAGGCCGTGGCAGAGGAGCTGGCGCAGGAGGTCTTCCTCAGAGTCTACCGTTCTCGGGAGACCTATCGTGCTGAAGCCCGGTTCAGCACCTGGCTCTACCGGATCGCGACCAATCTGGGAGTGAACTACGCACGCGATACCCGGCACGAACGGACCGCTTCTACCGTCTATCTTGACGAGGCCGACTCCGAGACGGGGACGACGCCCGATGTTGCGGACTCCACGCCCGATGTCGAAGCCAAACTCCTGAGGCAGGAGCGTCTGAATGCTATTCGCGAGCATGTACTCGCGCTTCCGGAGCGACAACGTATGGCCGTACTCATGCACAAGTACGAAGGGATGGATTACAAGCAAATTGGAGATGTTCTCAAATTGAGCGAGTCCGCCACGAAGTCGTTACTCTTCCGCGCCTACCAGACGCTGCGCGAAAAGCTGAAGGCTTTTGTTTAGGTTCGATGGAGTTTTTTACGCGCGCCTCTTGAACGCGCTGCAGAAAAGAGATTGGGAAGGTCCACAATGATCTGTAAAGACTGTCAATCCGCAATCGTTGATCTCCTTCTGGATCCGGCTGCGCCTGCGAGTCGAGAGATGCAGGCCCATATCGAGTCATGCGCCGCCTGCGCCCAGGAGTTCAAGTCGATGCAGGCGACCTTCGCGCTGCTCGACACCTGGCAGGCGCCGGAGCCGTCGCCTTACTTCGATCAAAAGCTGGCTGTGCGTCTCCGCGAAGAGCAGGCACTGGCACCGGCCGGCTGGTTTGAGAAGCTAAAGGCTCGCCTGCTCTTCAATACAGGGCGCCAGCTTCGTCCAGCGCTTGCCGGTGGCCTTGCACTGATCCTTCTGGTGGGCGGCGAAACCGTTGCCAATCTCACCGGATTTCATCACTCAGCTCCTCAGACGTCAGCGGCGGTCCAGGACCTGCAGATCCTCGATAAGAACGATCAGGCACTGCAAACGATGGATCAACTCCTGCAAGACGATGCTCCGGCCGATGATTCCACGGCCCAGCCCAGCAGCTAGTCTCCGGTTCGACTTCAAGAAAATTGATTGAAGGGAGATGGAACACGATAAGCTGCTGTAAACACAAAGTTTTATGGAACTGCGTTTCTTCTACTCGCTGAAAACATGCCATTTTCTCTTCATTTACGGCGTTTTGCTCGACTAGCTACTGCCGGGATGATTTTGTCATCCACGATGACGATTGCCTTGGCCCAGCCGGCGCCTGCGCAGAGAGCCGGGGGGGCATTCCGTGCGCCCGTCGCGCAGTCGCGGCCCGCTCAGGGGCCGGAGCCGAAGCGAAATCAGGAGCATCTGGCCCAGTGGATGAACCGTCACAGCAACCTTCCCCTCGCGGAGCAGCAGCGCGCTTTGGAAAATGAGCCCGGCTTTCGCGATCTTCCGCTGCCGACCCAGCAGCGTATGCGCGATCGCCTGACGCAACTGAATAACATGTCGCCGGAGCAGCGCCAACGGATCCTTGACCGCACCGAAGCGATGGAGCGTCTCACGCTGCCTCAACGACAGCAGGTTCGCGGTGCGATGCAGCAGCTTGGCGGGCTTCCTGAAGATCGTCGCCGTCTGGTTGCGCGTGCCTTCCGCGACCTTCGCGAGATGCCTCAACCCCAACGCCAGGCTATCCTCGACTCGGATCGCTTTCGCGGCCAGTTTTCCGATCAGGAGCGGAGCACACTCTCCAATCTCCTTGCTGTCGAACCATATCTTCCTGTTCGGCGGCCAAATGACGGGACTACGTACGGAAAATAACCCAGCTCATTTTACGGAGTCGTCGACAAAGAGGTAGCCGCCCGAAGGCGGCTATTTTTGTTGCAGGGTGGGGGCGGGGCTATGGGTGAGGGACACCGTCTGCTTTTTGGCCCAGCTTCTAGAGGCTATCTCCGGAGGTAGACGATCAAGCCAATCAGGATTGCGGCGAGGTGATCGCGAAGTCCAGACAGATCCGAGATATCTCCTGAACGGTCTCCCTCCCCATAGTGGATACAGTCTGCGCTGGTGCCGGTTTACTATCCATACAACTTTGGCAGAACCCGTATGGTTCCTTTGCGCGAGGGGAGTAGCAGCGCCCTTGACCTGACTGTGCTGCTCGTCCTAACCTATTGGTATGCCTATGCAGCACAGCTTTTGTTGTTGTCGCCGCTCCCCGCTGGCCTGACACGCGTGCTCCAAGTCTGCTGATCAGGCGGACTCCAATTAGTCTTCACATTCCATAAATCGTAAGAAAGAATCGAGATCTTCCATGAAGCTCTTCGCCAGTCTTTTTCTGGTTGCAATCTCTGCCGTTGCTCAGGGTTCGAAGCAACGTGCAATCGCCGGTCCCTGGGTGGGCGACGCTACTGTCCATGGGCAGCAGGTTCCTGTTCGTCTCGAAATTACCAGTAGCGGTAATGGTCTTCAGGCGGCTCTGCTCAACGGCCCACTCAATGGCCCAGACCGCAGCCCGGCGTCTGGCGTCAGCTATGTTGGCAATCATCTAGTGGTCACGTTCAACTACTACGCTCGAACGCTCGATGGGACAGTAACGGATGGGCATTTGACGGGAACCTTCGGCACGATTGCTACACGCTATCCGGTCAGCTTGAGTCTGCATGGCTCTGCCGGCACTGAGACGAAGGCGGATGGTCCGGCTATTCCTGGGGATTGGGAGGTGGAGGTTAAGTCGTCCAAGGGCGAGTCGGCGTGGCAGCTTCGCGTCGAACCCTCTGCTCAGTCGAAGGAAGTGAAGGCGGTGATTCAGCGCATTGACGGGGATACTGGTGCTCTTTACGGAAGGTGGACAGGGCGTGAGTACGTGATTGGGCATTTCACTGCTGCTGGGCCTGCGCTCTATAGCTTGACTCCGCAGGCCGATGGGACGTTGCTGGTTTCGAATAAGCTGCGGGCGGATGTGAATGAGCAGCAGAATCTTGTCGCACGGAGGCCTGCACAGGCGCGGGCTGCGGCGCTCCCTGGGATGACGGATCCTACGCAGCAGACTACGGTGAAGGACCCGTCGGCGCGGTTTGCTTTCAGCTTTCCGGATCTTAGCGGGAAGGTTGTTTCTAACACCGATCCGCAGTTCGATGGGAAGGTTGTGATCGTTGCGATTGGTGGGTCTTGGTGCCCTAACTGCCACGATGAAGCGCCTCTGCTGGAGAGCCTCTATAAGCAGTTTCATAGCCGGGGATTGGAGATTGTGAACCTCTCGTTTGAAGAGGCGGATCAGTTGAAAGATCCGACGAGATTGCGGGCTTTTATTGAGAAATATGGGCTTACTTACACGGTTCTGGTGGCGGGAGAGACGGAGCAGTTGAATGAGAAGATTCCGCAGGGGGTGAATTTGAACTGCTGGCCTACCTCGTTTTTTCTGGGGCGGGATGGGCGGGTCAGGGAGGTTCATGCGGGGTTTGCGGGGCCGGCGAATCCGCCGGCGCATGAGGCTCTGGTGAAGGAGACTACCGAATTGGTGGAGCGGCTTCTTGCCGAGCCGGTTCCCACTCAGTCGGCTTCGCGTTAAATTTCTATTTGTTCAGAAAAAAGTTTGGCCCCGGGGAGACCCGGGGTTTTGTTGTTTTTGCTGAGGTTTTTGCGGGGTGTTTTGGAAAAACGTGGTGGTTGGACGTGGTTTTTGCTGGTGTGAACGTGGTGGATTGCGTGGTAAACGTGGTGAGAAAGACGTCGTTTTTTGACGACGAAAAATACGCCACGTTTTTCAACTTTATTTTTGGATGGCGCCTATGGCAGTGTGCCTGATGGTGTAGAGACTGCAAACGCAGATTCCCTTCGGGAATGACAAACAAAAGGCCAAGACGGCTCTACACCAGCTGCGGCGTTGCTCCAGGTGCGGTTCAGGTTGTGATGGGTTCGTTGTAGATTCCGAATTCGGCTATGCCGAGGGGGCGGCCTGTGCCTTCGAGGGTCAGGCGAACGCGTTGTGCGGTGACCCGGCGAAACTGATGGAGCTGGAAGGTGGAGGGGGTTCGACCGCTGAGGATGTCGATCCATCTTCCGTTGTTCGTTCCGCTACCTGTTCTGTTGTTCGTTCCGTTATTCCAGAGTTGCAGGCGGTAGGAGGCGATTCTGCTGTCTGGTCCGTACTGCTGGAGGTAACGGGGCTCGACGATGGAGACTGTATTGAAAGACGTCGGCTTTTCGAAGGTGATTTCGAGCCACGGCGAGGTGTCGCTTTCTTCGCAGATCCAATAGCTGTCGAAGTTGTTATCGTTTGCGAGGTCGGGGCCGATGGTGTCGGGGCTGCTGCTGGCGAACGACGGCTTGGCGAAGGCGAGGTTTGGGGTGGTGATGGCGACCGAGGGTTGCAGGCGGGGAGAGGGGCCGGGGTGCTTCCACAGCTGACCGATCTCCGCGAGCCGGCTGATGGCATTTTCGTCGAATCGTCCGCCGGTGTTGGGCGCGACGTTGAGGATGAGGTTGCAGTGTTGCTGGTTGAAGGGGATCAGCCACTCGTCGACGATCTGCCGGGCGGAACGAAGCTCCTGCGTCGGGTAGTCGCGCTTCCAGAACCACTCGCTCTGGAGGGTGGTGGCGGATTGGGAGGGTACGAGGCTGTCGGCGGGGATCTTCTGGCCAGCGTGCTGCTCGTATTGGCGGATGTCGGTGTAGTAGAGGGCGGAGCCTGGATACTGGCTGGCGTTGTAGTCAGTGACCAGGCAGTTGGGCTGGAGGTGCTTGACGTGGTCGTAGATCTCGCGGAAGGGAAGCTGGTCGTAGGTGATGCGCGTCCAGGGGGCGTTCCAGCCGTCGAAGATCATGGCGGTGATCTCGCCGTAGTTGGTGAGGAGCTCGGTGAGCTGTGCCTTGATCATCTCGACCTTGCGGGGTGTGATCTGATAGGGCCGGATGTCGGCGCGAAGATCGAAGATGGAGAGGTAGAGGCAGACCTTGAGTCCGTGGCGGCGGAACGAGTCGACGTAGGCGCGGACGATGTCGTGTGGGAAGGGCGAGTCTTTGACGCTGAGGCTGGAGGTTGCGGTGGGCCAGAGGCAGAAGCCGTCGTGATGCTTGGTGGAGAGACAGCTGTAGGTCATGCCGGCGGAACGGGCAGCCTGCGCCCACTGGTCGGTGTCGAGATGCGCGGGGTTGAAGAGTTGCGGCGAGGCTTTGGGGTCGCCCCACTCGCGCTGCTCGAAGGTGGCCATGTTGAGGTGGAGGTACATGCCGAAGCGGAGGTCGAGGAACTCCTGCTGGAGCTGGAGTAGGGGCTTGTGTGGGTTAGCCTGTGTTTGCGCGGTCAACCGGGTTGCGCTTCCGATCGATTGTGAGGCTGCGATCAGGCCGTAGGTGAACTGTCGTCGATTGATTGCTGACAAGATTAGATTCCTTGTGTCCTGCCGGACGGGCCGCCTGCGCGGCGGGCGCCCACTTCGTGGGGTGTATACCTTTTCTGGGTGAGGTTAGCTGCTTCGGGCCTCCCGTTGGTCGGCGGGGAAGAGGTTAGTTTTTGAAGAAGTTTTTGGCCAGGAAGATTACGTTGGCTGGACGTTCGGCCAGACGTCGCATGAAGTAGGGATACCACTCGGGGCCGAAGGGAACGTAGACGCGGACGCCGAAGCCCTCGGCGGCGAGACGACGCTGAAGGTCGCGGCGGACGCCGTAGAGCATCTGGAACTCGAAGGCGGACTTGTCGATATTGTGCTCGCGGACGAAGGTTCGCATCTGCTCGACGATGGCTTCGTCGTGCGTGGCGATGCCGCAGAAGACGCCCTTGCCGTTTGCTGGATTGGAGAAGGTGACTACGCGCTTCATGAGTTTGACGTAGTTGGCGTCGACGTCGGACTTGGCGGGGAAGGCGATCTCAGGGCCTTCCTTGTAGGCTCCCTTGCAGAGGCGGATGCGGATGTCCTGGTTGAGGAGGCGTTCGGTGTCGGCTTCGGTGCGGAAGAGATAGGCCTGGAGGACGGTGCCGACTGCGCCGGGGAATTTGGCGGCGAGGTGCTCGGTCATGGCAATGGTGGCTTCGGTGTAGGGGGAGCCTTCCATGTCGATGCGGACGAAGGATTGGACGTGGAAGGCGTGCTCGACCATCTCGCCTACGATGCGCTCGGCGAGGGCGGGATCGAAGTCCATGCCGACCTGGGAGAGCTTGACGCTGACGTTGGCGTTGAGGCCGCGGGTGTGGATGGCGTCGAGGAGTTCGTGATAGATGTCGGCGGAGTTGCGGGCTTCGGCTTCGGTGGTGACGGATTCGCCGAGGGAGTCGAGGCTGACGGCGATGCCTTCCTTGTTGACGCGCTGGCAGGCGGCGAGCGCCTCCTCAACTGACATGCCGGCGACGAAGCGGCCGGACATCTTTTTTCCCATGGTGGAGCGCTCTGAGAAGGAGCGCAAAGACTTGTTTTGAGAGAGAGCAATGAAAGCAGATCGAAGCAACCGAAATCCCCTGATTCGCCAACAGGCGAGAGTTCTATTGTTTCATGGGATGAGTGCGAAGGGCGAGGGGCTCGTTTGCGTGGATCTAGTTATCCGTTCTTATGAGATATCTGCTGTCGCGCAGATGTTGGTGGAGGTTGGCCAGATGGAAGAGGTATTGATCGAAGCCTGTTGCCATCAGCTTCATCATCTCGGCCCTCTTGCCTACTGCGGCCATGAGATAGCACTCTCGGCCCAGGGAGGAGTAGAAGTTAATGTTGTGGCGGTGCTTGTTCTGGCTTTGAAAGAAGCCGGCGTAGAGGAGAATGTGCGCGCCGGCAGACTCCATCCAGAGAGGATTCTTCGCGCTGGTGAGCTGGCGCATCATGAGTTCGGCGATCTGGGTGAGGTCGGCAAATTGACGGAACTCCTGATCGCCGGGGTTGTAGTCGGGGGAGAGGACCTCGGCTCGATCGACCGACTGCAGGCAGAAGTGACCGAGGACGCTTGCGAGGTATACGCCGGTGGAGTCGCTGATCTGGGACCACTGCTCACTTCCTATCGACTCGTGGAGATGTGAGGCCCAGAAGTTGAGTGCTCGTTCCTCGGTGACTCCGTATAGATCGTCAAAGTAGTTGGTTGATGACATCTGTATCCCCCGCGTCAGGTTTGGCGATAGGGCATTGTTATCCCGTAGTTGTCATGGCGGGAGTGTTTATTTTGCTTGGGTGTATCCAACTGGGTACACGTTTCTCTTCGTTTTGGGAAGATACTGTCCTGCCGGACGGGCCTCCTGCGTGGAGAGCGGTCACTTCGTGACTTGTATACCTTGTCTTGGTGGGGTGGTGCGCGTGGTCCTCCCGTTGGTCGGGAGCTAGAAGCCGGGTGGGTTTTCGCTGGCTACGTTGAAGTGTGTTTCGAGGGCGAGGCCTGCGCGGGCTATGGTGCCCTCGTCGAAGAGACGGCCGATGAGGGTTACGCCGTGTGGGACTCGGCGGGGTGGGTTGAACTTGGGGAGGGGTTTGGTGGGGTCTGGCGCCCAGTCGCTACGGGCCTCGGAGACTTCGACGAAGCCGGCGCGGAGGGTGAGGGAAGGGTGGCCGGTGAAGTTGGTGAGGGTGAGGATCTCGTCGCGGAGGGAGGGGACGAGGAGAAGATCGACTTCGGACATGATGCGGGCCATCTCGACGGCTACCATGCGGCGGAGGCGGTCGGCCTGGACGTAGTCGACCGCGGAGAGGAAGCGGGACTGGCGGAAGGTATTGGGCCAGGCGTCGGGGACCTGGGCTTTGAGCTGGTCGAGCTGGTGGTTGAGGGTGATCTCCTCGAAGGCGGCGGCGGATTCGGCGAAGAGGATGAGGTCGAGGTTGTCGTAGGGCCAGTCGGGGAGCGTGACTTCGACTGGTGTCATTCCTAGAGTGCTGATGGCGGCTAGGGCGGCGCGGTCTACGTCGGTGGCGGGGGCTTCCTTCATCCATTGGGGGAAGTAGCCTACTTTTAGGTTTTTTGTGGGTGCCTGGGCGTCGAAGTCGAGCTTGCTGGGGACGCAGGAGACGTCTTTGCCGTCGGGGCCGGTGATGGCGTTGAGGACGAGCATGGTGTCTTCGACGGAGCGGGCCATGGGGCCGAGTTTGTCGAGGGACCAGCAGAGGGTCATGGCTCCGGTGCGGGGGACGCGGCCGTAGGTGGGACGCAGGCCGGTGACGCCGCAGCGCATGGAGGGGCTGACGATGCTGCCTCCGGTTTCGCTGCCGATGGCGAAGGCTACGAGGCCAGCGGCGGTGGCTGCGCCTGGGCCTGCGCTCGAGCCGGAGGAGCCCTCTTCGAGGAGCCAGGGATTCATGGTCTGGCCGCCGAACCAGACGTCGTTGAGGGCGAGAGCGCCGAGGGAGAGCTTAGCGATGAGGACTGCGCCGGCGGCGTTGAGGCGCTCGGTGACGGTGGCGTCGGCGGTGGGGACGCGGTGCTGGAAGGGTTCGGCGCCCCAGGTGGTGGCGATGTTGGCGGTGTCGAGGAGATCCTTTGCTCCCCAGGGGATGCCGTGGAGGGGGCCGCGATAGTGTCCGGCGGCGATCTCGGCGTCGGCGGCTTTGGCCTGGGCCAGGGCGTGGTCGCGGGTGAGGGTGATGATGCAGTTTACTTTTGGATTGAGCCGCTCGATGCGCTTGAGGTAGATCTCGGTGAGACGGGTGCTGGTTAGCTTGCGGGTCTCGATCCAGCGGGAGAGCTGGTGGACGGGGGCGAAGGCGATGGCTTCGTCGGTGGGGGGGAGTGGGGCGTCGGAGTGGGTGCGGAGGAACTCGTTTTTTGCGGGGAGTGTGGGTTGGCCGAGGAGGATGGAGTTGACGGTGGAGTAGGGCGCGATGGCGTCGGGGATGGCGACTTTGCGGGGGCCGGTGCGGCGTTCGTAGAGAGGAGCCATGGCGGCGCGCCAGTTGCCTGCGGCCTGGGCTCGGTCTTTTTCAGTGAGAGGGAACTGGACCAGCTTTTCGGCTTCGGAGAAGGTGGCGGGGGAGACCTCGGGGCCGACCGAGGGTGAGGTGCCGAAGGCGGGTGGTGCGCCGGGAGTGGTTGGGGTGGAGGGGGTTTGGGCGAGTGCAGAGGCGGAGGCGAGCAGGGTGAGGGTGCTTTGGGTCAGGAATTCGCGGCGGGATTTCGACATTGGTTCCTCTGGGGAGGATTGTAGCGGGAGAGGCGCTGGACACCGAAGAGACTTGTCCTGCCGGACGGGCCCACTGCGCGTGGCGCGGTCACTTCGTGACGGGTATACCTTGTCTTGGTGGGGTAATGTGCTTGGGTCCCTCCGTTGGTCGGGCTAGTCGGGGACCTGCCAGCCTACTGGGGATTGGGCGAGGGTGATGGTGGCGGTGGCCTGGCTGGTGGTGGCATGGGCCATGGCAGGGAAGGCAGCCTGGACGTCGTGACTCTCCGCCCAGACGGGGACTTCTTTCATCGTGTAGTTGTAGGTGACGGTGGTCTCCTGGAAGCCGTTGGCGACGGCTACGGGTGTGAAGCTGTTGATGCTGGTGACCTCGCGATGGCCGTAGCAGAAGCGCGGGGCGTAGCGGGTTCCGGCGGGGGCGACGGTGTAGCGGCTGACGTGGATGCTGGTCTCGACGGACTTCTCGAGGAGGAGATTTTTGACCAGGGTGTCGAGTTGCCTGGTCTTGTCGGGGTCGCTGGTCTCGAAGGGGAAGCGGGTGTCGGTGAGGAGGCACTCGGGGTGGTCGAGGTAGTGGTTGTTGATGCCGGTGGTGAAGTTGGCAGGGTTGGCGGCGGCTTTTCCGGTGTTGTTGCATCCGGTAAAGAGGAGTGGAGCAATGGTTAGAAGGCTAAGTAGAGCGGCGGCGCGTGCGGTGGAGGCTGGCTTGCTGGGAACGATCTTCATCGCTTCTCCTGTCGATCGAACTTCCTAACTTCTCGGTCAATCTAACTTCTCTGTCAATCTAACTGGTTGGATGCAACTGCGAAGCGTCGTGGGAGTTTGTAACTGCGAGTGGTCCAGATTTTTCGATGTCATGCGTACGCTCGTCAATGCTACTCGGCCAGGATCTCGTCGGGGACGGGGTCTAGTTCGCCGATGGTCTTCATGGTGGCGAGGGTTTGCAGGTTGGCCTGGACTGCAGCCCATTTCGTTGGATCTTTCTTGGTCTCGATGGGAGACTTCGGGTCGGCGTAGTAGGCGATGAGGTCGTGCTTGAGTTGGAAGGGGACGACGTTGTCAGGTTTTTTTGTGATCATGGCGAGAAGCTTGGCGTAGGTCTCGTCGGCCAGGCGGTAGCCACCGGGGCGAATGATGTCGCCGGTGTCGAGGTCGCGGTTGGAGATGTAGTGGTCGATGGTGTCGTAGTTGGTGAGGACCAGACGCATGGCCTTGATGGAGCGATTGACGCTCTTGATATAGAGGTCCTCGGTCTGTTGATTGGGGCCTTTGATGGCGAGGAGTTTGAGGGTGCCGACTTTGGGCAGGATGTAAATGAAGCCGGCATAGAGATGGCTGCGGACGCCGGGTTTTTTGCGGTAGGCCTCCCAGTCGTTGTCGGCTGCGGCCTGATGAAGATCGAGGGCGAGCGCGTCGAGATCGGGGCTGGGGAGGTCTTCGGGGAAGTCCTTTTTGTGGAGGAGGGTTTCGGCGCGGGCGATGTTGGGCAGGAAGCGGCGGACAGAGTAACGATAGATGCGGATGGAGGTCTGTTTGCTGCCGATGATGTCGGGCAGACGCAGTCCGTAGGTCTCGAAGAATGCCTTGCGCAGAAGAGGCATGGGGACCTCGAGGCCTACGAATTTGGTGTAGGCGGAGGGAGCGAAGCGGAGTTTGCTGAGCTGATTGATGTCGAAGGCGAACTCGGTTTGGACGTGGGCGTGGGGGTTCTCCGCGTAGTTGACGGAGGGGCCGTACCTTTGTCCGAGCTTGGGGAACTCGACGGGTACGGATTGGTTGATGGCATATTTGTGACCGAAGTTGTCACCGATGTAGTGCGAGAGACAGCCGATGGCGAAGGCCAGGTCGTCGGGGGTCTGGGCGTTGTGGAGAAGAGAGAGGACGAAGTCGCCGGAGCGGACGTAGTGGGTGAGGTTGGAGAAGAATGCGTTGCCGAAGGGGTAGTAGCCGAAGTCCTGAATGGCGCTGCCACCGTAGGCGTAGGCGTGGGCCTCCTGGAGTTGGGCCTCGGTGAGGGTGGGGAATTTTTTTAGCAGGAGTGGGCGGATGGACTGCTTCCAGGCGAGATCGATGATCGCCTGATGGGTCTGGACGGAGTAGGGGACCGCGGGGATCGCCGTGAGGAGCAGAGCCGCGAGGATTATCGTTTTGAACAGGGTGGTCCGGGGATGGGTGCGAATGGTGTTGGTCCCTTCTGGCTGCTGTCGCGCTGCACCTTTCACACTTTACATAGCTCGGGGGGCGGAGGAAAGGGTTAGGGACGATGCAGTCGATGTGGGTTCGGTGACAGCGAGAGGCGGTTTATTCGCTGAGGATCTATTCGCTGAGGATCTATTCGCTGAGGATCTGGGGTTTGTGGTCCAGGTCGTGGCCGAAGGCGAAGTGTTCGACGAGCATGCAGAAGATGTGCTCGAGGGCGAGGTGGGACTCCTGAATGTTCTGGGTGATGGCGGAGGGGATGACGATGTTGTAGTCGCAGAGGGGGCGCATGAGGCCGCCGTCGTTGCCGGAGAGGCCGATGGTGGTGATGCCGATCATCTTGGCCTGAGTGATGGCTTTGACGATGTTCTTTGAGTTGCCGGAGGTGGAGATGGCGAGGAAGACGTCGCCGGGCTGGGCGAGGGCTTCGATCTGGCGTGAGAAGAGATGGTCGAAGCCGTAGTCGTTGCCGGCGGCGGTAAGGATGGAGGTGTCGGTGGTGAGGGCGATGGCGCGGAGGGCGGGGCGATTGACGGTGAGGCGGACGACGAACTCGGCTACGAGATGCTGGGCGTCGGCTGCGGAGCCGCCGTTGCCGGCGACGAGGAGCTTGTGGCCGGATTGCATGGCAGTGGCGGTGAGTTTGGCGATGGAGATGAGGGTGTCGGAGATGGTTTCGTCGGCTAGGACGGCTTGCAGGGTGGCGATGGACTGAGCGAGTTGCTTTTGGACCAGGTGCTTCATGAAGTCTCCGGCGTGGCCTTGGCTTGCTGATGCAAGGGTACGGGATGGGTGGGTGTGCTGTCGAAGCAGGTCCTGCCGGACGGGCCCGCTACGCGCGAGGCGCCCACTTCGTGGGGCGTATACCTTGTCTGGGCTGAGAGAGAGTATGGGTCCTCGCGATGCTCGGGCCGACCAGCGGGAGGAACGTCCGGCAGGACAGATCTTTTTTCCGTCAGCGGAGGTAGCTGTCGTCTTTGTCGATCCAGTCCTGGCGCGGTGGGGCGAAGATGTCGAAGTCGATGGTGTCTTCGAGGGCGGTGGCGGAGTGGGGAAGATTGCCGGGGATGACGAGGATCTCGCCTGCCTTGACAGTGTGAGAGGTCCCGTCGTCGTAGTCGAAGCGGAGTGAGCCCTCGGTGATGAAGGTGATCTGCTCATTGGGATGGGAGTGGCGCGGGACGATGCAGCCTTTGGCGAGTACGACGCGGGCGAACATGGCCAGCGCGCCGGTGACGAACTGGCGGGTGAGGAGGGGGTTGAGCTGCTCGGGTTCGATTTCGTTCCAGCGATGGAGAGTTGCGGTCGACATGATGAGAGCCTTTCGAAGAGTGGTGAATGCGGGTGTGGCGACTGCGAGATGAATTTCTTGCTTTGTGATGCGCGCCGCCTTGTGTAGAGTAAAGCGAACCGGAGCGGTGCAGAGGTGCTTCGCTCCTTTTGACGTATGAAGATTGAGTCGTAGGCTGCCAGATTGGCGAATTGACGGCGTATCTCTTCTCTCCTGCTGCTTTCGTTTATTTTGAAATGACTAACTTTGAAACGGGTGATTGAACCATGCGTCTTCCAGTGGCGAAGGTGTTTCTAGCTTTTCTGTTTGCGCTGATAGTGGGCGGATCGGTGGTGGGGGGATCGCGGGTGATGGCGCAGACGGCGGCTCCTGCGGCGTCAACGGCGGCGCCTGCGGCTTCTTCCTTATCGCTGAGTGAGGCGGACCGGATCGCGGCGCTGGAGAAGCAGAACGCCGATAACGCTGCGCTGATCGCGGCGGCACAGACCTCGGGAGATAACGGCTGGATGTTGGTTTCGGCGGCGCTGGTGTTGATGATGAGCGGGCCGGGGCTGGCGCTGTTCTATGGCGGGTTGGTGCGGAAGAAGAATATTCTCGGCACGATGATGCAGACCTTCGCGATGATGGCGGTGATTACGGTGCTGTGGGCGCTGGTGACGTATTCGCTGGCGTTTGGCGAAGGGAATGCGTTTATCGGAGGGCTGCACAATGTGTTTCTGCATGGCGTTGGGCTGGCTCCGGATGTGAAGTATGCAGCGACGATTCCACTGCAGACGTTCATGGTGTATCAGCTGATGTTTGCGATTATTACGCCGGCACTGATTACTGGAGCCTTTGCGGAGCGGATGAAGTTTTCGGCGATGCTGGTGTTCATGGTGCTGTGGGCGGTGGTTGTTTATAGCCCGATGGCGCATATGGTCTGGGGCAAGGGCGGGTTGCTGAATGCTTCGCTGGGCGGACGGTTTCCTTGTCTCGACTTTGCGGGGGGGACCGTGGTGCATGTGACTTCCGGGGTTTCCGCGCTGGTGACGGCGCTTTATCTGGGCAAGAGGCTCGGGTATCCGAAGGTTCCGATGCCGCCGCACTCGGTAGTGCTGAGTTTCATTGGGGCTTGTTTGCTTTGGGTGGGTTGGTTCGGGTTCAATGCGGGTTCGGCGCTGAGCTCGGGGACGTTGGCTACCTCGGCGTTTGTGGCGACGCACTTTGGCGCGGCGGCTGCGGCGATCGGCTGGAGCGTGGCGGAGTGGATTCGGCAGGGGAAGCCTTCGGCGCTGGGAGCGATCTCGGGGGCGGTCGCTGGGCTGGTGGCGATTACACCCGCTTCGGGCTTTGTCACGCCGATGTCCGCGCTTTGGATCGGGCTTATCGCCGGGGTGGGTTGCTATCTGATGGTGGTGAAGGTGAAGGCGTGGTTTGGTTACGACGATTCGCTGGATGCGTTCGGCGTGCATGGCGCGGGCGGGACAATGGGGGCGATTCTGACTGGCGTGTTTGCCAACAGCGTGATCAATCCGATCTTCGGCGCGGGGAAGGCTACGGGACTGCTTGAGGGGAACGCTCACCAGTTGCTGAACCAGTTGGTTGGCGTGGTGATTGCCTGGAGTCTTTCGATTGTGGGAACGCTGGTGATTCTGTTTATCGTGGATAAACTGATCGGGCTTAGAGTGAGCGAGGATGAGGAGCGCGAGGGACTGGATCTTTCGCAGCACGGCGAAGAAGGATACGATTGGGCGCACTAAGATTCGGCAGAGCATTTCGGCGGTAGAACGATCGGCTCGAGAGGAAGATACGGATATGCAGAAGATTGAAGCGGTGATTCAGCCGTCGAAGCTGGACGCGGTGAAGGATGCGCTGGTGGAGATTGGCGTTGAGGGGATGACGATCACCGAGGCTCGGGGGCATGGGCGGCAGAAGGGGCATACGGAGTTCTACCGCGGGCGCGAGTACTCGGTGGATCTGCTGCCGAAGGTGAAGCTCGAGATTGTGGTGGCGGACGAGATGCTGGATAAGGCGATTCTTGCGATTACGGGCGCGGCTCGGACCGGGACGATCGGGGATGGGAAGATCTTCATCTCGAAGATCGATGAGGCGATTCGAATTCGTAACGATGAGCGTGGAGAGATTGCGCTCTAGGGTGAAGATGTGTCCTGCCGGACGGGCCCGCTACGCGCGGTGCGGTCACTTCGTGACTTGTGTATCCCTTCGGTTGGCGCTCCCGTTGGTCGCGATGAAAGATCTTCCCGTCGACCATCGGTAGGCCGAGGGCGAAGCCGGTATACACGTCACGAAGTGACCTGGCTGTATGCTAAAAGTTCTTTCGAGCAAAAATGGCCATGCCAGCAAACGACTCCACAAGTAGCGGAATGCGTGGGATCTACCAGCGGAAGATGCTGGAGGTTCGTGGCGCGTTCGAGGCGGGGGGCGCTTCGGGGGCAGTGACGATTGCTGCGCGGGCTGGGGCGCTGGATGAGTTGGTGCGCGGCTTGTGGGCGCAGGCGGTTGGGCGGGATTCGCGGCTGGGCAATGGGATCTCTCTGGTGGCGGTTGGCGGGTATGGACGGAGGGAGCTGTTTCCTTACTCGGATGTGGACCTGCTGTTTCTGCTGGATGGGAAGCTTGCTGAGAAGGATGTCAAAGACGCGATTCGGCGCGTGAATCAGGAGATGTGGGACTGCGGGATTCGAGTTTCGCCAGCGACGCGGAAGCTGGCGGAGTGCGAGAAGTTCGACGCGGAGAATGCAGAGTTTGCGCTGTCGTTGATGGACCATCGCTGGGTGACCGGGGATGCAACGCTCTATGACAAACTCGCGGAACAGAGCGTGCCGAAGCTGCTGCAGCGGGAGCATAAGGCGATAACGGTTCGGCTGCTGGAGCTGACGCGGGCGCGCCATGCGAAGTACGGAGATACGCTGTTTCACCTGGAGCCGAACATCAAAGACTGTCCCGGTGGACTGCGGGATGTGCATGTGTGCGGGTGGATGACGAAGCTGCGTGCTGCGGCTGCGTCGACGCAGAAGAAGGTTGGGGACGAGGGGGCCGGGCCGGCTGCCGATGGCAATGAGTTTCGTAAAGCGGTGGATTTTCTTCGGCTGGTGCGGTGTTTTCTGCACTATCGGCATGAGCGGGACGACAACACGCTGGATTGGCAGGCGCAGGATGCAGCGGCTGAGACCGCTGTGGGAATGACGGGTCGCAAGCCGAAGAAGGCGGATGCGGCGTACTGGATGAGGCTTTATTTTCGTCATGCGCGCAGTGTGGAGCGGCGAGTGACGCAGATGCTGGAGGATGCTCCCGCGACCTCTTCGAGACTGCCTGGGTTGAAACGCGAGCGGAAGGTGGAGGTGGTGCAGCATGGCTTTCGCCTGGAGCGGGGTCGGGTAGTGCTGGAGACTTCGACCGAGTTCGGTCATGATCCGGCGGAGGATCCGGATGTGGTGCTGCAGGTGTTTGGGGCGATGGCGCGGACGGGAGTGACGCTGGGCGGGGATGCGGAAGAGCGGTTGTCGCAGGGGCTGCCGCTGCTGTCGGCGCAACTCGAGGAGGGACCGGCGCTGTGGCATCATCTGCAGGGGATATTGAAGGGGGCTTATGCCGGCGATGCGCTGCGGTCGATGCATGCGCTAGGTGTACTGGAGCTGCTGATCCCTGAGTTTCACGGGATCGACGCGCTGGTGATTCGGGATGCGTATCACCGCTACACGGTCGATGAACACACGTTTGTGCTGATCGATACGCTGCATGGACTGGAGAGCGCACAGTCGGGTGGTATGGCGGAGTGGGCGACGCGGCTTGGCGGAGTGCTGCGGGAGCTGCCGCATCCGGAGCTGCTGTATCTTGCTGCGTTGCTGCATGACACGGGAAAGGGCCGGAGCACGGGCGATCATACGCGGGAGAGTGCGCGGATGGCCGAGAGTGTTTTGGAGCGGCTGGAACTGGACACTTACGAGAGTGGGCTGGTGGTGAACCTGATCGCGAATCACCTGGAGATGTCGGCTGCGCTGCGGAGGGATATTTTTGACGAAGAGACGGTGCAGGCGTTTGCGGGAAAGATGCAGACGCCGGAGGCTCTCCGGATGCTGACGTTGTTTACGTATGCGGACATCAATGCGGTGCACCCGGATGCGTTGACGCCGTGGAAGGCAGAGAATCTCTGGCAGCTTTTTATCGCGACGGCGAACTATCTGGACCGCAGCGTGGATGAGGAGCGGTTGGGGGCGCAGGAAGAGAGCGAGCTGGTGCATCGCGTGGTGGCGCTGCTGCCGGGGCAAAAGGGTGCGGTGCTCGAGTATCTGGAGGGCTTTCCGGAGCGCTATGTGTTGACGAGGACGCCGGAGCAGGTACGGACGCACTTCAAGATGGCGATGGGTTTTGCGGGCGATCCGGTGCAGCTTGATTTTCGCTATGCGCCTGCGGTGAGCGAGTTGACGCTGGTGACGCGGGATCGGCCGCAGCTGTTTGCGACGGTGGCAGGCGCGCTGGCGGCGTGGGGGATGAACATCGTTACGGCGGACGCATTTTCGAACCGGCAGTGGGTGGTGGTGGATACGTTCCGGTTTACCGATAGCTTTCGCACGCTGGAGATGAATGCCTCGGAGCATGAGGCGTTTGTGAAGAGCGTGCATGATGTGATGACCGGAGCGGTGTCGGTGGAGAAGCTGCTGAGCGGGCGGCGGCGGGGAAGACGGAAGGCTCCGCTGGTGGAGGTGGAGACGCGGGTTGAGTTTGACGATGAGGCTTCGTCGCACAGCACGTTGCTGGAGGTGGTGACGCAGGATACGACCGGGCTGCTGCGGGCACTGAGTCTGACGCTGGCGGCGCACGGCTGCAATATCGAGGTGGCGCTGGTGGATACGGAGGGAGAGACGGCGATTGATGTCTTCTACCTGACGCGCAATGGCGGGAAGCTGGATAAAAACGAGGAGCGGGTGTTGCGGCGGGCTCTGATGCAGGCGATCGAGGAGAATGCGCGGTAGATTGTGGGGAAGGATTCCATGCTTTGACGTTCCGCAGGAGCAACCCGGCGGGAGTTACGCGCATCTGAGAAGCGGTTTGGGATTTGCTCGCCGCAGGGGGTCGAAGGACTTATCGAAGGATTTATCGACGCGCGGACTATGCGGCGATGGTATGGGGTTTTATTATTAGAAACATGAGCGACAACACAAGTAATGGCCCGACAGCCATTCCGCAAAGGAATGATCGCTACCTCTTCGGCAATCTGGAGAGCTCTGGCAAGAACCATGCGAAGGTCACCGAGGTGAGCTGGGGCGACGAGCAGCCGGAGGGCATTGTGCTGGCTTCGATGGACGCCGCGATCAACTGGGTGCGCAAGAACTCCATCTGGCCGATGACCTTTGGGCTGGCGTGCTGCGCGATCGAGATGATGTCGATGGGCGGGTCGCGGTACGATATTGCGCGGTTCGGAGCGGAGGTGTTTCGCCCGTCACCTCGGCAGAGCGACCTGATGATTATTGCGGGGCGGGTTTCGCAGAAGATGGCGCCTGTGATTCGGCGGCTGTACGAACAGATGCCGGAGCCGAAGTGGGTGATCTCGATGGGGGCGTGCGCGACCTCGGGTGGAATCTTCAACAACTATGCTCTGCTTCAGGGAGTCAATCAGGTGATTCCGGTGGATGTGTACGTTCCTGGGTGTCCGCCGCGACCGGAGCAGCTGCTGTATGCGATCACGCTTTTGCAGGAAAAGATCCAGCAGGAGCGCGGATCTATGCGAAAAACCCTGAATTTGAGTTGATGCATCAAGAAAAGTGCAGTTACTGGATGGGTTCGCCCCTCCCGGTGAAAGAACGTTTTTACCTTACACGCTGGTAACGTATTGAAAATAGTGTCATCGAAGAGTATTTTTTTACCGGATGCATTAGCAACTGAAGTAAGCTGTAAGGAATCGAACCAACAAAACGATCCCTGTAGATGAAGATGAAGGCTCGTAAAAAAAAGCAAGACTTTGAGTGGAGGAACTCGAATGGTTTATCGCCCGTTTCGTAATACACGCCGGTACGTACTGGCTGCATGTGCAGTCAGTCTCGGAGTTGCCAGTCTCAGCGCGCAGACTCCCAGCACAGCCGCCCCGGTGGGGCCGAACCCTTCGCGCATCGACGTATTCCTTGGGTACTCGTACTTTGGGGCTCACGGTCAGGTGAAGCCGGCGGGGATCAATTATTCGTCGATCGACAAGGGTGCGATCGGAAGCGGCGCGTATTACTTCAACAAGTATGTTGGCGGCGAGGTAGTCTTCGCGGCTCATCCAGACGGCAACAATGATGGCCTGTATACGGCCTCCGCTGGACCAATCTTCCGTGCACCGCTGCAGAACTTCACGTTATTCGCGCATGGTCTGGCAGGCGGTGCTCGCCTGGGCGGGCCCAACTCCGAGACGGGTGGATACCACAATCCGTATCAATGGGGACCAAGCCTGACGGTTGGTGGCGGCATGGATTATGATCTGCCGTTCTTCAACAACAAATTTTCTCTTCGCCTCTTCGAGGCGGACTATAAGTACGTTCACGCAAACTACGGTCCGCCAGTTCCTCCTCCGACCGGTGGCGCGATCGGTGGACGCGCGAACCTAAGTGGAGCTGAGTTGAGCACGGGTATTGTTGCTCACTTCGGTCATATCATTCCTCCTCCGCCGGTGACCTACTCCTGCGCAGCTTCGCCTGCGACGGTCTTCCCTGGCGATCCTATTACGGTCACTGGAACGCCTTCGAACCTGAATCCGAAGAAGACGGCGACCTATACCTGGACTGCGGATGGCGGCACGATCACGGGAACCTCGACCACAGCCAACATCGACACCAAGTCTGCGAATCCCGGTACCTACACAGCGAAGGGCCATGTAACCGAGGGCGCGAAGCCGGGCGAGATGGCGGACTGCTCGGCCAGCTACACTGTTAAGGCGTTTGAGCCGCCAACCCTGAGCTGCTCGGCCAATCCTTCGACGGTTGCCCCTGGAGACTCCTCGACGATCACCGCGAGCGGCGTAAGCCCGCAGAATCGTCCTCTGACCTACAGCTACAGCTCTTCGGCCGGCTCGGTGTCGGGTAACAACTCGACGGCGACGCTGACGACGACTGGTGCGGCACCTGGCACGATCACGGTGACCTGCAACGTTGTGGACGACAAGGGTCAGACGGCCTCTGCGACGACCACGGTTACGGTCAACGCACCGCCGCCACCGCCAGCGCCTACGACCAGCCAGCTCTGCTCGATCAACTTCGATCGCGACAAGAAGCGCCCGGCCCGTGTTGATAACGAAGCCAAGGCCTGCCTGGACGATATCGCTCTCAACCTGCAGCGCACCTCGGATGCGAAGATCGCTGTAGTTGGCGATAAGGACAGTGCCGAGAAGAAAGGCGACAAGCTTGCTGCTGAGCGTGCCGTCAATGCGAAGGCCTACCTGGTAACGGAGAAGGGCATCGACGCCAGCCGCGTCTCGGTCTACACCGGTTCGGACAACGGTAAGACAGTGACGACGACGTTGATTCCTGCCGGCGCAACACTCAGCACAACCGGCCTTACCCCCGTGGACGAAAGCGCAGTAACCGCCAAGCCACGGACGGCGCCAGTCACGCATCACCACAAGAAGAAGCAGTAACGATCCGTTGTAGTCACGCACATGGGCTGACTGGGAATGTTCCAGTCAGCTTTTGTGTTGATAGACCTCTTAGTAAGTTCGATAATTGTGTTTTACAGATTTACAGAATGGAACCCTCCCTTGAGTAGATTTCTTCGTCTTCCCGTCACGTTTCTAGCCGTCCTGGTTTTTTTATCCTGCTTTCAGTTACATGCGGCGAGTTGGCTGCCGTACGGTCCAGATGGAGGAGACGCGCGGGCTTTCGCGATCGACCCTCATGACCACACTCATATGTATCTGGGCACGGCAACGGGCTGGATGTATGAGTCGCACAATAGCGGCGGCGACTGGAAGCGACTGGCATGGATCGGCAAGCGGGACGATCTTGTGCTGGATTCGATTGTGGTCAGCGGTGCTGATTCGAAGCAGATCGTCGTGGGTGCGTGGGTGCTTGGCAGCCCGGATGGCGGAATATTTCTCAGCAAAGATGGCGGCCTGACGTGGCAGAGTCCGAGCGAGATGCAAGGGCAGTCGATTCGCGCCTTGACGGCGGCTCCATCCAATCCGAAGACTCTTGTGGCCGGCACTTTGAAGGGTGTCTATCAATCTGCAGACGGCGGAGACCACTGGAAGCTGATCAGCCCCGCAGGAAGCCAGGAGTTGCATGAGGTCGAATCGATTGCGCTTGATCCGGTCGACCCCCAGATTATCTATGCCGGGACCTGGCATCTGCCCTGGAAGACCGTTGATGGAGGGCAGCATTGGACCAACATTAAACAGGGCGTCATCGACGACTCCGATGTGTTTTCAATCATCGTGGACCCTAAGGACCCTAAGACTGTCTACGCCAGCGCCTGCTCGGGAATCTACAAGAGCCAGACCGGCGGAGATCTCTTCAAGAAAGTTCAGGGAATTCCTTCTACGGCACGTAGAACCAGGGTTCTGATGCAGGATCCAACGAACAGCAACATTGTCTTTGCGGGAACCACGGAGGGCCTGTGGCGTACCGTGGACTCGGGCGCGACCTGGCAACGAACCACTGGTCCGGAAGTGATCATCAATGACGTGTTCGTCGACCCGACCAACTCCAACCGGGTGATGCTTGCGACAGACCGGGGCGGTGTGTTGGCCTCTAACGACGGGGGCAACTCGTTTGTTCAGTCGAATAACGGGTTTTCGGCGCGACAGATTACCTCCTACCTCGCGGATGCTTCCACGCCTGGCTCTGTCTATGTGGGGGTGGTGAACGATAAGGCGCTGGGCGGGGTCTTTGCCAGTACGAATGGCGGCCTGACCTGGTCGCAGACGAGTTCGGGACTGAACGGTCACGATGTGTTCAGCCTGGCGCAGGGACCCGATGGCGCGTTGCTGGCGGGCACCCGGCATGGGATCTACAGGCTTCAAGGAGCCACGTGGAGCCGCGTGGACAATGTGACGCTCAATCCTCCGCCTGCACCGCCCTCCAGGACGGGAAAGAAGACTGCGCATGCCGGTGCAGCGTCGGCTGCGCATAAATCGCCGGAGGCCGTGGCGCATAAGAGCGCAGCCTTGCAGCCGGTTCACTCCTTCGAGCCCGCGATCAACGCATTCGCCCGAGGAGGAGACACGCTCTATGCCGCTACTTCGTCTGGTCTCTTCGAGAGTGCTACGTCCGGTCAGAGTTGGAAGGAAGTTCCCGGCTTCGAACCCAGGAGCTGGAACTTTGTAGCTGCCCGAAGGTCAACTGTTCTGGCGTCGAATTTGAACTCCGCGGTGCTTTCGCTGGATGGTGGTCAACAATGGACTCCGATCAAGCTTCCGGAGACGCTCGATCAACTCTCTGCGATGGCCGTCGACGATGCAGGCGGACTTTGGGTCGGAGGGCGGCAGGGCATCTATGTGTCCGACGACAAGGGAGCTACGTGGCAGACGGTCAAAGATCTGTTTCTGCGAGATGTGAACAGCATCTTCTATGACGATGCTTCGCAGCGTGTTCTGATTGCCGCGGGGAGCAAGAATACGATCGCATTCGCCGTCCATCTGCCCGACCGGAAGATTCATTACTGGAACACCGGATGGAATCTCAGACTGATACGTCCGATGGGTGATCATCTGGTCGGAACGACCTGGTTTGATGGCGTGGTGATCCAGCCGCGCATGGTTGATTCCAAGGAGATGGCCAGCCACTGAGATGTGCTGCAGCGGCAGATCGGGACTAGAATCAAAGTATGAGCTTTCAATCGTCCACTTTGCCTGCGCGACACTCCTTTCAAACAGACGATGCTGCGCTTTTGCCGATTGCGACAAAGGTGCAGCAGGGGGAGCGTCTCAGCTTTGAAGACGGAGTTGCGTTGTACCGCAGCGGGGATATTTTGGCTGTGGGCTGGCTGGCGAACCTGGTGCGGGAGCGGATGCATGGGGATGTTGCCTACTTCAATGTGAACCGGCACATCAACCCAACCAACGTCTGTGTGGCTTCGTGCCGGCTGTGTGCGTTTGGACGAAAGAAGGGCGAGGCGGGCACCTACACGATGGCGCTCGAGGAGGCCTGGGAGACGGCGGCCTCGGGGTACTCGGAGGCGGTGACGGAGTTTCACATCGTGGGGGGACTGCATCCCGATCTTCCGTTTGAATACTTCATGGATCTGGTGCGGGGGTTGAAGGTTCGATTTCCGAAGGTGCATATCAAGGCGTTCACCATGGTGGAGGTGGCGTTTCTGGCCAAGCGCGGAAAGATGACGATTCCCGAGACGCTGGAGCGTATGAAGGCGGCAGGCGTGGACTCGATGCCGGGTGGTGGCGCCGAGATCTTTGCCGATCGCGTGCGACATATTATCTGCGATCACAAGATCGACGGCAGCGAGTGGCTGGATACGGCTCGGATGGCTCACCAGATCGGGCTGCGATCGAACGCGACGATGCTGTACGGGCACGTGGAGAACGAAGAAGACCGCGTGGACCATCTGCTGAAGCTGCGCGCGGTGCAGGATGAGACCGGTGGCTTTCAGACCTTCATTCCGCTGTCGTTCCACCCCGACAATACAGCGCTGGCGCATATCCCCAGGACAACGGGGATGCTCGATCTTCGTCAGATCGCCGTCGGCCGGTTGATGCTGGACAACTTTCCCCATATCAAGAGCTACTGGCAGATGGTCTCGCCGAAGATGGCGCAGATCTCACTGCGATTCGGTGCGGACGATATCGATGGCACGGTGATTGAGGAGAAGATCTACCACGACGCCGGTGCGACGACTCCGCAAGGGATGCGGCGCGCCGACCTGGTTCGGCTTATCACTGAGGCCGGGCGCGAGCCGTTTGAGCGCGACACCATGTACCGAGCCGTGACTCGCAGCGAAGACAGTTTTACCGTTGCAGTTTGAGTTGACGAGATAAGTAGCAGGTTCTGGTCCAGATCGCCTCTTCCCCATGGGGGAGAGGCTTTCGTTTTTTAGAGATGCCTCTGCCGCCCATAGGCGTCTCCGCCTTTTGCGGATAGTCCAGTCAACTCTCAGGACCGGCAAACCTAGTTCCAAACCAAAGCGTGAGACCCATGCGAAAGATTGCAGACCCAAAGTGGAAAAGATTTTCATTTTGGGCAATCTTTTAGCGCTGGAAGGTCGAATATCTGCGCGCTCTTTCCCGGTAAAGGCAGAAAAGTACTGAAATATCAGAAATTTGCCAATCTTTTGTGAATGGTTCGCGACTTGCAATGACTCAGGGCGAGGTAAGTATTTCGCAATGAATCGCCAGCATTCACGGACCAAAACGGGAATGGACGCTGGCTCAACCAATCGATCTCTGCGAGTTCAAATGCCCGGACCTGGGCAGCGATTCGCGGGAGCAGGGTGCAGCTAGACTCTGACAACAGTTTTTTCCTGGGAGTTTCTCGATGAAGCTTGCATTACTTGTTCCGATCGTCTGTCTTGGTGTTGCTTCCATGGCCATGAAAGCGGACACGCTCACCCTCAATAGTGGGACGGTGAATCCTTTCGGCGGCAGTGCGGAGATCTATCCCTATTCGTTCCAGCTTGGCACTTCCTCCGGCACATCGACGGTGAACCTGATGTGCCTCAACTACAACCGCGAAATCTCTCCTGGTGAGAGTTGGAGCATCACCGAGGAGAGCATTCCCACGGGAAACACTATGATGGATCAGGACTATCGCGCAGATGCGATTCTCTACTCCGAGATTCTCCACCCCCAAACGGGAGTCAGCGCAAGCGAAGTTCAGTATGCCGAATGGAGCATCTTCGATCCGGCTGACCTGATGGGAAATTCGCTCTTTGATTCGACGGCGCAAGCCCTTGCAAGCAGTGCGCTGAGCGCGGCAAACAACCAGCAGTTGATTAGTTCCGGCTACTTCAGTCAATTCACCTTGTATATTCCCGCGAACGACACGTCTTCGGGGCCACAGGAGTTTATCGGAACTGCGACGACTCCGGAGCCATCGAGCTTGATGTTGTTCGGTTCGGGATTGATCGGAATGGCAGGAGTGGTTCGCCGGAAATTAGTTCGCTCATAAGTTTGAGCCGCGGGTTTGGTCTTCCAGTTGCTTCTTCACAGTTGTCAGCTTCGCTGCTGGAAAGGCAATTGTTCGACCGCCCGTAGCCCAAAAGATCTGTTTTCGTTACATATCACTCTCTGGGGAAGGAGGCATTATGTATCTTTTGTTCACGCCAGCCATGGCAGCAGTCGTCGTCATCGGAGTCATTCAACTTCGCGATCATTTTGTAGCCGCCACCAAATAATGGTCGCAGGTCCTAATCCCTTACGGAGGTCAGGCTCAGCCTGACCTCTTTTTCCTGGTCACTTCATGGCTAGCTTACGAGTTTATTTTGAGAGGTGCTATCACTTTGGTGGTGACGATGCCGGAGAGAAGGAGAAGAAGAGCTGCTCCCGCGGCTGGGACAACCAATCCGGCGCGAAGGCCATGGAAGTAAGTGGAACATACGCCGGTCACCCAGGGCAGCACTGCTCCTCCAACTGAGGCGCTGGCGAAGAGAACGCCGAGCCGTCTGTGATTTCCGGTGCGGGCAAGCATGTAGGAGACCAGAAGCGGAAAGACCGGGGCCAGGGTGAATCCGCCGAGAATCGTAAGCGCGATGATGCTGTATGTCGAGGGATGCGTGATGGAGCAGAGCAGACCTTCGATAACAAGAAGCATCGCCAGAGAGAGTCGATAAAGAGTCGCCTCGCTAAGGATGGCCATGAGGGTTGTCACGAGCAGGCGGCCAATCAGCTCTGCGATCCAGAAGTAGATAGCGATGGAAGACGCCTGCAGGGAGGAGCTGGAACGAATGGCGTAACTGGGTAGCCAGCCACCCAGCGAGTTTTCGACCCCGACATAAAGAAACATTGCAGCAGCGAAGGAGATCAGCGGGAGCGGAGGCAAGGGGAACCGCCGCTCTGCGGTTGCACTCTTTGGTCCGGAGGGCTCCAATGCTTCGGAATCCTCTGCGGTGAGGCTTGTGCGCGGGAGTGCTATGGAAAACAACGAAGCTGCGACAAGAAGCGCTGCGATAACAAACAAGAAACGACGTATGCCGCCGGCGGAGGTCAGGTTAATCAGCAGCGGGCACGCAATCGCACCGAGTCCCCATGCGACATTTAGAAAGGCGAGTAACCGCGTACGAACGGCAGGAAGTGTGGTTCCTGCGATGATGTTGCCTGCGGTAAGGCCAGTGCCAAGGCCGACCCCAAGACAGAAGAGGGCGATGTGCGCCGCGCCGAAGCCGAGCCAGGTAAGTGCGATGCATCCGGCTGCGGAGAGGATCGATCCATAGATCAGGCTTGCGCGAAGACCGCGAGCGGCGATCCATGCCCCGCAGAGTTGGCCGATAAAGTCAGCGGTGAAGAGGGTGCCTGCCTGGGCGTCCTGAATCTGCCAATGCTGAATGAGTTGAGGCAGGAGAGGTCCCAACATGACCGTGACCGTGCCAGCTACGAGGAAGTAGAAGTAAGCCGGGCCGAGCGTGCGAAGGATGATCGCGCGGTTCGGGCCCAGCAGGGAGGCTTTCAACTGGACTGATTGCAAAGCTCTCCTATCGGCCATTGCCTCGCCGGGGCCGGGATGTATTTGGGATGGCTGCGGTCGATTCTCTCACGACCAGCTCTGGCTCAAACCATACCTCCTCCGGGTAGGGTTCGTCCGGATACTGAATTCGTTTGATAAGCAGTTGCGCGGCGGCCCAACCCATCTTGTGGAGAGGCTGGCGAACGGTGGTGAGGCGCGGATTGAAGTATTCCGCGACGATAATATCGTCGAAGCCGATGACCGAGATGTCACGCGGACAGGAGAGGCCGGCGTCCTGAATAGCGCGAATGGCCCCGATGGCCGCGGTATCGTTGAAGCAAAACAAGGCGGTGAAGTCATGGGTGCGAGCGAGGAGCTCTCGCATGGGTGGGTAGCCAAGCTCGGGCGACCAGAGATTCTTCTCGAGATAGATGCAAAGCTCAGGGAGTATGGTAATCCCGAGATCGTTCGCTGTACTGACGATGGACTGCCAGCGGGCTTCGGAGTCCAGGGAGTAGCGCTGGCCCTTCATGAAGGCAATCTTGCGATGGCCGAGGTCGTAGAGGTGGCGGAGAGCCTTTTTGGCAGCAAAGTCGTGATCGAGCATGATATTGGAGACGCCCGGCGACTTGCTGTGGGAAGAGACTCCGACAACAGGGAGCGAAACGTTCACGGAGAGCTCCGTATTGACCAGGAGGAAGCCATCGACGCGGCGGCTCATGAGAAGCTCCTGATACTCCTCCCGTAGATCGGCGCGGCCAAGGTGGCTGACCGTGAAGTAGAGAAAGCCTTCCTGCAGGAGATATTGCTCGACGCCGAGCATAACCCCGGTGAAGTAGCCTTCGCTAAGCTCTGGAACGATTACCCCGATGGTATTGGTAATGCGTGTGCGGAGCATGCGGGCATGCAGGTTGGGACGGTACTCAAATTTTTTAGCGGCGTCCAGAACGCGCTCCCTGGTTGCGGGAGAGATCGATTTCGCGACGGGCGAGTTATTGAGAACGATTGAGATCGTTGCCGGGGAGAGGTCGAGATACTCCGCCAGAGTCTTCAGGGTAACGGGTTTGCCGGCGTCCGGCTTGCAGTCCTTGTTTTGTGCTTTCATCATGTTCCGGCAGATCTTCCTTTTGAGTACGGCAACAGTTGTACACCCTTCGTCGGAAGACGGGGAACAGAGAACCTCACCGTGCGAGAGAGTAGTAACGAACCAATTCAATTACAAAAAAAAGACAACCCTGGGATTTCGCAATGACAAGGATTCAAGGATATCCTAATCAATTCCTCGATAGCTCCCTGTCGGCTGCTTTCGCGGGAGTGCTAGAAGAGAGCGGCCGACGGGATCTACACATGGCAGCAAACAAGGAATTGCCGGGTGGAGATCTGCTGCCATTAGTCTGGATGTCTGATGATCGAAGAGATTGAACTACAGGAGTATCGTCCAGGTTATCTCGATGCGATGTATGCGCTGGATCAAGAGTGTTTCTCGCCGGAGTTTCGGTTTGATCGAGAGTCGATGCGGGCTTTCGCCGAGGAACCGGATGCCATCGTTCGCATCGCACTCACGACGAATGGGGAGATCGTTGGTTGTGTGATCGTTCACCTGGAGCCTATGGCATCGACACAACGAGCTTACGTTGTGACGTTGGATGTTGCAGAACAGTACAGAAGGCGCGGCTTGGCTCAGAGGCTTTTGTCACAGGCTGAAGAACGCGCAGCCGATGCCGGGGCGCAGTGGATGGAGCTACATGTGTTCACAGGCAACCAAGGTGCGATCCGGTTCTATGAGAGTTCGGGATACGAGCGAGTGGGTGTAAGGCGCAGGTTCTATGGCAGAGCCGGGCTGGACGCTTTTGTCTATCGCAAGGATCTGTAACTTGTAGCTTGATCAGTTACTTTCTCCCGAAGACGTCTCCCATGCGGCGGATCTGTGCGCCGACGCCGCGTAGCTTCTCTTCGAAGTGCTCGTAGCCGCGGTCGAGATGATAGACGCGGTCGAGAATGGTTTCGCCATCGGCGACCAACGCCGCAAGTACAAGGGATGCGGAGGCGCGGAGGTCCGAGCACATGACCGCAGCTGATTGCAGCGGTGTCTTGCCACGCACAGTTGCGGTGCGGCCGGAGATGGTGATGTTCGCGCCCATGCGAATAAGCTCCTGTACATGCATGAAGCGGTTTTCGAAGATGTTTTCGATCACGGTGCTGGTGCCTTCGGCCTGGGTGGCGAGCGCCATGTACTGAGCCTGCATGTCGGTAGGGAAGCCGGGGTACTCTTCGGTGGTGATGTCGGCAGCTTTGAGTTCTCCACCGGAGCGCACGCGGACGTGGTCGATGCCGACGTCGATCTTGACGCCGCACTGTTCCAGCTTGGTGATGAGCGCGCCGAGGTGTTTGGGTTCGCAGCAGTCGACGTTGAGGTCGCCGCCGGTGATGGCTCCCGCGATCAGGAAGGTGCCGGCCTCGATGCGGTCTGGATTGATGCGATGGCGTGCGCCGTGGAGTTTGGAGACGCCCTGAATGCGGATGGTGCCGGTGCCTGCGCCTTCGATCTTCGCTCCCATGGCAATGAGCAGGGCGGCGAGATCGGTGACTTCGGGCTCGCGTGCGCAGTTCTCGAAGACGGACTCTCCTTCGGCGAGAGTCGCGGCCATCAGAAGGTCTTCGGTGCCGGTGACCGTGATCTTGTCAAAGACGATGTGCGCGCCCTTCAGTCGGTCGGCGCGGGCTTCGAGGTAGCCGTGATCCTGGGTGATGGTAGCGCCCATAGCTTCGAGGCCATTGATGTGGAGGTCGATGGGGCGGCCGCCGATGGCGCAGCCTCCGGGCATGGCAACGCGTGCTATGCCGGTTCGCGCGATGAGTGGCCCCAACACCAGAGAGCTGGCGCGCATGGTCTTCACGATCTCGTACTTTGCGACGGGGTCGGACAGGATGGCGCACTTGATGTGGGTGCGATGCTGGGCGCGGCCATAGCCTAGTTCAACCTCAGCACCCATGCTGGTCAAGAGCTTGCGCTCGGTCTCGATGTCGTTGACCTGAGGGATGTTTTCGAGGATTACCTCGTCTTCGGTCAGAATGGCGGCGGCCATGCAGGGGAGAGCGGAGTTCTTTGCTCCGGAGACTTTGATGGTGCCGAGAAGGGGATTGCCGCCGCGTACTACGAACTTGTCCATCTTGACAGTCTACGAAGATTCCGCGTGGAAATGAGTAACGGCGCTGGTTCAGCGGCCCTTCTCAACTGTGAGGAGTGTCTTCTCTATCAAAAATCGCTGCTCAATCCTGCTGGCGTCTGTCCTATAAGCGGTTCATTTAAAGCATGTTAGTGTCGGTTTTCTAGATCGCTAAAAGGGCTAAAGCATCGCAAGTTAGCGATGCCAAAACTCACAGGCGCGCGAAACCCGCCAAACCTGCAGTACTTTTAGGCGCATGGTCATCTATGTGAAAAGTCTTTCAGCTTCATTCTGCCTCGTAATCGGTCTTTCGATTACCAATCGAAGCAAATTCGGATAAGCGGATTACCGGCGCCAAAAAAGTTGAGTTACTCGTATCTTTCCTTCAACCTAACGGCTAACTTTTCGCGTACACCTTGCATATCACGGGACGTAAGTTGATCCTGCAAGGAGAAACGATGCGACTCAAAGCTCTCATATTCTGCGCCTCTTTGTGCCTTTTCAGCCCGACGGTATGGGCTGCTGGGCCGGCGACTCCCGCCGCTGATTTCACGATTTCCAACCCCTCCCATATTCCTGGGGCTACGCTTGAACCTGGCTCCTACACAATCCACGTTGTGAGTCGCTTGTCGGACCGGGTGATTCTGAAGGTCGATTCGGTGAAGGGCGATGTGCACTCCACCTTTCTCGGTATTCCAAACGGCAACATCCAGAAACCATCGGCTAGCGGGCCTGTGAGATGGGCTAATCCCGCTGATGGCTCTCAGTACCTCAAGGGGTGGTACTTCTCCGGAGGCTCTTCGGTCATAGAGTTCGTTTATCCGAAGGCTGAGGCGGTTGCGATAGCCACCTCAAACCCCGCGAAGGTGCCTGCCGTCGATCCAGGGTCGGAGGGAAAGGTCACCGATAACACACTGTCTCAGGAGGACATGCAACTGCTGACGCTCTGGCTGCTTTCGCTCGAGCAGGTAGGGCCCAGCGGGGCTGGCGATACTGCCAGTGCGAAGCCAAGCATCAAGGCGGAGCGGTACACGCAAGTGGCCAACGTTCAGAAGCCGGTAATCAAAGCGCTGCCCCATACCGCCAGCCGGATTCCCTTGGTATGGCTGCTGGGCTTCTGTTCCTTGCTCGCTGCGGCGCTTCTGCGACTGATCGCGCACAGCCGTATATCCTCTCTGAATCAAGAGTCGTTGCTGCGGGAGTAGATATGCGAGTGCTCGGATACGCTGAGCGTCTTCTGTGGACGTGCGGTCTCCTTTGCGTTGGATACTGCCTGGTGCTGGGTGTTCAAGCAAAGGAGACCCAGAGGCTCGCGGAACGAATCGGAGAGCCTCTTCCAGCCAGAATCGTCCCGGACGTCGCGCCTGCGGCAGGGGATGTGATTGGCAGGATTGAGATTCCCGCACTCGCGTTGTCAGCACCGATCACAGCCGATTATGATAAAGACAGTTTGCATCGGGGAGTGGGCCATATTCCCGGGACCGCGGTGCCGGGTGGCCTTGGTACGGTGGGGCTGGCAGGTCATCGCGATTCGTTCTTCCGGCCGTTGCGCAGGGTCGCCGCGAAGATGGAGGTGCGGCTGATCGATAAGAGCGGCACCTATCACTACGTTGTGGACTCGACTGAAATTGTGAGTCCCGACAAGGTAGGAGTGTTGAACATCGCTTCCAGGCCAGAGCTTACGCTCATTACCTGTTTTCCGTTCGACTATGTGGGCGCAGCGCCGGAGCGTTTTATTGTTCATGCCCATCTTTTGTCGGCTTCCCCAGACGGGGTTTCTGCCATCCATTAGAAGTAGGGATGAGGCGCTATGAGATTTGAGATCCACGAAACGGTACAGACTCCGGATCCGGAGATGGTTTTGCGTGCGTTGGAGATGTGTTCGCGAGAGATCTCCAGCGAGGTGCTGCGGTCCGGCGACCGAATTACGCTACGAGGCGTAGGGCCGTCGCCACGATCGAAGAACAACCACGACACTACGGTGTTTTTTGTGAATGCGGAGAACAACGAGACCGTAATCCAGGGAGAAGTTAATTTCCAGGCGTCGGCGCTCCTGGGAGAGACGTCGCAACAGGAGGTTATGCGTTCCAAACTAGACGATCTGTTTGAACAGATGAAGGCGCAGATTCACCTCGATTCCATGCGCGTAGCGGCTTATGCCGCAGCAAGAAGATCGGCGGCATCGACAACGGGCGCGGCTTCATCAACAACGGTTATAGACAGGCCCGAAGATCCGAGCGCGATCGAACTGCGGGAGTTGGAGCCGCCAGAAGAGAAGTTGTGGCCGTCAGAAGAGAAGACAGCTTCGGCTGTGGCTCCAGAGACTTTGATCGAGGCCATGACGTCTGCTCCGGATCCAGGATGGGGTGCTGCCGCTCTCATCGATATCGACGAGCCACGGGAGATTGCTCTGCCCGATCAAAGAGGCGAGTTTCACCATCTGCATATTGCGGAGTCATCCGTCTCCGCTCCGCCGGTCGAACACCTTCCCGCAGATGTGGCAGGTGTGAAAGATGGGCCAGGCGCGAAAGATGAGCCAGAAAGAACGATCAGAGCGACCGATTCGGCACAGACCGCAGCACAGACCGCCGAGTCGGCACGTCCGACGGAAGCGAAGCAGACTCCTGCGAGGGAACCCGCGAGTAATCCAAAGCCCGATGCTGGATCAGGACTCGAAGAAGAGCTGACGTGGGAAGCTCGAATACCACCCTACAGGCTTCGAGTGGAAGAAGACCGAACCTCCAGTTGGAAACGGTTTGCGTGGTGGACCACCGTGCTGGTCATGCTGCTGGTGTTGGCTGGAGGAGCGTACCGTTTGTATTGGTTGCATCGCAATCTCTCTGCCTATCCGGCCTCAACTGCTGCGAAGTATGTTCCGCCGCCAGCGATTCGTGCGCCAGCAGTTCCGGCACCTCTACCAACTAATCCAAAAGGCCCTTTGGCCAAGACGTCGCCTCCTATGCCGTCTCCGTCAGTCCCAACTGCCGAGCCTGCCGCCAGCAGTGTGGAAGTTAAGCGATGGTTGCAAGGGTGGGCGGCTTCGATGCAAACCAGAGATGCAAATGCTCAAGCTTCTTTCTATGCGGATAAACTGGATCGCTATCTTGATCAGCGAAACGTCGGACGAGCTGCGGTTCTGCGAGACCGCGAGGCTACCAACCGCATGCGAAAAGGCCTGTGGACCGTAAAGATGGAGGATATTGTCATCGAACGGCAGACAGAGTCGGAGGCTGAGGTTCGCCTTATGAAACACTTCATCAGCGAGCCCGAGCAGTCGGAGATTTTAGAGTCGTACGTGCCGACTCGTCTGACACTCAAACGAATCGACGGACAGTGGAAGATCACGTCGGAGCAGGATCAACCTACGATCTCGGTCAGTCCGTGGAAGGCACAAGGCGGAGTATGGCGGGATCAGGATATGCCGGGAGTGAAGCAGGCACAGTCCAGCACCGCATGCGTGGGTGGATGCGCTTCCTGACAATCAGAGTTCGAGGCGAGAGTCGTCAATCGCAAGGCGAACGTTGCCATCCGACTTGGTGAGGCGCCGGACAGCCTCCATCTTGTCGACGTTAGCCTTCAGCATAACGACGGCGATCGGAATCGACTTGCCTGCGGACTTGATGGTGCGAATCGCAGTATCGCGATCGATATCGCACACCTTCATCAGCACGCGAATGCCGCGTTCTACCAGCTTCGCATTCTTCATGTGCACATTGACCATGAGGTTGTCGTAGACGTAGCCGAGCCGCGTCATAGCCCCAGTGGTGATCATGTTCAGCACCATCTTCTGCGCTGACGCAGACTTCATGCGGGTTGAACCCGAGATAACCTCAGGGCCAACTTCAGTGATGACCGTGGTATCTGCGACATCGGAGAGCGGGGTATTGAGGTTGCAGGTAATCGCGGCGGTCTTTGCTCCGCGGGCCCGCGCATACTCCACGGCGCCGACGACGTAAGGCGTGCGACCGCTCGCGGAGACTCCGATGACAATGTCTTTCCGGGTAGGACGGCGTCGGGCGATGTCGCGCTGGCCGATCTCCGGTGAATCCTCATTCACGTCGGAGGCAGAGGCGAGAGCTTTGGGGCCGCCAGCCATTATGTACTGGACTTGCGAAGGAGCGGTGGAGTACGTTGGTGGGCATTCCGAGGCGTCGAGAGAGGCGATGCGGCCGCTGGAGCCGGCTCCGACGTAGATCAGGCGGCCACCATCGCGCAGGGAGCGAGCGACAGTATCGATGACGATGGCGATCTCAGGCAGCGCCTTTTTGACTGCGGCTGCGATCTTGGCGTCTTCGTGATTGATGATGCGGGCGATCTCGAGAGCGGACTTGGTGTCGAGTCCCTCTGAGGCGGCGTTAGCGGTCTCCGTGGTGAGATCGTTGTAGTCTGCTGCGCCACGGTTGACGGGTTTTGGTGTCGGGGCCTGCTCAAGCATGGTAAGGGTTGCCATAAGTGTCCTACTGTTCTGCTGGGGCAATTCTAGTCCTAACCCTCTCGAATGCGTCAAGAAAGGTTTGCCCTATGCGAGTTATCATAAAGGGTCGGGGTTTACGACAGATGATGATTGGGATGGCGAACTAAGTCGACCTGTGATAAGCAGAGAGTTCTGATTCGAACGAGGAGTTCTCATAAAGGTATGAGGCTGAGCTGAACCTAAAGCCTCTGCTGACTGGAGCCCTCCACGGACTGGAGTCTCCGCTCAACAGTAAGATGCATCTCAGCTCAATTGGTTACCCAGGCTAGACGACGCTCGCGGGACCATTTGCCGGCAAACAGCCTGATGATTGCAACTCTTAGAATTGGTGCGTCTAAATGTTAGAGGATTCGGAAGATCGCGTGGAGACCGGGAAGGTTCAGTCGGAACCAGAGAATCGACAGCAGATGGAGCCGACAGGACAGCGGAAGGGAGTCATGCACTCCTGGTTGCGCGACCTGGTGATCTCCGTAGCGGTATCGGCGTTCATCATCATCTTTCTCTATCAGCCGGTTCGAGTGGAAGGGACCAGCATGCTGCCTATGCTGGAGGATCAGGACAGGCTGTTCATCAACAAGATGGCGTACCGGGTTGGGGAGATTCAACGCGGCGACGTGGTGGTATTTCTCTATCCGCATGATCACGAAAAGAGCTATATCAAGCGGGTGATCGCGCTGCCGGGAGATACCCTGCGGATCGATCATGGGCAGGTGATCGTTAACGGAAGGCGCATCTCGGAGAGCTACGTGCCGAGGCGGTTTGCCGATGACAGATCGCAACCGGAGATGACTGTGCCGGGAAATGAATACTTTGTGATGGGGGATCATCGATCGATCTCAAGCGACAGCCGCGACTTCGGACCGGTCGACCGGGATCTGATCTATGGCAAGGCGGCTTTTGTCTACTGGCCGATGGATCAGGCCGGGGTCGTCCGCTAGGCACAGAGCAAATAGGCCAACGGGAACAGCGCATTTTTTTATTGCCGAATCTTCAGGCCGCAGTGGCGTTGCGGATGATCTCGACGAACGATTTGGCCTGCAGGCTCGCCCCGCCCACCAGCGCACCGTCGATCTCGGGCTGGGACATCAGGCTGGCGACGTTGTCTGGCTTGACCGAACCGCCGTACAGAATGCGCATGCCGCTGGCGCAGGAAACGCCCAGGTGGGCCGCAACCTCGCGGCGAATGATGGCATGAGCTTCATTGGCCTGCTCCGGGGTCGCAACGCTGCCGGTCCCGATAGCCCAGACGGGCTCGTAGGCGATCACGACGTTCCCGCAAGAGGCTCCCTTGATGCCGTTGAGCGCGCAGGCGATCTGCCAGCGGAGAACGGCTTCGGTCAGGCCGGACTGGCGCTTGTCGAGCGTCTCGCCGACGCAGACAACGGGGATCAGGTCGTGATCGAGGGCGGCCTTGAGCTTCAGATTGACCATGTCATCGGTCTCGTGGGCGTAGATGCGGCGCTCCGAGTGGCCCAGCAACACGCGTGTGCAGTCGATGCTTTCGAGCATGGTTGGAGATGTCTGACCGGTGTACGGTCCTTCGTTCAGCCAGTGCATCGTCTGGGCGCCGGCGGTGACGTTCGTCCCCTTGGTCGCCTCGATGACGTAGCCAAGCGAAGACATGGTGGGGAAGATCGCGATCTCGCTGGCGGTGTGGTCCTTCACCAGGGGAAGAAACTCGCTGAGGAAGGCTAAGGACTCTTTTGGCGTCTTGTACATCTTCCAGTTGGCGGCGATCAGTGGCTTGCGCATGTGCGAATCAGTATTCCATTTTCAAGTCGTTGAGGGAAGGGAAGAAAGAAAAACGGTTCCATCGATCGATAGACAGAGAAAGGATGACCCTTGGTCGTGCACAGGTCTTAACTTTCCCCAGCTCTGCGGGTCAATTCGATATCTGTATCTGTGTTAAACCAAAGAGTGGCTTCCTTGCCGTCTTCTCCTGCTACCGTCATCAAGTCAAATGAGTGCGCTCCGCTCTTGACCAACGACTGAGACTTCGGTCTCAGTCCTAGAAGGCGGATGACAAAGTATTCTTCGGAGGTACTTACCGTAAACCAAGCCGTGTCGGCAGTCTTGCCATCCCCGGAACGCAGTATGGATTGCAGGATTTGATCGACGATGAGTTTTTCCCTCGCAGTCTCCTCTTGTTTTCCAAGATGCTTCAGCGAAACCATAGCAAGAAAGTGTCCATCCCCATTTGCGAGGTTGTGCTGAATGATCTCCAGTCCTTTGTGGAGCGCGCCCTCATAATCCCCCGCATTGAATGCGGCCACGCCTGCTGTGTTCGCTTGATGCCAATCGAATTCGCCGTCGACATCCGCAACGACTGCATCCAACCGTATGTCTCGCCAATCGATGTTGATGTCGCCACCCTGCACTCGAGCCTTCAGTGCGTCATATTTCGCTTGAGCAACCTTGGCGCTGTCGAGGCCAAATGCGGCAGAGACGAAGACACAACCAAGCAAATAGAAAGTAAAACGAGACAATTTGTGGTGGCGACGTCTCATCATTGTGAACTCCGGTCTTACTTAAATCTCTGGTTCTCCGTCAGCGCGGCGACGCCTGGTAACGTCTTGCCTTCGAGGAATTCGAGGCTGGCCCCACCACCGGTAGAGATGTGAGTGATGCGGTTGGCGAAGCCGGACTGTTGGATGGCAGCGACAGAGTCTCCGCCACCGACGATGGTAGTGGCGTCATGATTGCGCGCAACGGCTGCGGCGATCTCGTTGGTGCCGCGAGCGAAGGCGGGCATCTCGAAGACTCCCATCGGGCCGTTCCAGATGATGGTGCGCGCCTCGGCGATCTCCTCTTCGAAGAGTGCAATGGATTTCGAGCCGATGTCGAGCGCCATCAGATCTTGCGGGAAGGGACCAGCGCCAGAAAACACCTGAGTTTTAGCGTTCGGTGCGAACTTATCGGCGAGAACGTGGTCGATCGGCAAAAGGAAGCGAACGCCCTTAGCCTTCGCCTTTTCAAGCGCGGCTTTGGCAACGTCGATCTTGTCGGGTTCGACGAGAGACATGCCAGTGCTCTGTCCCTGCGCGTTGAGGAAGGTGTAGGCCATTCCGCCGCCGATGATAATGGCGTCGGCTTTTTCCAGCAGGTTGTCGATCACCTGGATCTTGTCCGACACCTTCGCTCCGCCGATGATTGCGACGAACGGTTTGTCCGGTTCCGTAAGGGCTTTTCCTAGGTAGGTCAGCTCCTTTTCCATCAGCAGACCGGCCGCCGATTGTTTCACGAAGTGAGTGACGCCTTCCGTGGAGGCGTGGGCGCGGTGGGCGCTGCCAAATGCGTCATTGACGTAGATGTCGCAGAGCGAGGCGAGCTTTTGCGCGAAGACGGGATCGTTGGCCTCTTCCTCCGCATGGAAGCGGAGGTTCTCAAGCAGTAATGGCTGGCCGGATTCGAGATTGAGAGCCATCTCGCTGGCGACGATGCCGATACAGTCAGGCGAGAAGGCTACGTTTTCGTCATCGCCCAGAATGTGGTCGAGCCGGGTGCGGAGATGATCGACAAGCGGGCGCAGGCTCATGGAGGCGACCGGCTTGCCCTTGGGGCGGCCAAGATGCGAACAGAGGATGACCTTGGCCTTGTGGCGCAGAGCGTACTCGATGGTTGGAAGGGTCTCGCGAATACGAGTGTCGTCGGTGATGATGCCGTCTTTGAGCGGCACGTTAAAGTCGACGCGGATGAGGACGCGCTTGTCGGTGAGGTCGAGGTCGCGGATCGATAGCTTGGCCATGTCAGTTAGAGGATACCCGAGATGATGGCGCGAAGCGTCGATTGGCCAAAGATATGGGTAATCCGACCAGAAAGACCATCGCGGCGATGCTGTTGAGGAGAACCGCCGGAGCCGGATTCGGATTATTCCTGGGATAAAGGTTCGTATGCGGAAGCACAAGGTAGTACATGACCGCGTAGATGAACGCTCCATACAGCAGTCCGGCTGCGATTGCGTGGTCGGCAAGAAACGGCACGGCACGCGCTGCGAGGACGAAGAGCGTCGCCCAGACCAGTGCAATGAAGAGATGCGCAGCCAAGCCGAGAAGCACGCTGGGGATGCCGTCAGAGTACGCGGCGCGGCCAAGGATGCCGCTCGCGATGGACTGCGGGATCTGCCTGGGAGGTATTCCGCGCAGGCCATAGAAGATGATCGGATCGACCATGTCCAACAGCGCGGCTACCATTGCGCCGACCAGGATGGCCTTCGGGACGGAGCGGTTTGGGTCGCTTGGCATGGGGAATTCTAAAACATCCCGAACGGCTATTCGGGGATCAAGGCGTCGGCTTCGATCTCGATGCGCCACTTCGGGTTGAGCAGGGCGGCGACGACCACCATAGTGGCGGCGGGACGAATATGTCCGAAGAACTGGCCGTGAGCGCGCCCGACAATCTCCCAGTCTTCCGCGTGGGTGAGGTACATGCGGGTGCGGTAGACGTGCTCCATAGAACTGCCTGCGTCTTTGAGAGCTATGTTGATGAGGTACAGACATCGGCGGGTCTGCTCCGATACGCCCGAGTCGTCTGAGTCTACAGGACCCGTTCCGGAGACGTGAACGTGGTTGTCGATGCGGACAGCCCGTGAGAAGCCGATGATCGGCTCGAAGGGTGAGGTGCCGGGAATATTTTTTCGTGTCATTTTTTTATTGTGTGGTGGATGCTCGGTTTTGTTGGGGGTTTCGGCGAAAAGGCGTGTTTTTAGTGTGGTGTTTTGTGGTCGGGATGTGGTGATTTGTGTGGCTGATGTGGTGTTTTGGCAGTCGCTTTTTCGGGTGCTAACAATACGCCATCTTTTTCAACTTTTTTTGTCAGGAGTGTTCTTTCGAAGCTACGCTGCGTCTTTGGCCCCAGTATTCCGCGAACAAGTATATTGTGTGCGATCGTACATCGGTTCCTCATCGTAGAGAAAGATCAAGCAACGCTTCAGGCTCGTTCGATCTTCGATCGGGCACGAAGCTCCTCGCGCAGCCTGGCGTTCTCTGCATCGAGCTTCGCGAGCCTCTCAGTGAGAGGCGCAATCACCTCCTGAATCTCCTCCGCAGTATAGCGAGGAGTGATGTGTTGCGGGCAGTTCCAGTCGAAGGCTTCGACGTGGATGAGGATGACCCTTTCGACGACCGACGACTTGTCCTCAGGCCGGAAGGATTCGATCAACGCCGGGGCTTGCGAATCATGTTCATGAACCTCGACGCGGCCAAGAACTTTGAGGCGCGTCTGGTTGGGATAGTCCATGAAGAAAAGAGCGACCCGCGCGTCGTGATCGAAGTTTCCCAGGCTGATGTACTGCTTATTCCCGCGCAGGTCCGCGAAGCCGAGAAGGCCGGGCTCGATGACACGGACGAAGCCTTTCGGGCCGCCGCGGTGCTGTACGTAAGGCCAGCCTGTCTCGCCGACCGAAGCCATGTAGAAGCTGTCCCGCAGCGCAATGAAGGCCTGCTCGTCAGGGCCAAGAGCGCTTCCAGACGGCGATTGTTCCGCCATGCGCTCATACTGGCGCCGGCTGCCACGCTCCTGCTGGTGTTGTTTGACGAGTGGGGTGAATACCAGTTCCTGAAAGCGACGACCCATAGCGCGCTCGATCCGGACAGGTGGACTCGCTGCCTGAGCTATTGATTCACAGCTGGCTTGATAGGATGCAGAAGGAACCCTGGCAGGGACGGAGGACGAACCTGCCAGGGCTCAGGAGAAGATTACAAACCCTTTTTGACGAGGAAGAGGATGAGATCCTTCACGCGGTTGGAGTAGCCCCACTCGTTGTCGTACCAGCTGATCACCTTTCCAGTGTTCTGGCCGACGACCTTGGTCAACTTGCTGTCGACGATGCTGCTGAGCGGGTTGCCCTTGAAGTCGGAGGAGACGAGCTCTTCATCCGTGAATCCCAGAATCCCCTTCAGTTCGCCATCGGCAGCCTTCTTGAGGGCTTCGTTGATCGACTTGTCGGTGATGGGTTTCTCGGAGACGAACGTGAGGTCGACCACAGAGACGTTCGGAGTCGGGACGCGCATCGAGAAGCCGTCGAGCTTTCCGTCCATTGCAGGAACGACGAGCCTCAGGGCTTTGGCGGCTCCGGTGCTCGACGGAATCATCGAGAGAGCAGCGGCCCGGGCGCGACGCAGATCCTTGTGCGGCGTATCGAGAATCACCTGATCGTTGGTGTAGCTGTGGATGGTGGTCATGATTCCCGACGCGATGCCGAAGGTATCGTGCAACACCTTGACCACGGGCGCGAGACAGTTGGTCGTGCAGCTCGCGTTCGAGATGATGTTGTGCTTCGCCGCCTCGTACTTGCCGTCGTTCACGCCGAGCACGAGGGTGATGTCCTCGTTGGTCGCCGGGGCAGAGATGATGACCTTCTTCACGGTGCTGCCAAGGTGCGCCTTGGCCTTTTCGGCGTCGGTAAAGAAGCCGGTGGACTCAACCACAATCTGTGCGCCAACCGAGGCCCAGTCCAGCTTGGCCGGATCGCGCTCAGCGAAGACCTTGATCTTCTTTCCATCGACCGCGATGAAATCGGAGCCATGGGTGATCTCGTTCTTCAGGTTGCCGAGGATGGAGTCGTACTTGAGGAGGTGGGCCAGCGTGGCGGGAGTGGTGAGGTCGTTTACGGCTACGAATTCAATGTCGGGGTTGCCCAAAGCGGAGCGGAAGACGTTGCGTCCAATGCGGCCGAAGCCGTTGATGCCTACCTTTACAGCTGCCATGATTTTCGGTTGCTCCTGTCGTATTTACTGCGTTATAGGTCCGTGTGACCATTGTAGAACGCGACGAACGGCTCTGCACGCCATCAAGCAGGATGCTATCACCGGCGCGAAGGCGGTGCGAACTACGGCGCCAGCTTGGTAGTGGGTCACTCTGATGTCCACAGGCGCGAACGGAGGGACTTGAACCCCCACGAGCTAGAGTTGCAACCGGCGTCGGCTTTTGACCGTCGCTGCGTCTGCCAATTTCGCCACGTTCGCGCCCGTAAGGATTATAGCCAGCCGATTTTCAAACTGACCCACTACCCGCAGCTTTCCTCACGGCCCACCCGAGAGAGATCGCGCGACGAATGCCCGCTAACCACACCTTTTAGAACTTGAAAAACTTCTCGCGAAGGGCGTCTTCGTAGTTCTTCTTGGCCTCTTTCGCCTTCTCGCGGGCATCTTCCTCACGGAAATCCGCAGCCTCCCAGGCATCGATCTCTGCTTCGGAGTGATTGACTGAGGCGAGTGCCTCTTCCTCACGGATGGCGGTGACCCATTGATCGACAGCTTCCTTATATGCGGCCTGCATCTGGTTCAGATCAGCGACTTCGACGGCCATGGTCCACCTCTTTTACCAGCGACACTACTGCAGATGTGTGAAAAGACGATGTAAGCCGCTGAGAAAAAGAGAGATGAGGAGGTGCGAATTCGGATCGGCGAAGTGGCCGCAGGAGTATCGCATGAGGTGCGACGGATTTGCGGGAGTCTTCCGCGCTGTGTTACAAGCGTCGTATGCGCGAATTGCGCGAATGGATAAGCGAAAAGATGAGACGACGTCCTAGACGTGGACCGAACGATTCCGAGTCCACGGGGAAAAGTGGGCAGGAGTTGCCCTCGAACCAGCCAGCTCCCCTGAGACCAACCTACCCGGAGGCCGCGCCGGCACGCGCCGCAGAGCCCGCGCCGGTCAAGACCGAACAGCTTATTGAACCAACCATCGTCGCCGCGACTGAGCCAGTGGCGGAGCATTCCGCGCCCACTGAGCCCCATGAGCCGAAGATGGTGATGGAGACTCAGCCCGAGTCGCTCGGAACTCCACCCGCAGAGCTGACGGCGACCAAGTCGCCAAAGGGCTACGTCGTGCTTGCGATCGGTCTTCCCGGTTCAGGTAAAACGACCTGGTACAAACGTCGTGGCGTAACCCCGCTGTCGAGCGACCTCCTGCGTACCCTCCTCTTCGACGACATCACGGAACAGCGCTATCAGGGCCTCGTCTTTTCGACGCTGCGAAGCCTGCTGCGCGCCCGTCTGATCGCCAAGATGCCATGGAACTACGTGGACGCGACGAACCTCTCGCCTCACGAGCGCAGGCAGTGGATCAAGATGGCCAAGAGCTTCGGCTACGAGGTGCAGGCGGTGTTCTTCGACGTTCCGTTGGCAGTCTGCATGGAGCGCAACTCGAAGCGCGATCGCCAGGTGACCGACGAGGTGATGCAGAAGATGGCCGAGCGCCTGAAGCCGCCCACCTTCAAGGAAGGCTTCGAGAAGATCACGGTGGTGCGCGTAAAGGGCCAACCCGGCGCGGCAGGAGAGCCGGCAGCTGCAGATATTGTCCCTGAGACCGCGGAATAAACTCGGAGTTCGCCACAGGTTAGAGTAAGAGACATGCCCACGGTTGGCGTTGAGTTCGCGAAGGTGAGCTATACGCTGGCAGGTGGGCGTGTTTTATTGCGTGACATCTCTCTGCAGCTTGAGGCAGGAACCACAACAGCTCTGCTGGGACGGAGCGGGTCCGGCAAGACCACACTGCTGCGCATGGTGAACAATCTGGTGACGCCCAGCACAGGTGAGGTGCTCGTCGCAGGCCAACAAACACGAGATGCCGACACCATAGCGCTCAGACGCAGCATTGGCTACGTCATTCAGGAGACCGGCTTGTTTCCCCACATGACCGTGGAGCGAAACGCCGGAATGACGCTTGAGCTTGCGGGACGCTCAAAGGACGAGATAGCGACTCGCGTTCGCGACGTGATGTCGCTGGTCGGACTCGAGTACGAAGAGTTTCGCAGACGGTACCCCTGGCAACTCTCAGGCGGCCAGCGCCAGCGCGTCGGGCTCGCACGCGCACTCGCAACCGACCCAACCGTGCTGTTGATGGATGAGCCCCTTGGCGCCCTCGATCCTCTGACCCGCGCCGAGATGCAGACCATGTTGCGCGACCTGCTGAAGAAGGTAGGGAAGACTGTCCTACTCGTGACTCATGACCTGGACGAGGCCCTCTACCTGGCCCGGCGCGTCGTGTTTCTCTCCGAAGGGGCGGTGGTGGCAGATCTCGCGGCGGAAGAAGTTTTGCAATCCGAAAACCCTCATGTAAAAGATTATGTTCAAGCCGTACATCGAACGGTGCAAGCATGATCACCTTCCTTCATCAAAATGGATACGACGTCGGCCGTCTTACCTTCGAGCACCTTTGGCTTACCCTGTCCGCGATGTTGTTCGCTGTCGCAATAGGCCTGCCGCTGGGTATCCTGCTCACACGAAGGCAGAAGCTCGCCAAGCCCGTTATCGGATTTGCGAATGTGCTCCAAACAGTGCCTAGCCTCGCGCTGTTTGGCCTGCTCCTGCCGGTAGCCTGGCTGGGAGAAAACGCAGCACGGCTGGCGATTTTGGCACTAACCGGCTACGCCCTGTTACCTATCCTGCGGAACACCTACGCCGGGATCGGAAGCGTGGATCCCGCACTGATCGACGTGGCTAACGCAATGGGGATGACCTCATGGCAACGGCTCATGAAGGTAGAGCTCCCGCTGGCTGCGAGCGTGATTCTGGCCGGCCTGCGAACCGCAACCGTGACCTGTGTCGGCGTCGCTACCATCGCCGCGGCGATCGGCGCGGGCGGTCTGGGGGAGCTGATATTTCGCGGTGTCGCCAGCGTCGACAACGGACTCGTACTCGCCGGAGCCATCCCCGCCGCCCTGCTCGCGCTCCTTGCCGACGCAGGCCTGGGACTTCTCGAGCGACGCCTCGCCGTGAGGCGCGTCTGAGATGATCATTCTCGAATCCGAGAGAATGCTCTTCCGCCCGCATGAGGCCTCGGACCTCGAAGCTTTCTGCGCGATGGAGCAAGATCCGGATGTCCGCCGATACGTGGGCGGCGCTCCACGAACCAGAGAAGTCGCCGAAGAAAGATTCTGGAATCGAGCCATGCAGATCGTCGATGACAGGCTGGCCATGTGGGCTTGTGTGTTGAAGGCGAGCGGCGACTATATAGGGCGCTGCGGCCTCTATGCAACCGTGCAGGGAGAGGCACGGATTCCAGGGGAAGCAGTGCTCGGCTACTATCTGCGCCGAGAGTTTTGGGGACAGGGTCTCGCAACCGAAGCTGTACGCGCCTTCGTGACCTTCGGCTTTGAGGAACTGAAGCTGAACCGCATCGTTTCAACCGTCCAGGAGGGCAACGAATCCTCCCTGCACATCTTGAAGAAACTCGGATTCGTCGTCACCGACTGCGAGCAGGGCGCGAGATCGTTTTACAAATTCGAACTAAAGGCGCCTTCCACGCAGAAAATCTCTGCAGGAGGAGCGAGTTGCTGAAACCGAGCCAACTCCGTGCGACGAGCCTTTTCGCCGCGTTTTTCTGCCTGCTTGCCATCGCATGTGCCCCGCCGCGATCCTCCCGCATCACCATCGGAGCCAAGAACTTCACCGAGCAGGTTGTCCTGGGAGAGATGCTCGCCCAGGAGATCGAGTCCATCACCGGCGAGCAGGTGGACCGACGCTTCTACCTGGCGGGAAGTTATCTCTGCCAGCAGGCGCTGGTAAGCGGACGCATCGATGGATACGTCGAGTACACGGGCACGGCGCTGACCGCAATCCTCAAGCAACCACTTCCGCCGGTAGGCCAGCGGGATGAAGCGTCAGTCTTTCGTCAGGTGAGCAGTCTGTACGCTTCGAAGTACAGGGTCAAAGTAGGCTCCGGTTTGGGGTTCGAGGACACGTTCGCGATGGTCGTGCGCGGCGACGATGCGAAGCGCCTCAATTTGAAGACCATCTCGGACGCGGTGCAGACAACGCCCGATCCCAGTGGTTGGAGGCTGGGCGTCGGCTACGAGTTTCAATCCCGGCCGGATGGTCTACGCGGCCTCGAGGCGACCTACGGGTTAAAATTCGCAGGCGACCCCAGAACGATGGACCTCGGACTTCTGTATCGCGCCCTGTCGAGCAGTCAGGTAGACATGGTCGCGGGCAACTCCACCGATGGTCCCATACGAGCGTTGGGCTTCGTGGTGTTGGACGACGACAAGCACTACTTCCCCCCGTACGAGGCGGTCCCGCTGATACGAGAAGATTCGCTGCAGCGGCATCCAGGAATTCAGGTCGCAATGGACAGGCTCGCAGGCAAGGTGAGCGCAGACGAGGTGCGCGGGATGAACTACGCCGTAGACTCCGAGCACAGGGACGTGGCAGAGGTGGTGAGAGAGTTTCGCAAGTCGAAGGGTCTCTGAGTTTGAGCGAACAATTCGGAGTGTGCGCGCCGACGTTATGACTTTCGCGTTGAGAGACTGGAGGGGTTCTGATGGTCGAACCATGGCTGCGAGGAACGTTGCCCGAAGTAGATTCGGTGCGGCGACAGGTTCTGCATGCGCTGGAACTGGCGGCGGAAGATGTCGAGCGATGGTGCGCAGGATTAAGCGATAGCGAGATGAACGCAAGGCCGTTTGGGATAGCTCCCGTTGCTTTTCATCTACGCCACATCGCGCGAAGTCTGGACCGTCTGCTGACCTACGCGGAGGGGAGAGCCCTATCCGGAACGCAAATGGACGCACTGTCGGGTGAGATCAAGGACGGCGCATCTGCTGAGGCTGTGCTCGACGAGGTGCGAGCTGGTCTGGGGGAAGCGCGACAGCGCGTGCTGATGATCTCGCAGGGAAGCTATGAAGAACTGAGGGGAGTAGGCCGATCCATGTTGCCGAGCACAGTAGGTGGACTTCTCGTCCACTGTGCAGAGCACACACAGCGTCACGTCGGGCAGGCCATCACAGCAGCGAAGGTCGTGATGGGAGCGCGCGCGTAACGATCTTTACCCGCCTCAGAAGCTCTTCTCTAGAAAAAGCGACGTCATCCGATAGGTGGAGCGAAAGATCCTCCATTTGCATGGTTGACTCTCCCCACCTGGCCGCGTTGAATCGCTGCGAGGAAGAACATGCCACAGACGCAGCAGATACAAACTGTACGAAACAAAACCAGATCTCTTCTTGTCTTGGCGTCGGTATCCGCCATTCTCTCGGCGGCCTGTGTCGCCATCCCGATGTTTGTCATCCGTCCGTTCCGCCCACAGGGTGCACGTGAGTTGGAGATTGCACTGGCCGTTCGTCACGCTGGCCCCTGGCTTGCGGGCGTGTGCGTTGCGGTCGTGCTGCTCGCGATATTTCTCCTCTGGAAGAACGCACGAATTGGCACTCGGATCGGACTGATCTGCCTGTTTCTGCTTACGTTCGCGGGAGCGGTTTTTACCCAGGTCAACATCTTCGAAAAGATGTTTCACCCCTACGATTCGCCCTCGTTCGAAGGCGCAGACGAGGCAAAAGTTGATCCCGACGACAAGGTGCTGGCGGTCACGGTGGGACAGCAAGCGCGGGCTTATCCGATCCGCACCATGGGCTATCACCATATCGTCAACGACACGGTAGGCGGCGTTCCGATCGCCGTGACCTATTGCACGTTGTGTCATACAGGGCTGGTGTGGAGTCGAGTCGTCGAAGGCAGGTTGCTGCAGTTCCGTCTGGCGGGCATCAACAACGGCAACGCTCTCCTGCGAGACGAGCAGACCAGCAGCATCTGGCAGCAGAGCACCGGCGAGGCCATCTTCGGGCCGCTGAAGGGCCAGCAGTTGAAGCTCGTGCGGAGCGACGAGTTGACCTTCGCTTTATGGAAGAGCGAGCAGCCGAACGGGCAGGTCTTGAAGCCGGACCCACTCTATGCGGCGGAGTACGATCCGAAAGACTGGGAGAAGCACGTCGAAAAGACGCCAACCGTGGTAAACACAACCCGCTCCGGCATCGCCCCACACCAACTGATGCTGGGAGTCACCGTGGCGGGACAGAGCAAGGCCTACCCGATTGAGTCCATCCTCGCAGCAAAACTGATTCAGGATCGGGTCGGAGACCAGCCCCTTATCGTAGTGCTCGGGCGCGACGGCGCATCGATCAGGGTCTTCGAAGGAACGCTCGAGAACAGGCACCTGACCTTTGCCCAAGGCACTGGTGACAAGACACTCACCGACATCGACACGGGCAGCGTCTGGAACTTTCAGGGATGCGCGGTAGAAGGAACACTGACAGGACGTTGCCTTGCGGAGATAGATGCACACAAAGACTACTGGTTCGACTGGATGAATCATCATCCCGAATCAGCGGTCTTCAAGAATTGAGCTAGCTGACCAGGTGGCCCATCTTCTCGCGTTTGGTCTGGAGGTAGCGCTCGTTGGTGGGCTCGCTGGGGACTTCGGCCGAGATGCGCTCAACCACCTTGATGCCGGCAAGCTCCAGCGCTTCGACCTTCTCAGGATTGTTCGTGATAAGCCGGACTTCAGAGATCCCCATTTGTTTGAGGATCTGCGCAGGAAGCTCGAAGTGGCGGCAGTCGGCCTCGTAGCCAAGTTCGAGGTTCGCTTCGATGGTGTCCAGGCCCTTATCCTGCAGCTCATACGCACGCAGCTTTGCCATCAGCCCGATGCCGCGCCCCTCCTGCTGTTCGTAGAGCATTATGCCCCGGCCTTCATCGGTGATCAGCGTCATGGCAAGCTCGAACTGCTGCCTGCAGTCGCAACGCAGCGAGTGGAAGACGTCGCCCGTCAGACACTGCGAGTGTATGCGCACAATTGGAGGCGCAGCGTGGACATCGCCCATCACCAGAGCCACCGCTCCCTCCACCCGCACAGCCGGCGGAGGAATGTTGTCGTTGCACGCGGCTGGGTTTTCGATGACACCCTCGAAGCCGAGGATACGGAAGTGCCCCCAGCGGGTAGGAAAGTCGGCGTCGGCTACTTTAGTCACACTTGCGAACGGCATCTCTTGATTATACGTTTCCTGCTTCATGCTCATTAGACTGCTCAGACAGGCCGTTGGATGCGAAGTTGCATCAGGGGCGTAAAGTAATGGTGTGACCCAGCCCGATCCCAAGCTGATTCTGATTACGCTGCTGATTAAACTAGGCGTGGCCGCGGCGTTTTCGAGCTCCCTGGCGCGATCGACCCGCTTCAAGAATCTCCTCCTTTTGTCGCGCCGAACTCCACGCCAGACGATGTGGCTCGTCATCATCATCTGTGTGCCGCTAACCCTCGGCGTATGGGTCCGCACCGCTGTGCCGAACTTTCTGGCAGCCGATCTCTCGCTCGAGATCACAATTCTTCTTGGAATTCTCGTGGGACCACTCGCAGCGATGGCTGGCGGAGCGACGCTGGCAATCCCGGCAGTCCTGCACCATGAGTATTGGGCGCTCCCGGTCAATCTCGCCATCGCCGCGATCGCCGGAGCCTTCGGCCGCTTTGCCGACCCCGAAGATGTATGGTCGTTCTCCCCCATGATCGACCTGAGCATCTATCGCTGGGTCACGAGAAACCTGCGGCGGCCACAGCTTGATCGTCAGATTCTGTTGCTCCTCCTGGTCGCGGGGATGCAACTCGGAACCAGCGCGCTATCGCACTACTTTCCGCGCCGCTACTTCGAACTGAACTCCAGAGAGTGGTGGGTCCAGTTGCTCATCTGCGCCACCGCGCCCATCGTCGTCGGAATTCCGCTCAAGATCTGGAACGCCATCCGCGTCGAAAGAAAGCTGGAGGAGCAGGGAAGGCTGCTGCTTGAAGCCCGCCTGGATGCCTTACAACGGCAGATCAATCCACACTTTCTATTCAACACCCTGAACTCGATCACCTCCCTGGTTCGCTCGCAGCCCGAGCTGGCGCGAGAGATGATCGTCAAACTCGCCAACATCCTCCGCGTGCTCCTGAAAGATCGCGAGGCCTTCCTCCCGCTCAGCGAGGAGCTGCGCTTCACCGACGACTATCTGGACATCGAGGTAGTCCGCTTCGGTGAGAAGCTGAAGGTTGTCAAAGAGATTGCGGACAACACGCTGGACATCGTAGTGCCTGGAATGCTCCTCCAGCCGCTCATTGAAAACAGCATCAAACATGGCCTCGAGCCGCGGATCAGCGGAGGCACCGTCACGATCCGCAGCCGGATTACGGAAGAAAGAAGGCTTATGGTAGAGGTAGAGGATGACGGCGTCGGCATGGCCCCCGACCGCATCGACGTCTCTCTGGTCAGCGGCCTGGTTCGTCCTGGAAACGGTATCGGCGTACGAAACGTCCGTGAGCGCATGCAGGTCTTATACGGCGATCTGGCGACGGTTGAGATTAACAGCCGTCCAGGCCGCGGCACAAAGGTTACGCTGCTGATGCCGATTCTCGACGCCGGTGCCGAAACCTGGGGACCGATCGGCGGCGCGGCAGGTCAGGCCATCAGTCACATGGTTGAAGACGCCGTGCGCGCGATGACGCGGTCATAATAGTCCTCGTAAAGCGGAATCACTCGAGAGGCACAGAAGTGATCCTGCGCTGTCTTACGTCCCGCTCGTGCCATCGCCTCGAGGCGCGGCTGATCGCTGAGGAGCGAGATAGCAGCGGTGGACATGGAGTCAATGTCGCCCACACCAAAGAGAAGGCCATTGTGTCCATCCTGAATAAGTTCGGGGACGCCGCCGACGCGTGTCCCGATAGTTGGCACGCTGCACGCCATCGCCTCAAGCGCCGCCAGCCCGAACGACTCCATCTCGCTGGGCATCAGCATCAGGTCAGCCAGCGGCAGCAGCTCGTTGACGTTATCCTGCTTCCCGATGAAGTGCACGCGGTCCTGCACGTTGTGTTCGCGGGCAAGATACTCTGCGACGCTCCGGTCTGGACCGTCACCGATCAGCATCAGCCGCGCCGGCATGGCCTTGGCGACGCGGGCGAAGACCTTCACAACATCCTGAATGCGCTTGACGGGTCGGAAGTTGGAAAGGTGAACCAGAAGCCGCTCGTTCGGCTCCGCAAAGCGCGGACGCATCGCAGCCACCAGCTCCGGATTGCGAAGATAAACGTCGCAGTTCACAAAGTTGCGGACCACCTCGATCTCGGAGGTGATCGCGAATGCCTCGCGTGTGCGGTCGCGCAGATAGCTCGAGATGCTGGTGACCCCATCGGACTGTTCGATGCCGAACCTGGTAATAGGAAGATACGAGCGGTCCAGCCCGACCAGCGTGATGTCGGTACCGTGAAGCGTCGTGATGAACGGCAGATGAATCCCCCGCGTGGCAAGCATCTGCCGGGCCAGCAACGCGCTCACAGAGTGAGGAATCGCATAGTGAACATGCAGCAGATCCAGCGAATAGAACTCGGCAACCTCGGCCATCCGAGTCGCGAGCGCGAGATCGTAGGGCGGATGTTCAAACAGCGGATAGTTTGAAACCGCAACCTCATGGAAGTGGATATTCGACTCACGGCCGCTGAGACGAAAGGGCTGCGAGTAGGTGATGAAGTGAATCTCGTGGCCGCGAGCAGCAAGCTCAATGCCAAGCTCGGTAGCCACGACACCGCTGCCGCCGTAGGTGGGATAACAGGTGATGCCGATCTTCATAGTCTTCCCATACCTTTAGGCTGCATCCATTGCTCCTGCTATTGGACGAAGCAAAGACCTTATAGGACTCTTTGGCGTCCGGCGGTTCATAAGCTTTTCGCAAACGAGCGCCGTCAGGCTACAAGGTCCCCGTAGTTGATGAGCTGCGGCGCATTTGGTTGCAAAGACCTTGAGGGAACCTCGGCGAGCAAAGCATTCCGCTCCACGTCGCGGTGGGTGCGAAGCCGAGTGGAGACGCGATCGAGATCCCCATCGTTATAGCCGGGATGACAGCAGAGTTCAAACGTCCCATCGGCAGGCAGAGCAAGCAAAAGTTCATGCAAAGTAGGGGCATCCAGCTGTCCGGTCGCGGAGATCCCTATGGTCCCGTCGGTAGTGAGCACACGAGCGTTACAAATCTGCGGCTGACGCTCGAACCTGTTGTGAAGACTACCAAGCAGCTTCACCTGCAGGCGGCGAAGGCGATTGCCGTGGCCAAGCGCAAGACTCCAGGGCTCCTCGAACGGATTGCGAATCGCGCCAATGCCGCAGCGTTCAGCGACACGCAGAAGAGGCCTCGTGACAGCGGGGAAGAGATGCGTGTGCTTATGCGTATCGAGATGAGTAACCTGAATGCCCGCGTCGCGCAACTTCTCCACCTGAGCAAGCGCCTCCCGTTCCACCTCGTCTTCGCTGATCTTGCCGCGCAACAGCGCCTGCACGAAATCGACGAGCGAAGGACGAAATGTCGTGCCATCAGAGCCCAGCAGTGTAGAAATACTTTGCGGCGGCGAGACAGGGACACCATCCGTGAGTGTGATGTGACAGCCAACACCAAGGGTAGGATTTGCGCCGGCAAGCGTCACAGCATCGTCGAACGCCGCCCCGGTCGCCATCAGCGTCGCAGAGGTCAGCGACCCAGCCTGGTGAAGCTCCACGACGGCGCGGTTAACCCCACGAGTGAGACCGAAGTCGTCCGCATTGATGATGAGTCGGGCAGGCATAAGTACTTATCATAGTGAACGTCCACAGGGAACATCCAAGGGGAACGTCCGAGCGGTCGCGCCTGAGCCACCATCAACAGGCTCAGGCGCTGCCCCTACTGAACGTGCAGCGTAGCCTTCAGCGGAGTATCGCTCGAGGACGGCCCCGCCGTCACCTTGTACTCGCCTGGAAGCAGCTGCCATCCATTCTGATCCGTGTTGAAGATCGTAAGTGAGAGCGGATGCAGCGGCAGCGTTACTTCCTTCGACTCGCCGGGAGCCAGCTTCACCCGTTGCCATGCTGCAAGCCGCTTGTAGTCCTCCTTCGCAGCTGCGGGCAGAGCGACGTAGACCTCGGCGATCTCAGTGCCCTCGTGCGCTCCCGTGTTGCGGACCGTGAAGTGAACCGTGCGCTTGGCATCATCCACAGTCAGGCCAGAGTAAGCATAGGTGGTGTAAGACAAGCCGAAGCCAAATGGGAAGAGTGGTTGCCTGTTGGTCGCCTCAAACCACTTGTAGCCGACCTTGGCGCCCTCTGAGTTATAGTTCACGTCGAACGGTTGAACCTGATGCTCCTGGTTTGGGCCAGGCGGCACGCCCTCAAGACCCGGCACCACCGGATGAGGCAACTGGGCCTCATCTTTTGCGAACGTAACCGGCAGCTTGCCCGAAGGATTTACCTCTCCGAAGAGGAGGTTCGCCAGAGCCTGCGCACCGCCAATGCCCGGATACCACATCTCGACCACGCCCTTCACATGTTGAACCCACGGCATACTCACCGGTCCGCCGTTCTCAATCACGACGATGGTGTTCGGATTCGCCGCTGCCACCGTCTCGACAAGCGCGTCCTGATTGTCAGGCAGCGACAGAGTCACCGCATCCATCCCCTCCTGCATCGGCTGGTTCACAAACACAATAGCCACAGAAGAAGACTTCGCAAGCTTCACTGCCGCCGCAGTGTCCAGACCATCCGCGTACCGCACCGGCGCCTGGGGCGAGTGCGCTTGAATGTTCTTGAGCGGAGAAGAAGGGAAGTAGACATGCTCGGTCCAGCCCGAGCCGCCCGCCTTCGGATCCGCAGCATTGCCACCCGGCGCATCTACCTGCGCCGAACCGCCTCCCGAAAGAACGCCCACATCTGCATGCGAACCGATAATCGCAATCGAGTTTGAAGCCGCGACCTTCAGCGGAAGAATATGATCCGCGTTCTTCAGCAGCACGATGCTCTCTTCCGCAATGTGCTGCGCGTCATCTCGCCCACGGAACGGATCGACAACAGTACGAACCGGCGGATCATCCACCACTCCCGCGGCAAACATGCTCCGCAGAATGCGATGAACCATGTCGTCCAGCCGAGCCACGGGAACCTGTCCCCCTTCAACCGCCTTCTTCAGTGGTGCATTGAAGTAGTTCTCGTCACCAGGCATCTCCTGGTCCATCCCGTTCAGTGCGGCCTTGACTGTGCTATGGGTCGCACCCCAATCCGACACCACCCATCCTTTGAACTTGAAGTCCTTCTTCAAGACTTCGTTGAGCAGATAGTCGTTCTCGCAGGCATGGTCGCCCTCATAGAGGTTGTAAGAGCACATCACCGCCGACGGCTCCGCGATCCCAATCGACACCTCGAAGGCAAGCATGTCCGACTCGCGCAGTGCCTTCTTGTCGAGCAGCGCATTGACGACGGTGCGCCCAGTCTCCTGATCGTTCAGAGCATAGTGCTTGATGTCGCTCATCACATGCTGCGAGAAGACGCCCTTCTCAAGATTGCCCGTCATCGTCCCGGAAAGAATCGGATCTTCCCCTGCGTACTCGAAGTTGCGGCCGTTGCGCGGTTCGCGGGTGATATTCACACCGCCGCCGATCGTCATATTGCTGCCCCACGCGCGAAGCTCGCGGCCAATCACGGAGCCATAAAGAAAAGCCGACTCCGGATCCCAGCTTGAGGCAGCGCCAAGCGTCGAAGGCAGGAGCGTCGCATAACGCGACTGATACGCCGCCATGCGAGCCCCGACCGCGGAGTCCGCAAGATCGATCCCCGGAATCCCAAGCCGCTCGATTCCCTCCATATAACCTGCAGCGAAGTTCGACTTTGCCGGAATCGGGTCACCCGCGCGCAGCACCCCCCAGCCAGTCCCGTGAACCATCCGAATCTTTTCATCAAGAGTCATCTGACCTACCACCATATCGGCGCGCTCATCCGGTGAGAGGCTCTCATTCATCCAAGACATCTTCGAGGTGGCAGGCGTGGTCTGGGCATGTGCCGCCATCGAACTAAACGACACTGCAGTCACCGCCGCAAAGACCGACAAAACGCTGAACCGCTGAAAAAATAACATTCATGCTCCTTCAAGCTAGGTGAGGCTCGTAGTCATAAAACGGACGATCGCTTGTTCATAGACCTTAGAGAGTCTATACGAACTAAAACGATATAGTAAAAGGATTTTCGCACTTTTCCGGGTCGGCGGTTCTCTCTGCGAGGCAAGCAGGACGATTCGCATCTTCGACCCAAGCCCAGTCGATCACTTCGCAAAGAGTTGATTGATGTCAGCGAATGCCTTGAACTCGAGCGCATTGCCCGCAGGGTCAAGAAAGAACATCGTCGCCTGCTCGCCCACCTCGCCCTTGAAGCGAATGTACGGCTCGATCACAAACTCAACCCCTGCACGACGAAGCCGCTTCGCAAGGTTCTCCCACGTCTCCATCGGAAGCACCACGCCGAAGTGTGGAACCGGAACGTCATGTCCGTCGACAGGATTATGGTGAGCCTTGTCCTTCGAAGAGCCAGGCTTCAGATGCGCCACGATCTGATGGCCAAAGAGATCGAAGTCGATCCACTGCGACGAGCTGCGGCCCTCCACACAGCCAAGGGTCGTTCCATAAAAACTACGCGCAGCGTCCAGATCGTCGACGGGAAAGGCGATGTGAAAAGGTGTCAGCGGCAAGGTGATCTCCTGCATCGATCATACGACGCAACTGACCAGCCGCCGTGAAAGACTAGCCGCGATGGAATCCCTGGTCGTAGCCGCGCAGATAAGCTCTCCGAAAGGCATCGCGGTAAGGCTCATACGGCCCCAGCGCCGAGTCGTAGCCAGGAGTGCTGTGAAACTTCCGATCATGCTGCGGATGATAGCCGAATCCGTTGTAAGCATCGCGCCCCCCGTCTTCAGTGCCCGAGCGAAATCCCACTTGATCGGCCCGCTCGATCAACGGCGGAACGCTGTTGTAGCCGGCAGGCGGCGGGGGCGGCGCGTAGTAAGCCGTGTGTGACGCGCATCCGGCCGTCAAGAGACAAGCGGCGGTGACAACAGGCAGAGCAAGATAAGAGAGTTTCATAGCGTCCTCACGATGCGGTTCGCGCGCAACCATTATTGACGCGCGCGTTCGAAGGAGTAAACGCTACTCAGCGAAAAATGTTGCCGTCGGAAAGAGGCACAGCGTATCCGCGTTTTTTATTCGCTATCGCCGGTTTTTTATTCGCTGTCGCTGGGCAGGCGCACGACAAACTCTGTACTTCCGGGTTCAGAACTGAATCGGATCACGCCGTTGTATTGATCCACGATGCGCTGCACGATGCCCAGACCGATCCCCGTGCCAACGCCCACCGGCTTGGTCGTGTAGAAGGGATCGAAGATGTGCTCCTGGCTCTCCAGCGGAATGCCCGAGCCGTTGTCACTCACACTGATGCAGAGGTCCATGTGCGGCTTCTTCGCGTCCCCTTTCGAACTCTCCGCCCAGGTATGTACGCTGATCCGCCCATGCTGCGGCACCGCGTCGATCGCATTGTCCAGCAGGTTCGTCCAGATCTGATTCAGCCCCGTGCACTCGCTATGAAGCGGAGGTAGATCCGTCGCGAAGTTCTTCTCGAGCACGATCTCTTTCTCGCGTAGCTTGTGCCCCAGGATAATCAGCGTCGCATGAATGCTGTTGTTGATGTCGATCGTCTGCTTCTGGCCCTTGCCTTCATAGGCGTAAGACTTCACCGCATGCACCAGATCCGTAACGCGCCCGATGCTCTCTTCGATGGTGCCGACCAACTGCATGCTCGAGGCCATCGCCTCTAGCCAGCCCAGCGCCTCTCCTAGCAATGGACCCTCAAAGCCGCTCTTCATGCGTTCGAGCTCCGTGGCGGTCACGCCGATCGAGACCAGCGTAGGAGCCATCTTCCACGCGTTTTCGATATTGGCCGACTCCATCCACTCCGCCAATGCCTCCTCGGCGTCGCTCTGGTCCAGCGAGTTCATCATCAGCGGCTGCTTCAACGCAAGCGCCTGCTTCTGCATGTCGACTATGCAGTGCTTCTGCTCCCTGGTGAGATCGCGCTCCTTGAACTTTAGAGAGAGTTCATGCATTCGCATCAGGTTGTCGCGCAGTTGCGAGGCGGCACGGCGCGCAGCGGAGCCGGGATTGTTCAACTCATGCATCAACCCCGCGGCCAGCGTCCCCAGCGACGCCATCTTCTCCTGTTGAACCGTTGTGCTCTGCAGCTTTTGAAAACGGTAGGCCATGTTGCCCAGAATTGCCTTCCGAACCTGAGGGCACGTCGTCATTAACTCCCAGAACTGCTCTTCGTCGAGCTCCAGCAGGTGACTTGGCGCCGCCGCTTCCACACTGCCGGAGTTAGGAACATTCGTGAGCAGCGCCATCTCCCCAAAGGTGCTGCCCGCTTCAATCTTGGCCAGAATCATGTTGTCCTGTTCGGCAGTCTTCTGATGCACCCGAAGCTCGCCCTCCAGCAAGATCCAGAAGCAATGCGCCAACTCGCCCTGCCGCGTGATCACTTCGCCCTTATCGATGTGGAAGTCCCGCACGCCAGCAAGACAATGCAGCTGGTCATCTTGCAGCGATGACAACGTGGGGACCTTGCGCAAAAGCGCAATCAGATCCTCACTGACTTTTTCCACGACGTGACTTTGGACGGTTTGGGTTTGTTCGCTCATCGGGTTATTGGTTGGTTGCCTTTCAAAGCGTAGCTAAATACTGGTGCACAAACTGAATTGCGATCGAACCTTCGCCAACGGCGGAAGCGCATCGTTTGACCGAGTTGAATCGTACATCGCCTGCAACAAAGATGCCGGGAACGCTCGTCTCCAGCAGATACGGGTCGCGCTCCAGCTTCCACGACTTGGGCGACTGCGCCTTCAGGTCGGGACCGGCAAGAATGAATCCCTTGCTGTCTCGACAAAGCTCCTCCGGCATCCAGTCCGTCTTCGGCGCCGCGCCGATAAAGATAAACAGGGAACTGGCCTGCCGAGCCTCTTCGCCGCGAGGTGTCTTCAGAGTCAGACACTCCAGGTGACTCTCGCCCCCCATCGCAATCACCTCGGTGCCGGTCTCGACCGTGATGTTCGGAGTCGCCTCAATCTGGTCGATCAGGTACTTCGACATGCTGTTCTCAAGCGACTTCCCGCGGACCAGCATGTGAACATGATCGGCGTAACGGGAGAAATGCATAGCCGCCTGGCCCGCCGAGTTCGCCCCGCCCACAATGTAGACCGCCTCTTCCTTGCACGACATCGCCTCGGTCAGCGCCGCGCCATAGTAGACGCCCGCTCCGCTGAGCTTATCGGCCCCAGGCACATCCAGCTTGCAGTAGTCGACCCCCGTAGCCAGCAGGCACACATGGCAGGTCACCTCCTGCCCGTCGGCCATTGTCAGAATGCGGTACTGATTCTCCGACCGGATGCAGGAGACCTTCTGCGTCAAAAACTCCGCCCCCAGCCGGTTCGCCTGCAGGAAAGCCCGCTTGGCCAGCTCCTCCCCGCTGAGTCCCTCCGGAAAGCCGAGGTAGTTCTCAATCTTCGAGCTCGAACCCGCCTGCCCACCAGGAGCCGCTGCCTCGATCACAAGTGTACGCAGCCCCTCAGAGGCCCCATACACGCCCGCCGCAAGCCCCGCAGGCCCCGCGCCTACCACCACCACGTCGTAGAACTCCTGCTGCGCCTGCGTCCGAAGCCCGACCTTATTGGCCATCTCCGTCGAAGTTGGCTGTACCAGCGCGGTCCCGTCGCCAAACAGGATGACCGGCAGCTTGGCGTCGTCGATGCCCTTCTCCTTCAGCAGAGCCAGCGCATCCGGATTCGTCTCCGGATTCAACCATTGGTACGGAATGCGGTTCCGCGAAAGAAAGTCCCGCACTGCATGGTCCAACGCCGACCAGCGCACCCCCACCACCCGGATCCCCTCAAACGGAGGCTTGTACCCCTCCTTCCAGCTCCCCAGCAGGTCGTCCAGCACCGGATAGAGCTTCTCCTCCGGCGGATCCCAGGGCTTATTCAGGTAGTAGTGAATCTTGGCCGAATTGATGGCCCGAATCGCCGCTTCCGTATCGGCATACGCGGTCAGCAGAACGCGTTTTGCATTCGGGTAGATACACATGGCCTGCTGAAGAAAATCAACCCCGGTCATCCCAGGCATACGCTGGTCGGAGAGGAACAGTGCAACCGTGTCTTTTCTTTCCTTGAGCTGGCGGCAGATATCCAGGGCCGCAGCGCCGGAGGCAGCACGGACGATGCGGTAGTCCTGGCCGTAGTGCCGACGCAGATCCTGGACCACCGCTTCCAGAACGCTGGTGTCGTCATCGATAGCTAGCAAAATTGGCTTAGGCATATCCCTTTATACTGCGTTGACGTGGTTAGAGACACCCCACGTACAATTCGATTAGATCGAAGCCCACAAGTTTCAGAAAGTTAGGCCCCCGGAACGACCCTGTTCTGCCTCGAAAGTGCCATCGACAGCCCAAGTTGTCCGAATTGTAGACATTGCCTCCTCCCCGCTGCAATCCACCGATAAGGGAATAGCCAGAGGGATTGCGGGTCGTTTGCGCCCGGCAGGAGATCACACACACCTATGAACCGAATTATTCTCGCTGACAACCAGGCTATCTTTCGTGCAGGCGCAGCCAGAATGCTGTCGCTCGAAGAAGACATGCGGATCGTCGCCCAGTGCGAAGACGCGCCAAAGCTCCTGATCGCAATCGACGGGCTGCGCGGCTCGATCGTCCTTCTCTCCTCCAGTCTGCGTGTCGAACTGAAAGATCTTCTCGCCCGCACCCAGACCGCAGGCAGCCGCACCGTTCTGGTGGCCGAGAACTCAGAGCTTGTCCCGGAAGAGATCGCCACGCTCTTCGACGGAATCCTCCATCGCAACGTCGGCGGCAGCGTGCTGGTCGACTGCATTCGCCGGGTCGCTCGCGGCCAGCGCTTTGTGCAGCGGGCCAACGTCACCACCATGCAAAACTCCGACAGCGTCGGCGCCCGCGTCCGCGACCGGCTGACCCCGAAAGAGATGCAGATCGTCGCGCTGATCGTTCAGGGCTGCAAGAACAAAGACATTGCCCAGCAGCTCGGAACCAAGGAGCAGGTCATCAAGAACTACCTCCGCAGCATCTACGACAAGTCAGGCGTCTCCGACCGGCTCGAACTCGCCCTCTTCACCATCCACCACCGCGTCCTGGCCGAAGCCGCAGCCAAGGCCGGTCACCTCATCCAGATGAAGTCAGCCTGACGGCCGCAGAATAATCAGCAGAACAACGTCAAGTTGCAGCAGTAGGCTTTGCAAAGCCTAATTGCCTTTTTCTTGTTCTTCAATTCGCTTTTTGAACTCATCAATATCTAGGCGCGTTTGACTATGAAACGGCTTGTTCTTAGATACAGACCAGAGTTCATTATTAGCTTGGTCGCGTACAGAGAAAACTACGGGGGTAGGTGATACGTCTATATCATTGCCTGGTGGGGTGGGTCTGCCATTGGTGTTTGTTGTGAACCGAAGGACCAAATCGGCGTCCTTTGCGTCCTTCAAGATTTTGAATCGCCCCCACTTACTTAATTCATCGTAGGCTCGGTCTGCAATCTCTGAGTGGCCCGTTTGATTGTCAATGTACACGGTTTTTGCAGCTATCACGCTGGTCGGGAGCGGAGCAAGTTTGTCCTTCGCATGAATCGGGGACACGACGAGAACGAGGGCAAGTGCTACTGTGCTTGCTGCTTTCATGCGATCTCTCCTCAGAGAACTATATTCCACAGATTTGTGCAGCACACTCACTGAAACCACATAGCAGGCGATATCATTGGGGCCCGTCATGACCAAGGCACAGATACCAAACTCGATTCCGTACACCGCGCCACAGTGCGGACAGCGGGAGTAGTCGCGGTCTAACTGGACGTGGTCTCGCGGTGGATTTCCTTCTCACAGGTCCCAGGCCCCGTCTTTACATACCCATCTGATCCGCCTGCTTCTCCTCCGCCGCACTAGCATGCCCAATCTTCTCCGCAATGCTCTTGGCCTGCGTAAACAGCAGCAGATAGTCCGGACCGCCAGCCTTCGAATCCGTCCCGCTCATATTGAATCCGCCAAACGGATGTGCCCCCACCATCGCGCCCGTGCACTTCCGGTTGAAGTACAGATTGCCAACGTGGAACTCCTCCCGCGCCCGATCCAGCTTCTCCCGCGAACCCGTATAAATAGCCCCTGTAAGCCCATACTCCGTGTTGTTCGCAATCGTCAGCGCATCGTCGAAGCTCTTCGACTTGATCACCGCCAACACCGGCCCAAAGATCTCCTCGAGCGCAATCCGTGCCGTCGGAGCCACATCCGCAATCACCGTCGGAGCGATGTAATACCCACCCCCCGGCGTCTCAATTGCGTGGCCGCCGTTCAACACCGTGCCTTCCTTTTTGCCGATCTCGATGTAGTCCAGCGTCTTGCGATAAGCCTTCTCGCTGATCACCGGCCCGGTATAAACGTTCTCCGCCGGATCCCCCGTCTTGATCTTCGCCACCCGCTCCTGCAGCCGATCGCAGAACACGTCATAGATATCCGCCGCAACGATCGCCCGCGAACAAGCCGAGCACTTCTGCCCGTTGAACCCAAACGCGCTGGCAACCACACCATCCACCGCAGCGTCCAGATCGCAGTCCCCCTCCACGATGATCGAGTCCTTCCCGCCCATCTCCAGAATCGTCCGCTTGATGAACACCTGTCCCGGCTGTGTCTTCGCCGCGCGCTCATGAATCTCCAGCCCCACCGCCTTCGACCCCGTAAACGCAATGAACCGAGTCTGCGGATGCGCAACAACCGCACTGCCAAACTCCGGCCCTTCCCCCGGGCAGAGGTTCACAACCCCATCCGGCAGCCCAGCCTCTTCCAGCAACTCAAAAAACTTCGCAGCAATCGTCGGAGCATCCACCGAAGGCTTCAAAATCACAGTATTTCCGGTCACAATCGAAGCCGCCGTCATCCCCGCCATAATCGCGAAAGGGAAGTTCCATGGCGGAATCACCGCACCCACCCCCAGCGGAACATACCTCAGCTGGTTGCGCTCGCCAGGAAACTGAATCGGCGTCTTCGCCTCACTCAGCCGCAGCGCCTCGCGCCCATAGAACTCCAGAAAGTCGATCGTCTCACCCACATCCGCGTCCGCCTCGCCCCAGTTCTTTCCTACCTCGAACGTCAGCCACGCGCAGAACTCAAAGCTCCGCTCACGAATCAGCTCCGCCGCACGAAACAGCAGCGCAGCCCGTTCAGCCACAGGCACCTTGCTCCAGCTCAAAAACGCCGTCTGCGCCGCCTTCATCGCGCCTTCCACATGCTCGGCAGCCGCCCGCTGATGGATTCCAATCACCTCCGCCGGCCGCGCCGGGTTCTTCGAGACGATCTTCCCCTCAGTCTTCAAGCGCTTTCCGCCGATGACGATGTCATACTCGCGGCCAAGCTCGCTCTCGACCCGGGTCAGCGCCTCCTCCATCCTGCGCTTGTTCTCAGCCGTCGAAAAGTCGACAAAAGGCTCGTTGGAAAATGGTGTCTTCGGCAAAGTCGCCGGGGCGGAGTGGGTGAGATTCATAGTAGCCATAGCGCGTCGATTCTAGCGCGAGTCGTACTCCCTCGTCGCTCGTGAGATAGGGATAATCACAGTGCGTCTCCTATTGGATGCACTGCACAAAGAGTTCGATGGAGCTGCCAGCTTCGGGCAAACGCCCAAAACCAGCTAAGCTCCTTCCGTAAGCTTCTCCGTCGCCTTCGACATCTGCGCCGTCCGCTCCAGCTTGTCCCAGTTGAACGGCTTGCCGTCGATGGCGCGCTTGACCGTCTTAAACAACACCACAGAAAACAGCTGCCGATAGGTAAACCGCTGAATCCAGATATGGAACAGCAGCCACCCATCGCCCTTGCTTGCCGGATGCTTCCGCTCCAGCGCAAACGCCAGCGCCGAAGCCGCGAAATCGATCACCAGGAACGCCGCAAAGAAGGCCAGCAGCTTGTAGAAACTATCCGTCGAGGCCGTCTCCGGATGAAAATGTTTATCGATGATGTAGTGAAACACCCCAACCACAAACATCAGGTCGATCAGCGGCGACACCAGCGGCAGAATAATCTGGAAGATCAGAATATTTGGCAGCGCAAATAAACCCATCGCCCTATGTTTGCTGATCGCACCCTTGTGCTTATAGATCGCCTGCAAGATCCCGAACGACCACCGGAACCTCTGCCGCGTCAACCCATCCGCATCCACCGGAGCCTCAGTAAACGCCAACGCCTGGTCCTCATAAATAACGCAGTATCCCTGCTCCAGCAGATTCATCGTCAGGTCAGCGTCTTCAGCCACCGTATTCGAGTGGTACCCTCCGCCAGCCTTCACCGGCGCCGTTCGCCACGCTCCAATCGCCCCCGGAACCACCATCACCACATCGAACAGATCCAGCGCGCGCCGCTCGAAGTTCTGGCTCGTGATGTACTCCAGCGCCTGCCACCGAGTCCAGAGATTCACCCGATTGCCCACCTTCGCATTGCCTGCCACCGCCCCGATCTTCGGATTGGCAAAGTGCGGCACCAGCCGCGCAATCGCATCATGCGCAATCACGCCATCGGCATCGATGCCGACATAGATCTCCTCGTCTATCCGCTCCAGCGCATAGTTCAGCGCATCCGCTTTGCCCCCGTTTGGCTTGCTCATCACCGTCAGCCGCCCCGAGGCGATATCCGCCGGATAAGCATCACGCGCCACATCGAACGTGTTGTCCTTCGACCCGTCGTCGATCACGATGATGCGAATGTTCTTGTAAGTCGACATCATCACCGAACGAATCGTTCGAACGATCACCTTCTCTTCGTTGTACGCCGGGATCAACACCGCAACCCTCGGCTGATACTCCGGCGTCGCAAAGTTCTTCCTCTTGCGGAAGCGGTCGATGATCGCAAACACGCCGATGATGATCAACCGCGCACTCATCAAAACATCGCCGACAAAAAACACAGCCACAACCAGATAGTGCAAAAAACTGTAGAAAAAGAACGTAAGCGAGTCAGCGCGAGCCTGCCAGCGCTGGCGAGGCGTCAGCTCCGGCATCACCTCGGCGCGCGTCTTGCCCACCAGCTCCGACACCGGAACAATCTCATACCCCTTGGCCTTCAACGCTTCGATCAGCACCGGCAGCGCCGCAATCGTTGCCGAACGGTCGCCCCCTCCATCGTGCAGCAGAATCACCGAGCCGCGATTCCACGGCCTCGTCTTCATGTCCTCGATCTGTTGAAAGACGCTGTCGGTAATCTCCTGCGGAGACTTGCGCGGATGCTCATCCCAGTCATTCGTGTCGATCTTGTTGCCCACGATCACATAGCCAAGCCCCTGAATCTTCTCCACCGGCGCAGCCTGGTCGTTCGTATCCGGCTCCTGATCGATCGAGTAAGGCGGACGGAAGTAAAGCGGCTGTACCCCAAGCTTCGAAGCAAACAACCGCTCCGTCAGGTTCAACTCCAGATCCACCTGCCGGTTCGAGATTTCGCTGATGTCCGGATGCGACCACGTATGATTGCCGATCTCGTGGCCCTCGCGAAACACCCGCTGCATCACGCCAACGTAGTCCTCGGCCACCTCGCCGATCATGAAGAACGTACCCTTCACGTTGTACTTCTTCAGGATGTCCAGAATCTTCGGCGTCCATTCCGGATCGGGCCCGTCGTCAAAGCTCAGCGCAACCTTCTTGTCGTTATACCCGTACTGCTCGACCGTATACGAGAGCGGATAAGACGACATCGACTCCTGCGTCACCATCCGGTACTCCAGTGGCACCGAGTCGTCATCGTCCAGCGTCACCACGCGATTGCCCGATTGGGGTTTGCGCGTCACGCGAAGAATGTCGCCCTGACCCTCCGTATCGACGTCATACCCAGGCTCAACCTGCGCCAACTCCTTCACCGGGTCCACCTGCAGCGGATGGTCCCATATCTTCCACATGGAATTGTCTTCCTGCCCAAGCCGCCACAGCGCGTACGTCTGAATCCCCAGCATTCGCGCAGCGCGCATCTGGTTCAGGATCGTGACCGAGTCGAGAAACCACACCTGATGACGAACCTGGGCGTCCTCATCGTCGTACGCAAAGTGCACGTTCATCGAGTCGTCGTCGAGATCGATCTGAGAGTCCGAGTCCGACGCCGCCTGCCACGCATCCTGCGTCGAAAGATCATGCGCAGACAGGACCTTTTCAGCGGCAGGCTGCTGCTTCTTCGCGTGCGCCTTCCTGGCCCCCGGTTTGCCCACAGGCTCCGGTGGTGGCAGCGCCGTCGTCCAGTCATAGCCGTAGTTGCCCAGCGCACAGATAATCTTGTCCTTCGGAACCGTCTTCAGCACGTTCTTCAAGTTGTCGATAAACCAGTCCTGCGACGCGATCGGTCCCGGCCCGCTATCGGTCTGGTGCTCGTCATAGTTCATCAGCAGCAGACCATCTGAGTGGTCCGCCATGAACTTCAGATCCCAGTCATCGTCGCCCACCGGCGTGTTCACATACAGCCGCAGATTACGCGGATGGAAGTCGGCGTACAGCGCCGCAATCAACGACCGGAAGCCGGGCTGCGCGTTCGTGGGAATCTCTTCGAAGTCCAGCGAAAGCCCGCGATAGCTCGGGTTCCCAGCCAGAAAACTATGGATCTGTTGAACGAAAGAAGCCCGCCCGGTATCGCTCGAAAGAAACCCGCCCACCTCCGGCGCCCATAGTCCCCTCTTCGCGTCGTAGTTATTCACCAGCGGAAAGATATCCAGGTTCACATGGTTGGCTGCCACCGTTCGCGCTACCTTGCCCTCGCGATCCACCTGGTGCACTCCGCCGCGGTCCACCACGTCGTACGCACGATTATCCTGCGTATAAGAGACCACCTCGCCCGTCGTGTTGACCACATGCAGCCACTCCGGAAACAGCAGGTCCACCTGGGCAATATGCTGCTTCAGCGAAGAGTAGCTCGCCGGATCGTCCTCCACGTAATACGCTGCACGCAGACCTTCGCCCGAGTTCAACGGAACGTCTCCCGGCTTCACATCCGTCTTCCGGTGGGCCGATCGATGCAGCTTCTGCCCCGGCTTCAACTGCGGAGTCGTCTGGTTCGCCAGAGCCCGGTAGTTGCGCTTCTGCGCCCGCAGAAACAGCTCCGGCAGAGGCTTCATCCGCATCAGCCCAATGACGAAGATGGTCCCCAGCACAAGTCCCAGCAGGGCGAGTACATCAAAAATTCGGCGCAGCCGCTTCCAGCGCTTGCGTTGTGGATCGTAGAAGACTTGTCTATTCATTGAGGAGTACTGGCGACTCTGCGCATGCGGCTATGTCCCATCGTATGCAGGCGAAACCCCCGAGTCAACGCGTCCCGCGAGAACCTTCGCCCCCGAGCAGTATGATGCAAAAGACATGACCAAAGGAAGGTTGAAGACGGTTCTCTGGGCGGTGCTCCCGCTCGCAGCAGGGCTCGCCTTGCGTCTTTGGTATGTGCTGCATGCAGGCCGCATCGAAGGCGACGCGCTCATCTATGGAGGCATCGCCAAAAACTGGCTGAGATACGGCATCTACGGGTTCACCCTCGGCACAGACCTCCCGAAGCCAACGCTGATCCGCCTCCCAGGCTACCCCCTCTTTCTCGCCCTCTGCTTTCGCATCTTCGGCTTCGACCGCTACGTCGCCATCATGTACCTCCAGTGCGCGATCGACCTCGGCACCTGTCTCCTGATCTCCGCGCTCTCAGGCCGACTCTTCGGCCGCCGCTCCGCCAAAGCCGCTCTATGGCTCGCAGCCCTCTGCCCCTTCACCGCCATCTATGCCGCGGCTCCGCTCACCGAGACCCTCACCCTCTTCACCATCGCCCTCACCTTTTACAGCCTCGAGCGTTGGCAAAGCGCCAGCGCACCGTTCAACCGCTGGCTCCTCGCGATCACCGCCGCCATGGCCTACTCCGTTCTGCTGCGTCCCGAGCAGGGCCTCCTCCCCGCCACCGTCATCCCCGCGATGGCCTGGATCGTCTGGCAAAAGTCCGTCAGGCAAAAGCCGGTCTGGCAAAAGTCCGCACGCCGGCTCTCTCTCCTCTGCTTCCGCCCTGTCGCAATCGCAGCCCTCTGCGTCGTCTTGCCGCTCGCGCCCTGGGCCATCAGAAACTGGCGCACCTTCCACGTCATCCAGCCACTCGCCCCACGCAGCGCCACCGACCCCGGCGAGACCGTCCCCACAGGCTTTCAGCGCTGGTATCGCACCTGGGCCATCGACTTCGCCTCCACTGAGCAGGTCTACTGGAACTACGACAGCACCGACCTCAACATCGACGATCTCCCCACCCGAGCCTTCGACTCCGAAGACCAATACCAGCGCACCGCCGAGCTACTCTCCGACTACAACCAGAACGCCAACGCCACCCCCGCCTTCGATCAGCGCTTCCGTGCCCTCGCCGAGCAGCGCATTCACACCCACCCGCTGCGCTGCTACATCGCTCTCCCCGCAGCCCGCCTGGCCAACATGCTCTTCCGCCCCCGCCCCGAGATGATGCAGATCGGCCTCGACTGGTGGAACTGGCACGAGTACCGCGGCAAGACCCTCCTCGCCTACGCCTCCGCAGCCCTGAACCTCGCCTACTTCCTCCTCGGAGCCATCGGCCTCTGGCTCTGGCGCAGTCGCGGCTGGCGTCCCTACACCGCGCTGGCCTCTGCGATGGTCGGCTTCGTCGTTCTCCGATGTGCCTTGCTCCTCACCCTCGACAACTCCGAGCCCCGCTACACTCTCGAGCTATTCCCCCTCTTCATCGTCTGGGCAAGCTGCGTCTTCCGCTCCCACACCGATCAGCCAGCCTTACCAAGAAAACAACAGCTACACTAGCTCCCATGCTGCAGCCCTATCGCGACCGCTTCAACGCGCAGTTCACCTCAGCCGGATACGAAGACCTCCTCGCCCAGCTGAACCGCCGCACCCGAACCACCATCGACTTCCGCGTCGCCGAAACCCCCTGCTTCTTCCCCAGCTCCCTCATGCAAGAGCTCGCCCAGACCGGCGCCCAGCTCACCCACCAGCTCCTCGACAACCCCGCCTACCTGCAGGCCTCCGAGCAGTGCGTCCCCGCGCAGTACCGCATGCCCAACCAGAACCCGCAGCCCAACTTCATGACCGTAGACTTCGGCCTGACGCGCAACCCCGACGGCACCCTCAGCCCAAAGCTCGTCGAACTCCAGGCCTTCCCCTCCATCTACGGCTATCAGGACATCCTCTCCCGCCAGTACCTCGCAACCTACAACCTCGACCCCGCGCTCACCTGGCACCTCGGCGGCCTCAACGAGCAGACCTACTGGCAGCTCCTCAGCAAAATCATCCTCAACCACCACGCCTCCGAAAACGTAGTCCTCCTCGAGATCGACCCCGACCACCAGAAGACCCTCCCCGACTTCCACATCTACGAGGACAAGCTGGGCATCGCCACCGTCGACATCACCACCCTCATCAAACGCGGCAACCGCCTCTTCTACCATCGCAACGGCCGCGACATCCCCATCCACCGCATCTACAACCGCGCCATCGTCGACGAGCTCGAGCGCAAGCAGATATCTCTCCCCTTCGACTACCGCGACGACCTCCAGGTCGAGTGGGCCGGCCATCCCAACTGGTACTTCCGCATCAGCAAGTTCTCGCTCCCCTATCTCGACCACCCCTCCGTCCCCAAGGCCGTCTTCCTCAACGACTGGGACGCCCGCCGCACTTCCGCCGGCCTCCCCTTAGACCTTCCCGAAGACCGCCAAAAGCTCCTCCTCAAGCCCCTCTACTCCTTCGCAGGGAAGGGAATTCAGTTCGCCCCCACCGACGACGACCTCAACGCCATCGCACCCGACCAGCGCCATCTCTATCTCTTGCAGCAGCGCATCGCCTTCGAGCCCGTCATCCAAACTCCCCACGGCCCCACCCAGGCCGAGATCCGCATCATGTACCTCTGGCCCGACGGCGAAGCCCTCCAACCCGCCATCGCTCTCGTCCGCCTCGGACGCGGTCTTATGATGGGCGTCGACCACAATCGCAACCAGTTATGGGTAGGCAGTTCCGCCGCCCTGTGCCCGCCGGTGTAACCCTCTACTCACAAAAAAGCTGGCGCTTGGGAAAAGGTGGGGTAAACTCCACAGTGTCAGTCATTGGCGGGTTTGCGTATCCATGTCCTATCTGCAATCCAGGTCCGGAGGAGGTCGAGTGGCTCAGTGGCAGATGCCAAATGGGGAAAATCCAGTTCGCACCGCAGTACGTTTCCCGATGAGACTTCCCATAAGGGTGCTGACAGAGAACGGCGAACTGGAAGCCATGACCGAGAACATCTCGGCCAACGGGCTGCTCTTTGTAAGTGATCAGTTACCGCGGGTGGATAGCAGAATCGAGTTCACGATCGCAATGCCCGCTGCCGTCATGGGTGCCGCAAACGATGTCACCATACACTGCATTGGCCGCGTCGTACGCCACTATTTGCAGAATGGAACGAAGAAAGCCGCCGCTGTGATCGACGAATATTCTCTAAAGGCTTGATCTATGACAGTAGTCAATTTTGACCCAATCCGAAGCAACGAAGACCTGCCGGAAGAGGACTCAACTCCCTCCGCAGGAATTCGTGTCATCCTCGCAGACTCGCAGGCCATCTATCGCGTGGGAATGAAGAAAGTCTTCGCGCTCGAAGACGACATCCGCGTCGTCGCTCAGGTGGAAACGCTCCAGAACCTCTACGCCGCTCTCCAGCGCTACCCCACCGACGTCGTTCTCCTCGAAGGCCAGCTCATCTCCGGAACCATCGACGCCATCCCCGAGCTCGTCCGTCAGGCCCCCGAAGCCAAGCTCATCGTCCAGGTCACCGAATCCGACGAGTCCAACACCGTCGAGCTCTACCGCCGCGGTGTTCGCGGTGTCGTGCCCCGCTCCATCTCCCCCGACCTCCTCGTTAAATGCGTCCGCAAGATCGCAGAAGGTGAGACCTGGATCGACAACCAGTCCATCAGCTGGGTCATCGAGGCCTACCGCTCCCAGGCCACCAGCCTCACCGACCCCAAGGTCCAGCCCAAGCTCTCCAAAAAAGAGCTCGCCATCATCAGCTGCATCACCCGCGGCATGCGCAACAAAGAGATCGCCTACCAGATCGGCACCACCGAGCAGGTCATCAAGAACTACCTGCGCAAGGTCTACGACAAGCTCGGCGTCTCCGACCGGCTCGAGCTGGCTCTCTACTGCCTCCACCACGAGCTGCTGAAAAAATATCTCGTCGACGCCGAAGGTCAGATGGCCCCCCACACCGAGCCCTCGCAACCCCTCCGCGCCAAGATGTAACTGCTCTCGCTACCGCAGTTGAAGTAGCTGCGACTTGTTGTTGCATCTGCTTCTTTTGCTATTGCAATTGCCGCTGCTCGTTTTTCTTAACCCAACCCAAACCCACGTCATCCTGAGCGAAGGTTGCTCTCGGCTTTTTGTGAGCAACGCAGTCGAAGGATCCCTGTATTTGTCTTTGCCGTTGCTGTTGTTCTTGCCTTTGCCGTTGTCTGCTTCTCCTCGTCTTCCAGAAGACCCGCATTTGCCCTCGCCGCCGCTTGTCCCCATAGATCTCGCCTGAAGATGGCGTTCCGCCAGCACGGAGACCAAAATGAACCCGAAACAGATCACGCCACAATCGTTATTAGTGGAGCTAGACCGAAGCTGCTTCTTGGTGGGTGTCATCCTGGTAAGCTCCTGGTTCTTCGCGGCGTTCTCTTACTTCTTGTCGAGGAGAACAGGAACCGATTGGTTTAGTCGGTCGGGTTCGGTGATGTGCCTGGTGGGCGCGGCCTCTACGTTCAGGCTCGCCGGGTTCTTGCAGCAAAAGCTCGCGACTGCGCTGAAACAAGGCTTCGCATCCGTAGAAAGAGAGATCGAGCTTATCCTGGACCCGCCCCATCGCTATCAACTGGTGTTGTACGTTGGTTATGCTACGGGCATCGTCGGCACAGTGATCTGGGGCTACGGCGACATGCTGCCTCGACTCCTGGCAAAGTAACAAGAGTGCCTCGCGGAAAAGTCTTCAAGTGAACCCACGCGATCTTACTTCTGTCCCTGGTTAGCCTGTCTTTCGCTGCTTGGGGGAACGATGCCTTTCAAACGTAAATAGGTGACCATGTTCCCGTAGTGTTCATCGGTGTGTGCTGTGTTGATTGAAAGGACAGAAAGCTTGGCCACATCGAAGTTCATCATCTTCACCATCTGACTGCCCTGCGCGTCAGTCATACCGGCAAACGCCTTGTTGCAGTAAGCCACGCCTTCCTTCAGCGCTGCCACAAGGTCTGCCTTCGAGGTCTTGGTTTTTTCGATCGCTTTCACGGGATTCGGTTCGCCGAGAGCCGTCGAGCAAAAAAGGTACTGGGCATCCGCCACGTGGCCGACTAATTGGCCAAAACTGCGAACATCCGGCGTTGGCTTGAAAGAGTAGTTTTCTTCCGGCATCTTCTCGGCGGCAGCAACTACTTCGCCGCTGACCACTCCATAAAACCCTTTTTCGCTGGCTGTGATTGGATTAGGCGGTGCGGTCGCCGGCGTCTGTGCGAGTACAGCAACGCAGGTGACCATCAATGCGACGAGCACACAACAAACTCTCTTACTCATGTAGACCTCCCTGATCTTTCATATACTGATTTGCCAGATCCTGATTTGCCAGATCATAGACACCGGCTGAACATAACTTCATCAACTGGAAACATCCACCAGGAACACAAGCGGCTGATTCGTGGGAAGTGACGTCCTTCAGCAGACGCCTACCTCAACCCGGGCAATCCTCTGTCAAGCCCCATGACCCCATAACCCATTCCCCCACAAGCAGATCCCCATGGCGCATTAGTTCCCCTCTACAGCTATACTCAAAGCAGAAAGAAAAAAGCCCCGGCCCAGGTCGGGGTTTGCCCTTTGCCATAAAAAGCTAACTAGCTGAATCAAAGTATTTTAGGAGCAACCCGTTTGGAATGAATGCTTTGCGAGCGTATACCGCCTGTAAGCCATTGAATCAAAGCGTTTTACTCCCAAAATACCCCCACCCCCGGGGGGTACCCCGTATCCAAAGCAACACAAGCGACGTCATAAAGATGTATCCTTCTGCTGGCATAAGGAGCCGAGAAACAACCCATGGGAATCGCAACCTCAACGCTGAATCTGGCCCAAGGCAAACTGAATGTGGCCGCGCCCTACCTCATCGAACAGACCTGGGCCGACTACACCCCCGAGCAGCACGCCATCTGGAGCGAACTCGTAACCCGCCGCATGCCCCAGCTCCGCCAGCACGCCTGCCAGGAGTATCTCGACGGCTTCCAGCAGATCGGCCTCCGCGAAGACCAGCTCCCCAACCTCACCGAGGTCAGCGCCCTCCTCCAGCCCCGCACCGGCTGGCAGTCCACCCCCGTAAGCGGCTTCCTCCCCGCAGACGCCTTCTTCGAGATGCTCGCCGCCCGCATGTTCCCCACCACCACCTGGCTCCGCTCGCGCGACTCCATGGAGTACACCCCGGAACCTGACATCTTCCACGACGTCTTCGGCCACGTCCCCATGCACGCCCACCCAGTCTTCGCAGACTTTCTTGAAAGTTACGGAAAGATCTGCGCCCGTCTCACCGAGCCCCAGGCCCTCGAGCGCATGGGTCGCCTCTTCTGGTTCACCGTCGAGTTCGGCCTCATCCGCCAGAACGGCGAGATCAAGGTCTACGGCAGCGGCCTCATCTCCTCCCACGGAGAGTGCACCCGGGTCCTTGCCGGAGGATGCGAGGTCAAAGACTTCGACCTCGACGCCGTACTCAACCAGGAGTTCCAGACCAGCGAGATGCAGCCCGTACTCTACGCCGTCGAATCCTTCGACCAAATCTACGAAGCCACCAAACAGGCCGAAGGCCGCCTGGGCTGAAACCGCCTCGGACCCGACCATCCGGGAACAGCTGAGGAGAAACCGGATGGCAGTTGAGATTAAAAAAGAACGGCTGCGGACTCTATAGCGCGCAGCCGTTCTTTTATGAGTCGATTGACTAACCGTTACCGGTGTCCGCCACCACCATGACCGCCACCGCCGCCGTGGAATCCTCCACTGCCACCGTGGAACCCGCCGCCGCCACCACCGCCGTGGAATCCGCCACCACCGCCAAATCCACCACCGTAACCGCCATGGTATCCACCGCCGTAACCTCCACGGTATCCACCGCCATAGCCTCCACGGTATCCTACGCCGCCGCGGTAACCGTAGCCGCCGCGATAGCCGTAGCCGCCCCAGCCGCCGCGGTAGCCATAGTAGCCGCCGCGGAACCACGGGCCGGCGCCGATGAAGATGCCGCCGCTAAACCACGATGGACCGTAGTAGCCATAAGGAGCGCAGGCGTAGGGATAGTAGCCGTAGTACCCGTACGAGCAGACCGGAGCCCCATAGCCGTAGCCCTCATAAACAGGGCCACCGATGCCGACACCGACTGAGACCTGGGCGTGGGAGTAAGCCGCTGCCGGAACAATCAGCAAGGCGAGCAGAGCGAAATAGCGTAGAAAGCGCATCTTTAAATCTCCTGAGCAAAGCCCAGTACGCCGTCAGGCGTCAGTGGCTGTGCAGGATCCAGTCCTTTTGAAGAGGCCCGGCATCCTGATGTGTAAGAACGCAAAACGGGAAAAAATGTTGTGCCTATGCGTCAAATCTTGTGCTGTACGTCAATTTTGGTGGTCGACTTGCAATGAATTGCGTAACGGCGACCCGACCTGCCATCTTCGTCGGGCCGACGCCAACTGACAGCCTGACGTCACTACGCCTGCCCCATCCGTGGTGAAAAAGCGTCGACGTCAACAAGAATTCCCATTTGGTAAACAAAAAAGAGAGAAAAAGAGAAAACAATTCGCTAGTGCAGGGTAATATATTCCCAACTGTGCAAAGATTTGGCTTGAATACTGCAACTTCCAGCAGGTTGAACGTGCCTTCTATTTTGGTCCACTGATTGCACTAGCATCAACGTTCGTCCAACAAGGCATTATTTGGATGGACGAGAACTTTCTTAGGGGATTTATGCGTCGCTTTGCCTATCTTTTGCTTCTGGTGATCTTTGTAAGTGTCTCTGCCTCATGCGTAAGCGCATCGACCGACTGCGAGCGTTGGTTTGTCGCCTATCGCCAGGAGCTGGCGCACTCCCGCCAGATCCAGCGTATCGCTGCTGCAAAGCACCGCGCCAAGCTCTACGCTCAGCGCAAGATCCAGCCTCAGCCGAAGCCAAAGCTGATTCCCGCTGTCGCACCGGGCCCTCGCATGACTCGCCCACAGACGCTCCACCGAATCAACCTGGCTTGTGGTGTTCTACCCGACGGCGGCAGCGATGGGCCGCTCCTTGCAGAGGAGACACCAGGCCCTCTCCACACCGAACTCCCTCTCAGTGAGGGTATCGATCTCCTGCCAACCGGATTGGGCGAGCCGATCGCCTCCAACAACGTCCCACCGCCTCCTTCCTATGGAGGTGTCTCCCCCGAGCTTCCGCAGGGCGGCCCACCCGTCTATACGCCAGTCTTCGGCGGAGGAGGCCTGCCTCCCGGCACTCCAGGCAAGGGAGCAACAGCACCGCCAAACTCTCCTGGCACCCCAGGAACCCCCACCTCTCCAGGCACCCCGGGAGCCCCCGGAACCCCAGGAACTCCGGGCGCACCAGGAACACCCGGTACCCCAGGAACACCCGGCACCCCGGGGACACCAGGAACTCCGGGCACCCCGGGAACACCCGATACCCCAGGAACTCCAGGAACCCCTGGGACTCCCGGCACGCCTGCTCCACCGGTCCCGGTTGTTCCAGAGCCTTCCAGCTACGTCCTCGTCCTGACGGGAGTGATCGGCGCAGCTGGTGTAATTCGTCGCAGATTCAAAGCCTAGGAATGTCTCTTAGCCTATTGTGACCTGCTACGGCACTTGAATAGCATTGCCGATCAGCAGGATCACAGGAGCAGGACCCACCGCGCTATCGTCAAGCTGGGCAAGAGTTGTACTGTAAACATGCTCATCCGCCGCAGTTGCCTTGCTGATCGCAACACAAGGCGTCTCACCGGCGATTCCTGAAGAAATAAGATCCTCTGCCAGCGCACGAAACCTGCGGCCCGGCATATAGATCACCAGCGTAGCGTCCTCCGGCAGAGCCTTCGCCCACTTCGGCGTCAGCTCCAGCTTCTCCGCCGCATGGTGCGCTGTAGCGAGAATCAGCTTTGAAGCTGCGCTGCGATCTGTCAGCGGCGTCTTGAGTCTAGCGGCCGCAGCAAACGCAGTCGTAATGCCGGGGACGATCTCAAACGGAATCTTCGCCCCACGCAGTGCGCCGATCTCCTCGCCCGCGCGCCCAAAGATCAACGGATCGCCGGACTTCAGCCGCAACACGGATCGGCCCGCCTGCGCCGCCCCCAGCATAAGAACGTGAATCTCGGCCTGCGTAATGCGCGGCTGCCCACACCGTTTCCCAACCGAGATAACTTCCGCCCCCCCATGGGCCAGCGACAGGATCTCAGCTGAGACCAGATCATCAGGCAGAATCAGATCAGCTGTTTCAAGTAGGCGAAGAACCCGAAGCGTAAGCAGGTTCGGGTCACCGGGACCGGCACCTGCTAGATAGACGGTTCCAGGCTGAGCAGCAGCGTTCACGATTTCTTCTCGGGTAATGGATTCTTCAAAGCATGTTCGCGGGCAAGCAGGCGAGAGGGGCAGGCCTCATAGCCGCACACCTCACGCTGTGCGAGCTGGTGAAGCAGCCACTTCCGCTCTTCATTCAGCGGCTCCGTCTGTGTTACCTCGCGGCGCAGATTCCCGAGGTCGGTCAGCCAGTCGCCGACGTCCAGCGGTAGTTGTCCATTGATCTCTTTGCGCAGCCTCTGTGCCAGCGCCGGGCTAGCCCCTGCGGTCGAAATAGCGATCTGCAGATCACCACGCCGCACGACAGAAGGAAAGTAAAAGTCGCAAAACGGCGGATCGTCCACCGCATTGCAGAGGATGTCTTTCTCGGTCGCCTCTCGGAAGACGGCTCTATTCACCACAGGATTATCGGTTGCGGCAACCACCAGGAACTGCCCCAGTAAATCGCCTTCGACATAATCTCGGCGCAGCCACTCGATCTCGCCTGCCGCCGCCATCTCAACAACACGAGGACGGGCCTCCGGCGCAATCACCATCACCTTGGCGTGAGCGGCCAACAGCGAGTCGATCTTCGCTTCAGCAAGATTGCCTGCTCCAATCACGACGCATGGTCGGCCGGCAATCTTCAGAAAGATAGGAAAGAGATCCATGGAACTAGGCTACTCTCCCGGCGCGTGGCGGCCGGCGCCGACCGGCGGAGCATCGCGTTCCACTGGATCGATCACTGTACCCGCAAGCTGGGCGCGCAGGCTATCGTCATCAGTGCGCGCAAAGTAAGCTCGCAGATCTTCTTCCGGCTGACGAGCCTCAAGATACCCCCGCAACAACCGCTCAATAGCATCCGGGACATCGTCCGCCGCAGCACGATAACCTAATGGTCGCGCAGTCCGAGCGAACTTACCCACCGCTCCTCCCACGCAGAAATAGAAGGCGTCCACCAATCTCCCGTCCTTCTTGATCTTCTTGCCCTCAAGCCCAATGTCAGCGATCCAGTGCTGTCCGCAGCTGTTGGTGCAGCCTGTAACGTGAAGCTTGATCTGCTGGTCGAAGCCCGGCAGGCGCTCTTCCATCTCACTGACCAGCCACTTCGAAAAGCCCTTCGTCTCAGCAATCGCCAGCTTGCAAAACTCCGTGCCGGTGCAGGCGATCGCTCCCCGCCAGAAGGCTGAAACATCCACGTGCAGCTCCAATCCATTCAGCGCCAACACCAGATCGGTCGTCTTCTCGTTCGGCACATTGACGATGAGGATATTCTGCATAATCGTCGTGCGAAGTTCTCCGCTTCCATACTGGTCTGCCAACTCCGCCAGCTGATGGAGTTGCTCCCCCGAGAGGCGGCCACGCAATACGCTCGCGCCCACCGACGACCAACCAGCCTGACGCTGCGGCGCGACGCCGATATGATCACGATAAACATCATCAGGAATCACGTCCGCGGTGACCGGGCTCGGATCCAATTTGTAACCCAGCTTGGCCTCTAATGCCTCCAGAAAAGACTCCGCAGTCCAACCATGCCGCATAAACAGATACTTGATGCGAGCGCGAGTGCGGTTCTCACGCAGCTCCTGTTGTTCGCGAAAGATCTCGGCCGTGGCATGCACAGCCGCATACGCCTGATCCTGCCCAATAAACACAGGGATACGCACCGCAAGGTGAGGTTCCGTCGACAGGCCTCCACCCACCCGCAACGTATAGCCAATCTCTTCCTTTCCGTCGACCCTGCGTCGAATGGCCGTCAGCGCAACATCGTTGATCTCCGGATACGAGCACCACAGCGGGCAGCCGGTGACCGAGATCTTGAACTTGCGTGGCAGGTTATAAAACTCAGGATTGGCCGTGAGTTTGTGCGCAATCTCTACAGCCAGCGGTGAAGCATCGATAAGCTCGTGTCCATCGATTCCAGCCAGCGGACAGCCCGTCACGTTGCGGACAACATCACCGCATGCGCCCTTTGGGCTGAGCCCCACCGCAGTGAGCGCATCCACCACCTCAGGCAACGCCTCGATGGTCAGCCAGTGCAGCTGTATATTTTGCCGCGTCGTAATATCCGCAAGATTCCGAGCGTACTTCTTCGTAAGATCCGCAATCACGCGCAACTGTGCGCTGGTGAGAATCCCGTTCGGCAGACCGATACGCATCATGAAGTACTCGGTCGCCTTCCCCTCGCCACCGACACCTCCGGTGGCTCCCACACCATCGCCCTGGGTATAGATCCCCCACCACTTGAAGTAGAGGCCAGCCCACTCCGGAAGAACAGATTCGCGGCCCTCTTTGGCAAACTGGCGAACCTCCTCCCACGCCTCCCACGGATTCTTCGCCAGCTTCAGGCGTTCCGACTTTTGCGCTTTGGTCTCTTTAACAACGGCTGTGGCTGGAGTGCTCATGAGAAGTATCCTTTTGTGTAGGGCAGAAACAAGAAGGCCCACTTTATTCAGTGGGCGCTGGTGGCTTTGCTAAGAAAAGGGAGACTTATCGGGTAAGTCTACAACTCAGGCAAAGGCAACGGCGCACGCGGTCGTGACAACACGTGCGACAAGCCATTGGCATAAGCTGAGTCAAACTCACCATCCCTCTAAGATAGTTGTCGCAGGACCACACGTCAAGGCTTCTCTATCTGCCCAGCGCACTCATCACTCAATCCGCCTCTGCGAGTGAGAGCTTGTGCCGAACATCCGAACCGCGAACCCAGAAGATTACATCTTCGGCGATATTGGTGGCGTGGTCCGCCGCCCGCTCCAGGTTCCGCGAGATGATGATCGCATTCAACGCCTGCCCGCTCACCACCGGATGCTGTTGCATCACCTCAATCAACTCATTCTGCACATCGCGGTTCATATCGTCGATCTCATCGTCCATAGCAAGCACGGACTCCGCCAGCTTCGCGTCCGCCTCCAGCAACGACTGAATCGCCCGGCGGATCATCACCCCAACCTTCTCGCCCATATCCGGTATGTCGATCGGCAGAGAGATCTTCGGAGAATCCTGCAGGTACTGGGTCCGCGAAGCGATGTTGGTCGCTTGATCCCCAATGCGTTCCAGATCGCCGTTGATCTTAATCACCGACAGGATGAAACGAAGATCGATAGCCATAGGCTGCTCTTTGGCCAGCAGGTCGTACGCCATCTCGTCTACATCACGTTCCGCCGCGTTGATCGCCGCTTCGATCTCCTTCACGTGGTCGCAAAGACTCAGATCCCCGGTAAGATAAGCTTCCAGCGACAACGAAAGAGCCTGCTGCGAAAGCGCAGCCATGGCGAGAAGTTTGTCTTTGAGAGCGACCAATTGCTGTTGAAAGTTGATACGGGGCATTCGGGAGACCTTCGATCTGGGAGCGTTCCACTATTGTGACGTAAATAAGGCGAAGAGACCAAGGAATATTATGACTTCCGGCTCCACGAATGGTACACAATTCGTGTCACAGGCGGATTACTTGTAAAGCAGGTAGGTCTGGCGTTGGCGCTCAAAAGTAGCCAGGTCCGTCGCCCATCCGGCTGCGATCTTATGGGGATCGTCCAGGTTGGTCAGCGCCTGCATCGTATCCACGTTTGTCACCAGGTACGCAGCCTTTGCCAACTGAAACTCTGGATAGAGATGATGCAACGCACTGAGCAGTTCGATCCCCATCTCAGGCGAATTGAAAGCAACTCGGTCCGTCACAGTAAAAGCAATCCCAGGGATCGACTTCCCGTGAGAGGGATAGTGATTGGAGTCCTCTGCAACCGCAAAGTTAGTCGGTGCGAAGCTCACTCCAGCAATCTTTCGCGCGGTCAGGTAAGCTGCCAGCTCCGGCGCATTGATGTAGGGCGCGCCAATATGCTCATAAGGTTTATCCGTTCCGCGGCCAACAGATATGTTCGTCATCTCAGCCAGACCCACAGCGGGATAGAGCGTCGCCGCCGTCGGAGTCCGCAGGTTCGGGCTCGGATTTGTCCACTTCAATCCCGTCTCATCAAAGTACTGTGTGCGAGACCAGTTCTTCATCGGCACCACAACCAGCTGCGCGTGAATGGGAACCAGAATGTTAGGCGAGGTAGGACCCGAAACTCGCCGTTCGCTGTTGAAATAAAGTGCAAGCTCCCCAAGAGTCATGCCGTTGCGCACAGGCATCGGCATGTAATTGTTATAAGACTCAGCCCCTGCATCAGACACTGGTCCCTGCACCGCCACACCCCCGTTTGGGTTCGGACGATCCAGCAGAATAATCTCAATATGTGCCTGCGCCGCCGCCTCGAGAAAGTATCCAACCAGCGCTTCATAGGTGTAAAACCGCACTCCTACATCCTGCAGATCAATCACCACAGCATCAAGATCTTTCAGAGACTCGGGGCTGGGATGGCGCTGTTCAGGCTTCGCGCCATAAAGGCTCAGTATCGGGAGCTTGGTCGCAGGATCCACATCATTGCCGATTTTGACAGTATCCTTCGTCCCCAGAAGACCATGCTCGGGCGAGAACAACGTCTTCAGCTCAACCTCCGGCAAGCTGTGCTGCAAGATGTCGATCGTCCGTCTGCCTTCGCGATCAACTCCGGTCTGGTTCGTCAGCAACCCGAGCCTCAAGTGGTCGCCGTGGCGTTTCGCAGCCTTCGCCAGAGCCTCGAAGTGAGTCGCCTCAAGCACGTCAACTCCCGTGAGCGTCTCCGTGCTGGCAATAGTAGTGGAATGCTCGACGTCAACACGCATCGCACGGGCTGCAGCGGAGGCTACCTGTCCCCGCAAAACTGAGATAGGTGGCGCGCCACGCGGATGAATCGCATTCGACAAAATAACGACAAAGCTGTCGCTCTCCGGATCCATCCACAGTGAGGTCCCGGTAAACCCCGTATGCCCGAAGCTCCCGATCGGAAACATCTCGCCGCGCGGCCGCGAAAACGCCGAATTGATATCCCAGCCAAATCCCCGCACCGCCACGCCGGTTGTTGTCTTTCCATCTGGAGTAAAGATCGTTGCGCCGGTCACCGCGGCAGTCGGCTGCTCCGGCTCTGTCATCAACTTTAAAGTCGCCTGACTCAACGGAAAGTTGCTCGCCCTCCCGGCAAGCCGATCCAACAACCCCTGGGCGAACAGCGCAACATCCGCAGCCGTAGAAAACACTCCAGCATGCCCCGCAACTCCACCCATTCGTCGAGTAGTCGGGTCATGCACAGTCCCGCGCAACATCCGCCCAAAGTCAGGATTCGTAGCCGTACCTTGATCGTCATAAGCGGTAGGCGCGATCTGCGGAATCCACTGTTCGCGCCGCCATCCATCCGATTTGCAAGGATCAAATCCATGGCCGCCGGCGTTCGTCAGCAAACCAGTGCTGTCCGGCAGCGTCCCACATGCTTTATCCACAGGCAGATATCTCGTATGCGTCATCCCCAGCGGCCCGAAGATATGCTCCTGCGCATACTCCTCCAATGGCTGCCCAGTGATCTTCTCCACCAGCGCCCCTAGCGTGATGAAGTTGATATCCGAATACTTGAAGTGCGTCCCCGGCACCGTCTCCAGCGTCGCACTCATCGCGCGCCGAATCCCCTCCGCCTTATCCGGAGCAGCCAACCCCCACGCATCCTTTAGGTCAATATCCTCCGGCAAACCCGAGTAGTGCGTCAGCAACTCACGAATCGTAACCGCCTGCTTCCCATTCACCGCAAACTCCGGCAGATACTTCGCCACCGGATCGTCAAACTGAAGCTTATGCGCCTCATACAGCTTCATCACCGCCGTAGCCGTAACCAGGCACTTCGTCAGCGAAGCCATATCGAAGATCGTGTCTTGCGTCATCGGCTCCACAGCAGGTTCAAGCGCCCGATTCCCATACGCCTTTTCAAACACGGTTCTTCCATCATGGTTGATGAGCACTACCGCACCCGGTATCTTCTTCGCGCTGATCGCCTCATCCACAAGCGTCGAGACCGCGCTGAAGTCATAGCCCTTACTCGTCTCCGCTTGCGTTACTTCCGCAGCCCCTTGCGATGGAAGCAGAAAGGGAAGAGAGAGCGCGATCACCATCCCAGCTACCTTAGCCGCCGATCGTTGCGACTTCCGCTTGGTGCCATCCCCGCGAAACAACAAGCTCCCAACCGACCCAACCGCAAAGGTGACGATCGACCCAATCAGCACATACCAGGTGAACGCAATATGTGGAATCGTGATCGGTCCAACCTTGATCACACCCGGCGAGAGCCAAAGCAAAAGATTCAGCCCAAACCCGCAGATCATCCCCAGAATCGCTCCCGTCTGCGTGGCGTATCGAGTCAGCGTTCCTAGCAGGAACACACCCAGCAAAGCCCCGTAGGCCACCGAGGCAATCGACAACCCCACCTCCACCACGTGTCCCTTCCCGCCAGCAAACACGCTATACATCGCAACCCCAAACAGCACCAGTGCCCAAACGACAGTGCTCGAGCGCGAGATCATCATCCGTTCGCGGTCATCCGCCTCCGGCCGCCAATGCATATAGAAGTCCACCACCGTCGTCGAAGAAAGCGAGTTCAACGCCGCGCTCAAATTCGACATCGCCGCCGCAAGAATCGCAGCCACCAGCAGCCCCGCAATTCCAATCGGCATCTCCCGCACGATGAACGTCGGGAAGATCCGATCTGCCGACGCGAACACCGCCGGATGCAGCCCGTAAAAAACATACAGCCCCACACCGATCAGCAGAAACAGCGTGAACTGCAAAAAGATCACCGCTCCACTCGCCAGCAGCGCCAGCCGCGACTCCCGCAGACTCCGCGCCGCCAGCATCCTCTGCACCATCAACTGATCCGTGCCATGCGACGCCATCGTCAGGAACGTCCCCCCCAACACGCCCGCCCAGAACGTATAGCTCTGCGTCAGGTTCAGCGCAAAATGAAACAGCCGAAACTTACCCGCCGCCGCCGCGACTTCGTGAATCTGCGACCACCCCCCAGGTACATGCGTTCCCAGCGTAAAGATCGCAACCATCGTCCCGCCGATATAGATCGCCATCTGCACCACATCGGTCCAGATCACCGCCGCCATCCCGCCCTCGAACGTATACAGCAGCGTAAGCGCCGAGATAATCCCAATCGACAACACATCCCGCGTCCCAATCGCGATCCCCACCACGATGCTCACCGCGAACACCCGTACTCCCTCCGCCGCCGCCCGAGTCAGCAGAAACAATCCCGCAGTCACCTTGTGCAGCGTATGTCCGAAGCGCTGATCGATCAGCTGATACGCGGTCAACATTCGCCCCTCAAAATATTTGGGCAGAAAGATCAACGCCACCACCACGCGGCCCAGCATGTACCCGATCACAATCTGCAGAAATCCGAAGTCCCCCGCAAACGCCACACCCGGAATACTGATGATCGTCAGCGTACTCGTCTCCGCAGAGACGATCGACAGCGCAATCGCCCACCAGGGAATCGTCTGGTCAGCCAGAAAATAACTGCGCAGCGATCTCGCATTCGGATCTTTCCCGCTCCGAAATCGCAGGCCGAAGAGAGTGATACCGATCAGATAAACGACGATCAAACCGAGATCGAAGGGATGAAGGCGCGTTGGAGTTACGGCAGCATACATTCGTGCCAGTGTATAGCGACACGCCGCCTGCACGCAGCAGACCGCGCCACACCCAGATGCGCCGAACGAAGGTTGCACCCACAGAGGGTTCCGCGTCCCTGCGCCTGACATATCATTTCAAGGTATGGCTCTGTTTCTCGCGATCGACGCAGGCGGTACAAAGACACGTTGTCTCCTTGCCGATGAGACGAAGATCCTGGGCCACGCCATCACCGGAAGCGTAGAGCTCACGCGCGTCAGCGAAGCGGAGGCCTCCTCCCACCTTCGAGCGATGCTGGCGGAGGTCTCTCAGGTAGCCAACGTAAGCCTCGGCGAGCTCTCGCAAACCTGTGTCGGACTCGCCGGTCTATCCATCGATGCCGTTCGCGAGTGGCCGAGCGCGAGATTGGAGCCGTCATCGGTGGGGACCTGCACCTCATAAGCGACGAAGAGATAGCCCTCGAAGGCGCATTCCGCGGCGGCCCCGGCATCCTCATCATCGCCGGCACAGGCTCGAGCATCATCGGCCGCGCCGCCGACAGAGCCATATATCAGGCTGGCGGCTGGGGCCCGTCTCTGGGCGACGAAGGCTCCGGCTTCTGGATAGCACAGGAGGCTCTACGCGCTGGTTTCTGGGCCAAAGATCGCGGTGTCGCAACCACCTTGCTCGCCGAGATCGGCGAGTTCTGGGGACTCAAATCTCTCGGCGAAATCGTCGAGATGGCTAACGCCCGCCCCGGTCCAGACCTCCCAGCGCTCGTCCCAATCATTGTGCGATGCGCAGAGGCCGGTGACGACCTGGCCATCGCTGTCCTCGAGCGCGCAGGCGTAGAGCTTGCCGAGCAGGTGGCTCTCGTCGCCTTGAAGATGAAGGAGTCCGGCGGCAGGCGCAAGATCGAAGCGGCCTGCACCGGAAGTATTCTCGAGCACATCTCGCTGGTTCGCGCAGCAATGGTAGCCGCTCTCAAGACCTCTTCCCCCGGAGTAAAAGTCCTGGAGGGCGTCGTCGATTCTTTGGAAGGCGCGCTCTGGCGGGCAAGGGAAGCAGCCAGAACAGACTCGTAACCCTCCGCCTGAAGTTAGCCTCGGCGATCGCGTTAGTGTCCTCCTAGACGAACCTCTTCGGCTCGCAGCGCAAGCCCCCGCGCCACTGACGTAAATTCATTGCCTGTACGCACACGCGGTGCACCAAACCGGGATTCGAAGATGCGACGCACCGCGGGAACGAAGCTGGTTCCTCCGGTCAAAAACACTCGGTCAACCTCTCCTGCAGGAATGTTGCTTGTAGCCAGCAGGGTATCGACGCACCGTTCAATCGACTGCAACTCTTCCGCGATCCAGCCTTCAAACTCCTTGCGCTCAACCGTCGCGACGAGATCCATGCTTCCATCGCGAAAGTGAAACTCGGCAGACTCGTGATGCGACAGCTCAACCTTCAAACGCTGGACAGCCTGATGTAGCTGATATCCAAGATCCTCTTCGATCAAGTTGATGAGCGCTTCGATCTTCTCCGGCTCCTGCGCCCGCGCCCGTGCGCTCTTCAGAATCTCCGCGACATTTCGCGTCTTCAGAAACGAGAGGTAGTGCCAGCGTTCCAGGTTGGCATAGATCCACGCTGGAGCCGCCGGGATGATGCTCGCCGGCCGGTCCGGAGCCTGCGCGTAAGACCGCTCAAAGCTATCAGAGCCAAGCGCCGGAGAAACCAGCTTACGGACAATCCGAGCGTCGAAGCTGTCACCGGCCAGCCCAAGCCCGCTATTACCCAGAAGATCCTTAGCCGTCCGCCCACGTGCGCGAACGCCGGGACCGACATGCAGCAACGAGAAGTCGCTCGTGCCGCCGCCGAAATCCCCAATCACAATCAGTTCGTCATGATCGAGTGTGGACTCGTACGCGTAGGCCGCCGCAATCGGCTCCAACTCGAACTCTACCGACTCGAAACCAGCATGGACGAACGCCTGTCGCAGTCGCTGCGCGGCAAACTCATCATCTTCTACGCTCTCCGCACCAACGAAGCGCACGGGCCGTCCCACCGTAGCATGGCGCACTGGCCGCCCCATCTGCCGCTCGGCAGACAATCTCAGATCGGTAAGGATACGAGCGATCAGGTCTTCAATGGTGTAACGCCGACCAAACACTTCAGTCCCGGTCAGCGTCCGGCTGGTGAGATAGGACTTGAGAGACTGAATCAGCCGGCCCTTATGTTCAGCACGAAGATAGTGCTCGATCGCCTGTGGCCCACTAAATCCTTTAATTTGCGTACGACTCGCATGCCTCTGCTGCTCCAAATACAGCACAGAGCGGAATGACTCCGTCGTCGCCGCTCCCGCAGGAAAGGAGACCAACTCCACTTCGCCCTTCCCGCAGGTAAACGCGATGGAGCTGTTCGTTGTGCCGAAATCAATTCCGAGTGAGGGGCCGATGGAGTCCGTCGAAAGCATGATCTTCTAGATTGCCAGATCTTCCGACTTCAGCGCCACACCCGTCTCCCCAAAAGACTCACTTCGTAGTCGGAGGAGCAGCAGCAGGAGCCGGCGGCGGTATGCCCACGTCCGCAGCCGGCGGCACGGTGTGAGAATCCGACCACTGACGCTGCGCACTCCGAAGTCTGTCGCTGCGACCCTCCCATATCCCCACCGTGTAGTCGTAGTGTTCAAGCACAGGCCGCAGCGCGTATGCGCGATTCGACCGATACCACGCCTGCTCGTACAAATCCCGCAGCAGGGAATAGGCATCAATGAAATCCTGAATTCGACCGTTCACGCCATTAATATCCGAGAGTTCACGACTCACGCTCATGCGCTGCTTCTTATCCGTCGTGTTCTGCATCGCATAAGCGCGTTGATAACCCTGGGCAATCTCCTCAGACAGCTGAAACTTCAACCCGATCAGATCCATGCGCCGAGCGCCGAGTTCAAGAGCGTCGATAGCCGCAGTCTCCCGAAGCGTCGTAGGCGCGCTTGGATAAGAGTCCGCAGGATCATAAGCCTTAGGCCCCGTCGAAACCGCAGGCAGCGCAGGCGCCGCAGCCCTTGCCTGTGCAATCAGAGTCAACGCCCGCTCCGCATGAAGCCGCAGCTCATGCGCATACGGAAGCACCTGCGCCCCGATCCTGATCCCGTCCTTCGACATCGGGTCCAGCCAGAAGATGCTGTTGGTTCCATCCCCTTCCTTCGCCTGGTCCTTCAACACGGAGTGCGCCAGCATCATCTCCTTCTGCGCCTCATTCAGATCTCCTGTCGCGTCTCCATGAAACACCTGCGCATAGGCGTTCTGAAAGTCAGGAATGGACGACTCACCCTTCTGCCAGGCTGCCGCTGCGCCAAACAGAATCCCATACCAATCCTGATTGAAGAGTCCTTCCCCGTCATCATTCCAGATCGTGTTCAACTGTCCCGTCGCCCCCAGCCGTTGCCCATCGGCCGTAAACCGCTGAATATTCTCCAGCGCATAGTTGTTGTTCGGATAAACCTTCCTGAAGTTGTTCACGCTCGGAGCCACCCACGTCTCCATCCCCGCATTCGTAAACGGCGTCAAAAACCGGTCATACCCACGAGCCTCCGGGCTATAAACCCACGCAACCGCGATCGTCGAATCCTTGAACGACTGCGGTAGGTCCTTCAGCAAATCGGGCGAATCCTGCGCGATATCCCCCCAAAACAGGAACCTGCGATTAAGCGGCTTCAACTCCGTCACAATACGCTGCAGAAAATCCAGATAAACCGGCCCAAGCCCGCGCGTATCCACATCAGCCTTAGTCTGCCCCAGTCCCAGGTCCACCGTCTCATCCGCGCCGATGTGCAAAAACGGGCCAGGATACAGCGCCGCCAGCTCCGTAAACATCTGCTTGATCAGTGCAATCGACCCCGGCTGCCCCGGCGCCAGCACCGCGCCATGCGGAGTCTCCGCCAGCGGCTGATACTGCTCCCACGCCAAATTGTGATGCAGATGCCCAAACGCCTCCTGCTCCGGAACCACATCAATGTGATACAGCCGCGCATACTCCACCAGCTCTCTGGCCTCCTCCGCCGAAACACTCCCCCCCGGCGGAGCCATCAGCGGATTCGAAGGATACTGCTGCGTATGCTCAAAGTAGGGCGAGTACAAGTTGACCTTATAGGCCGCCAGCGTCCGAATCAGGTGCTTCTGAAACTCCAGCGTCGTCACCGGCCCCCGCGACAGATCATCATCCAGCCCCCGATACTTCATCGCTGGCCAATCCCTCACGTTGGCCCAATGCAGCACTGCCCTCCCCCCATCCCCCTCGATCAGCTGCTTAACCGTCTGCACCCCATAAAACAACCCCGCAGCCGAATCCCCAACCACGGTCAACGTGTTCCCAGTCTTCGTAATCACATAGCCTTCGGCCTTCATCTCGTCGGTAAACTTTGCCTCCGGATGAGCACTCGTCCGCGCCAGCTCAATCGCAACTGCCCCCGCCGACCCCACGATGCCGCGCTCCTTCAGCGACGCAGCCAAATCGTCCGCCGCAAAGCGGTCCTCCACACCACAGGGAGCCACGCAAAAAATACCCACCCCATGTGTCAACGCCTCATCCCCCGTCGCATGAATCTCACGCGGCATCGGAATCAACTTAATAGCAGACGGAGCAGACCCATTAACAGAAGACTGAGCCGAACCGACAGAAGCAAAGAGGCCAAAGCCCACCAGGAGAGCGCCAAGACGGTAACAGGACATGAACATAACGGTAAATCAGTTCCGCGACACAAGGGGTTACTCAATTCAGTCCAGCAAAATCAAAAAAATTACCAAAGTTCATGAAATATCCAAAGTGAAACGTATTTTCTCGGTGAATACCGCACAAATTATTCCTCTGTTCACACGACTTTGTGAGCATAACTCAAAGAGCAAAGGAAGAGAGTTGGAGTGGGCCTACAAGCCCCGCACCCTTTCTTGTTGTCCTTGTGCCTTTTCATACTTTTGCGAGGTTCCATGACGAAGCAACTACGAGCGACTATGGCGGCGATATTGGTTATCAGTTCAATATCTCTCCAGGCGCAAACCAGCACGGCAACGAAAAAGACGACCAGCAAGGCGCCAGTTCACAAGAAGGCGCCCGTCGAGAGCCCGTTGGCACGCCAGATCCGCGAGCTGCGTGAGCAGATGCTGAGCCAACAGGCCCAGATCGATGCTCTCAAACAGCAGAATGCCGACAAGGACGCGAAGCTCGCGGCCGCTCAGCAGTCCGCTCAGGATGCCCAGACAGCAGCTGCCAATGCATCGGCCAAGGCTGACAGCCTCACCGCAACGGTTTCGACCAATACCGATGCCGTCTCCAGCCTGAACAGCACCGTGACCGACCTCAAGACCACCAACGTCGGCCTCGCCCAGACCATCAGCGACACCAAGAAGACCATCTCGGACGAACTCGAGTCGCCTCTGGCTATTCACTACAAGGGTGTCGCCATCACCCCCGTTGCCTTCTTCGCGGCTGAATCCGTCTACCGTCAGCGTTCGCTCAACTCCGACGTCAACACGCCCTTCAACTCCACCCCGTACCCTGGCGCAGCGCAGTCCAACACCAGCGAATTCAACTTCTCTGGCCGTCAGAGCCGCATCGGCGCACTCTTTGTCGCCAACCCCGGACCCTTCAAGCTTTCGGGCTACGTCGAAGCTGACTTCCTCGGCGCCGGCATCACCAGCAACGACAACCAGAGCAACAGCTACGTTCTCCGTCAGCGCCAGATCTGGGGTCAGGTCGCCACCAACAAAGGCTTCACTCTAACCGGCGGTCAGATGTGGTCCCTCGTCACCGAAACCAAGAAGAGCACAGATAACCGCACCGAAAACCTCCCAATGACCATCGACGCGCAATACCAGGTCGGTTTCAGCTGGGAGCGTCAGCCCGGTGTCCGGTTCCAGCAGAAGATCGGTGGACTCACCGGTGCAGTCGCGGTCGAACAGGCTGAGTACATCTACTCCGCCTCCAACGCCAACAACAACTTCTTCATCGGCAACGCAGGTACCGGCGGCGGTCTCTACAACGTCTCCACCAACTACTCCAACAACATCGCTCCTGACGTCATCGTCAAGTTCACCTACGATGCCAAGGTTGGTCACTTCGAGGCCGGCGGTCTGGCTCGCTGGTTCCGTGACCGCTACTACCCCAACCAGACCCTCACCGTCCCCTCGGCTGCTGGTGCGGCCAACAACACCAAGGTCGGCGGCGGCTTCTTCGCCAACGCCCGCGTCCCCGTTACGCACTTTGCTGACTTCGGCGTCCACTTCCTCGGTGGCACCGGCGTAGGCCGTTACGGCACCGCAACCCTTCCGGACATCACCGTTCATCCCGACGGAACGCTCGAGCCCATCAAGAACTATCAGGCGTTGGGTTCGCTTGAGTTGCATCCCACCAAAAAGCTCGACGTATTCGGCTACTTCGGTGGCGAGTACGCACAGCGCACCATCTACCTCAGCACGCTCGGCTCCTCCGCTGGCAAGCAGATCGGCTACGCGCCAACGAACGCAGTTGACTCAGGCTGCGGCACCGAAGGCCTGCCCACTGCCACCACGACGAACCCGTTCGCCGGTTCTGCCCCCTACAACCCAGCAGGCGCCGGTAGCTGCGCTGGTGCAACCCGTGCCGTGTTTGAAGGAACGGCAGGATTCACCTACCGCGTCTACACCAACCCCAAGTACGGACGCCTCCAGTACCAGATGCAGTACAGCTATCTCACGCGTGATGCGTGGTCTGGTATCACAAGCGCCACCGGTGCAACCACCACAACCTACGGCAGCCCGAAGGCGACCAACAACATGGTCTTCACCAGCATGCGTTACTACCTCCCGTAGTAGCCTCAGCCTCACAGGAAAAAGGCATCCCTCGGGGTGCCTTTTTTCTGTCTCTAGTGCAACGATGCAGTTGGTGTAGAGTCGTCTTGGCTTTTTGTTCGTCATTCCGGCAGGGAATCTGCGTTTGCAGTCTCTGCACCATCGGGCACTTGCGATAAAAAAGTTCCTCTGCAGGGAGGAGAATTTGTAACACCAATAGTCCGAACTCGTCAGTCCTCGTAACATCGATAGTCTCGGCAGCTCGATGGTTTTTGTGACATCGTTAATCCCTTACGGCTCGTCATCTCGACCGAAGTCGCGCAGTCTTATCCCGCGACGTAGTGGAGAGACCCCTGTATTTCGCATTTGTCTCTACGATTGCGTGTCGTCCGCATCAACCCGAAGAACGCTCTCAGGTGCGATAGGATCGAGCGCCAGCCTAAGCCTTCACAAACTTCATCGAAGCCGAGTTCATGCAGTACCGCAGCCCCGTCGGCGCCGGCCCATCGTCGAAGACATGCCCAAGATGCCCCTCGCACCGCACGCACTTGACCTCAGTGCGCTCCACTCCCAGCGAATGATCTGCGACCTCGGAAACATTCTCCTTCGCAATCGGAGCCCAGAAGCTCGGCCAGCCGGTGCCGGACTCGAACTTCGTCAGCGAGTCGAACAACGCCGTATCGCAGCCGACGCAGCGAAAGACACCCTTGCTATGCTCGTTCAGGCTCACGCCCGAATAGGGCATCTCGGTATCCGCCTCTCTGGCAATCTCGAACGAGTTTTTGCCCAGTTGTCGAAGCCACTCGCCATCGGTCTTCACGATCTTTGCAACCGTCTGCTTCCCCAGATTCTTCCCATCATTGCTGAAGTTGACGATCGTGACCTCGCCCGGTGTTCCATGAATCGCCACGCTGGCCTCGACGCCAGGGGCTCTCCGCATCACCAACACCGCATAAGAGGCTGCAACCGCAGCGCCGCCCGCCACAAACACCCGTCTCGTCATCTTTCGTGACCGGTCGTCCCGGCTCACATCCGAATCAAACATAAGGAAACCCAGGCTTCTACTATGCGACGGCAGCCATCGAAAAAGGTTACAGCAGACCGATTTCTACCTTTTGTTCGAGGTACGGCTAAATCTTTGGTACGCTTCATGGTGCAGGCATTTTCACGCAGGCAGCCATTGCAGAGGTGATGAAGGATGATTCTCGACCCAAACAGGCTCTTTCCCGCTGAAAGCGACGCGCGGTCAGTCTCCGCAAGACTCTATGAGACAGTACGGGACCTGCCGATCCTATCGCCCCATGGGCACACCGACCCGCGCTGGTTCGCCGAGAACGAAGCCTTCGCCAATCCCACGGCTCTCTTCATCCAGCCTGACCACTACATCTTTCGCATGCTCTACTCGCAGGGAATCTCGCTGGAGTCGCTCGGCATCCCTCCTCTCGATGGCACCGCCGCCCCCGTCGACCCGAAAGAGGTCTGGCGCCTCTTCGCAAAAAACTACTATCTCTTTCGCGGCACCCCCTCCCGCCTGTGGCTCGACTACTCCTTCGAGAATCAGTTTGGCCTCACCAAACGTCTCAGCCCCGAGAACGCGGACGAGTACTACGACATCATCGCGCAGAAGCTGCAAACCCCCCAGTTCCGTCCCCGCGCACTCTACGAGCAGTTCAACATCGAAGTCCTCTCCACCACCGACACCCCCCTCGATACCCTCAAGTACCACAAAGCCATCCAGCAGTCGGGTTGGAAGGGTCGCATCCTGCCCACCTTTCGTCCTGACTCCGTCATCGACGCCGACCAAACCGGATTCCTCGCGAACATCCTGAAGCTTGGTGAGATCACCGGAGAAAACACAACCACCTGGCAGGGCTATCTCAACGCACTCCGCAACCGCCGCGCCTTCTTCAAGTCCATGGGGGCCACCGCAACCGACCACGGCCACCCCACCGCCTTCACCGCCGACCTCGACCCAGACACCGCCGCCTCCCTCTTCGGTCGAATCATCTCCGGTCGCTCCGTCCCCCAGGAGCAGGAGTTCTTCCGCGGTCAGATGCTCACCGAGATGGCCGGCATGAGCGTCGAAGACGGACTCACCATGCAGCTCCACCCCGGTTCGGTCCGCAACCACAACCGCCAGCTCTACGAAAGATTCGGCCGCGACAAAGGCGCCGACATCCCCTCCCAGACCGAGTACGTCCGTGCCCTTCAGCCTCTCCTCAATCGCTACGGAAACGACCAGCGACTCACCTTCATCCTCTTCACCCTCGACGAGTCCACCTTCTCGCGCGAACTGGCTCCTCTGGCCGGTCACTATCCGGCGCTCAAGCTCGGCCCGCCCTGGTGGTTCCACGACTCCCCCGAAGGCATGATGCGCTTCCGCGAGCAGGCCACCGAAACCGCTGGCTTCTACAACACCGTCGGCTTCAACGACGACACCCGCGCCCTCCTCTCCATCCCCTCGCGCCACGACGTAGCCCGCCGCATCGACTGCGCCTTCCTCGGCCGTCTCGTAGTCGAACATCGCCTCGACGAAGACGAGGCCTTCGAAGTCATTCAGGACCTCACCGTAAACCTGGTCAGGAAGGCCTATAAGCTCTAAAAACTCACCAGGGCAGGAAGGAGGGATCACGCAGCCGCAAAATCGGATTGACCCTGAAAAGCCAAGGGAAAAAATAGTTCAAAATCGTGGCGCATTTTTCGCGGCCCAAATCAACGCTGTTTTTTCTCCACGTTAGCCACGCATCGCACCACGTTCTCACCAGCAAAACACCACCACAAACGCACCCATTTTCGGTCAACCCCCTGCAAAAAACCCAGCAAAAAGCCACAAAAGCACTGCTCAAATCGGCCAGATTTTTTTTCGCGCAAACAGCATTTTTTAATCTCGTTCCCCTCACCCGTCCAACTCGTTCGAATCTATACCGGGAGTAAGATCAAAGCCCATGAGCCTCTTTTTCGCCGCTGGCAGCGAGACCACGGAGATGTCGCGCACAGAAGTGCAGGCAAACCTCTTCCAGGCCCTGGACAAACTCGGCCAGCGCAACAAAGTCCTCGCAATTCCGCCCGATTTCACGCGGATGCACTCTCAAAGCGGCGTGCTGACTGAACTTGCGTGGCAATACTACAAAGAAAAACTCACCGACATCCTCCCCGCCCTCGGCACGCATAAACCGATGACGGACCAGGAGATTGCAACCATGTACGGCGCAACTCCGCGAACCCTCTTCCGCAACCACGACTGGCGCAACGATGTCGTCACGCTCGGAGAAGTACCCAGCGAATTCATGTACAAGGTGAGCGAAGGAAAACTCGACTACACCTGGCCCGCACAAGTAAACAGACTACTGCGTGACGGCGGCCACGATCTCATCCTCTCTATAGGCCAGGTCGTTCCTCATGAAGTCGTCGGTATGGCGAACTACAACAAGAACGTCTTTATAGGCACAGGCGGCGCCATTGGAATTCACCGTAGCCACTTCCTTGGCGCGGTGTACGGAATGGAGCGCATGATGGGCCGCGCCGATACTCCAGTTCGACGTGTACTGAACTACGCAAGCGAACACTTCGCCAGCCACATGCCGATCGTCTATGTGCAGACGGTGGTAGCGAAAAATGCTGACGGAAAGCTGGTCATTCGCGGCCTCTACATTGGCGATGATGCAGAGTGCTTCGAACTCGCCGCAGCTCTCAGCCTCAAGGTCAATTTCAAGATGATGGATCGAGAGATTAAGAAGGCGGTTGTCTTCCTCGATCCATACGAGTTCAAGAGCACCTGGCTGGGAAACAAAAGCGTCTATCGCACCCGCATGGCGCTCGCGGACAACGCAGAACTGATCGTCCTCGCTCCCGGTGTCCACGAATTCGGCGAAGACGCGGCCATCGATACTTTGATCCGAAAGTACGGCTACTGCGGAACTCCCAAAACACTCGAAGCAGTCAAAGAAGATCCTCAGCTTGCTGGAAATTTGAGTGCTGCCGCCCACCTTATCCATGGGTCTAGTGAGGGGCGGTTTACCATTCGCTACTGCCCGGGTCACCTGACTCGGGAGGAGGTCGAAGGCGTGCACTTCGAGTATGGCGATCTAGCGGAGATGACCGCGAAGTACAATCCTGCCTCGCTGGCAGACGGTTGGAACGTGGTGGATGGGGAAGAGATCTTCTACATCTCCAATCCTGGTCTTGGGCTCTGGGCCTATCGGCGTCGCTTCGAGAGCTAGTTGCGGGTTGTGGTTCGTGTCAGTTGGTAAGAGGGTTTGCTGGATGATTGTGGTGTTGATGGGCGTGAGCGGATCGGGCAAAACGACTATCGGGACGCTGCTGGCGGAGCGCGTGGGCGCGGTGTTTGCCGATGGCGATGACTATCATCCGCTGGCGAACAAGGAGAAGATGGCTGCTGGACATCCGCTCGATGATCGGGATCGCCAACCGTGGCTTGAGGTGCTGAACGGGCTGCTGCGGGACTGGTTTGCGGAAGGGAAGAGCGGCGTTCTGGCGTGCTCGGCGCTGAAGGCTAGTTATCGAGCGACGCTGCAGGCGGGAATGGCGAAGGGCGCGGTAACCTTCGTGTTGCTGGAGGCGTCGAAGGAGATGCTTTCGGCTCGTCTTGCGGAGCGGAAGCATGAGTACATGAATCCTGGGTTGTTGGACAGTCAGCTTGCGACGCTCGAGATGCCGAGCGAGGCAGTTCGGGTTGTGAACGATCGATCGCCGGATGAGGTTGTGAGCCAGATTCTGGCGCAGATTCCATCGAGTGACCGTCGATTTTGACAAGATTTTTGAGACAGAAGAGAGGACGTTTCTATGGGGCATCCGTTGTTTGATTTGAGTGGCAAGTCGGCTGTGGTGGTGGGGGGGACGTCGGGCATCGGGTTGGCGATGGCGGTGGGTCTGGCGGAGGCGGGCGCGGATGTGGTGGCGAGTTCGCGGCGGCTGGAGCAGGTGGATGAGGCGGCGAAGGAGATCGAGGCGATAGGGCGGAGGTCGCTGCGTCTGACCTCGGACGTGGCGGACCGGGCGAGTCTGCAGGCGCTGCTAGATGGCACGGTGAAGGCGTTCGGCAAGGTCGATATCCTGATCAACTGCGCGGGGAAGATCAAGCGGGAGCCTACCCTGACCGTCACGGAGGAGACCTGGAACGGCATCATGGATACGAACGTGACTGGAACGTTGCGGGCCTGCCAGATCTTCGGCAAGCATATGCTCGAGCGCGGCTACGGACGCATCCTCAACATCGCCTCGCTGAATACGTTTGTGAGCCTGAAGGAGGTCACGGCTTATGCGGCCAGCAAGGCTGCGGTTGGAGCGTTGACCAAGTCGCTTGCGGTGGAGTGGAGCTCGCAGGGTGTGACGGTAAATGCGATTGCTCCCGGCGTCTTTCGCACGGCGTTGAACCAGAAGCTGCTGGACGAGAGCGATCGCGGCAAAGAGTTGTTGATGCGGACTCCCATGGGGCGCTTCGGCAAGACCTCTGAACTGGTTGGTGCGGCCATCTTTCTTGCGAGCGATGCCTCGGCGTTTGTCACTGGCGAGATTCTTGTGGTGGATGGCGGTTTCCTCGCCAGCGGCGTGAATCAGTAAGGCCGTTCCGGTGATCGATGGCGAGATGCCTGGTCCCTCCTTTTGCTTTCGGTGGTACCCCCCTCCCCCCTGGGGTATTTTGTACGCAAGTTGTTTGTTTGCATTGGTTTACTGGCACACCCTCCTTGTAAGGTATTCATTCCAAATGGGTTGAAGCTAAAATATTTGAAATCATTGGCTTAGGTGGAGTTTTCCTGCATTAAGCGAGGGAGCTGCGGAGAGATCTCCGCAGCTTCTTTCGTTCTTATTCAAGTATATCGGTTTGGGGGTAACTCATACGCCAGGCGTATGTTGTTGTTATTGGCTCGGGTAGACGGATTTGGGGGTTGACAGGTTTTTGATGGCTAAAGACTTGTGTCCTGCCGGACGGGCGCCCTGCGCGGTCAGCGATCACTTCGTGATGGGTATACCCCTTCGGTTGGCGCTCCCGTTGGTCGCGAGGAAGATGATTCCGACCAACGGGAGGACCACGCGAAGCTCTAAAAAGGCGTGCGAACGCCCGCGCTCCGCGCAGGAGGCCCGTCGGGCAGGACAGTTTCTCAGGTTCTTACGGGGTCTATCGGATGGTGGATTTGGTTGCGTGGCTGTTGCTTGGCTGGTGGTGGGTGGGAAGTATCCAGGGGTAGAGCACGGCTAGGTTGGGCGGGACGATGGTGAGGAAGAGCAGGAAGAGACCGACGACCTCGGGAATGTGAAGCATGTTGCGGCTGTCGAGAAACAGTCCCAGGCAGATCAGTCCGACAACTGTCAGGCAGATGACGGTGCGTGCAAGGGTCTTTGCCCAGGGTTTGTCATCATTGGGAAGCATCGTGGGACCGCCTTTCGTCACGCTTTGATAGCGAATTTTGCTAACAATGCTCCGTTCCTTCAGCTACGCCGGACGGAGGCACGTGCGATTAATACGGCAGTGTAGGCTGCGCCGAAGCCGTTGTCTATATTTACTACGGTAACGTTTGGTGAACAGGAGTTCAGCATTCCCAAAAGTGCTGCGGCACCGTCAAAACTGGCTCCGTAGCCGACCGAAGTGGGGACGGCTATGACGGGAACTCCGACCAATCCTCCTACGACGGAGGGGAGAGCGCCCTCCATTCCTGCGCAGACGATCACGACGTCAGACTGGGTGAGTTGGTCGCGGACGGAGAGGAGGCGGTGGAGGCCGGCTACGCCTACGTCGTAGAGGCGGGTGACTTTGGCGTTGAAGAGCTCGGCGGTGACGGCTGCTTCTTCTGCGGTGGGCTGGTCGCTGGTGCCGGCGCTGAGGATGGCGATGTGGCCGCTGGGGTCTTGCGGCGGGGATTGCTTGAGGGTGATGGCGCGGGCGGAGGGGTGGTGGATGGCTTTGGGGTGGGCGGCGAGGACCAGGGCGGCGGTGGCGTCGTCGGCTCGGGTGGCTAGGACGTCGGTGCCGGCGGCGGCCATGCGGGTGAAGATCTCGGTGGTTTGGTGGGGGGATTTTCCCTGGGCATAGATGACCTCGGGGAGGCCGGTGCGGAGGGTGCGGTGGTGGTCGATGCGGGCGTGGCCGATGTCCTCGTAGGGCATGTCGGCGAGGCGCTGGGAGGCGGCGGCTGGGGTGATGGTACCGGTTTGGACGGCGGCGAGGAGTTCGAGGAGGGTGGTCTTGTTCATCTATCTATCTATTCTTCTCTGCTGGTTCCGGCTTGCAGCTAAGCAGCTGCTCGCCTGGCGAGTAATAACCGCCCAAATTTTCATGGGGCACATGAGGAACAGTTGATTGCTCCACCTCTCGATATACGAGGTGCCTGCTTTCATCCGAGTCCGTCGTGATACTCAGGAGGGTCGCAATTATTTCCGCACCGTCAGCGAAAGTCATGCGAACTCGCTGGTCTTCGAATTTCTTCAAATTCTTAAACTCGTTCAGTGTCATTTTGTTTTCTTGCAACAGAATCATACCGCTGATGGCGCGCGACGAGGATCTCGATATAGAGCCTCTCCATATCGTAGCCACTTAGGGTTCTGTGCGGTGGCTGGTTTTGAAGACTGCGGTTCGCTTCGCGAATGCCCACATCTCAAAATCGAGATATGGGGCACCCGGCACTCGGTGTTTCGTGGACGAAGGAGGAACGGGGGCAAAGACAGAATACAGGGATCTTGACGGATACCGCAGAATGCATCGGTTCGCTGCAACTGAGAGAGGTGGCAGCAATCCACTGCCGGTTCACGATGAGACTGTGAACCGCTTCGGTCGAGATGACGATTGTTGTGGTCATTTTCGTGGTTGCTTCATGGTTGTTCGATGGTGCTTTGTGGTCACTTGATGGTGCCTTGCAGGCACTAGATGGCCGCTTCGAAGATTGTGCTGACATGCTGACTCGCTAACCAGCTGACTTGCTAACCCAGCCACTTGGGGTTTGCCGCGGTGCCGTCGTAGTGGTTGGTGGTTTTGAAGAGTTCGAATTTGCCTTCGCTGGCGGCGGTTGCGGTGCGTGCGAGCAGGGCGCTGATTTGAGTTTGGTCGAGGGGTTTGAAGGTGCGGGCGGCTTCGAAGGCTTGATCGAGGGTTTGCGTGTTGTCGATGCCGGTGATGATGACGGAGACCGGTTGCGTGAGGCCGTAGTGAAGGGCTTCGATGGGTTGGACGGTGTTGCTCTTGAGAATGTAGGGATCGCCGAAGGTCTTCATGGCGAGGATGCCGATGCCTTGTTTGAGTGCGACGGGCATGACCTCTTTTTCGAAGGAGCGGAAGTGCGCGTCCATGACGTTGATGGGCATCTGGACGGTGTCGAAGTGGAAGCTGTGTTTTTGTGCGATCTCGAGCATGCGGAGGTGGACGGCGGGGTCTTTGTGGCCGGTGAAGCCGATGTAGCGGATCTTACCTGCGCTGCGGGCGGCGATGGCGGCTTCGATGGCTCCGCCGGGGGCGAAGATGCGGTCGGGGTCTTCCATGCGGATGACCTCGTGGAACTGGACGAGGTCGATCATGTCGGTCTGGAGGCGGCCGAGGGACTGTTCGAGCTGCTTGTTGTACTCGTCGGCGGTGCGGCCGTCCATTTTGGTCATGAGGAAGACTTTTTGGCGGTTGCCGTTGCGCAGGGCCTGGCCCATGCGGACCTCGGAGATGCCGTCGTTGTAGTCCCAGCAGTTGTCGAGGAAGGTGATGCCGCGGTCGATGCCGGCGTGGAGGAGTTGGAGGCTCTCGGCGGGGTCCTTTTGTTTGCCGAGGTGATAGCCGCCCATGCCGATGGCGGAGACGCGCTCGCCGGTGGTGCCGAGTTCGCGATAGATCATGTCGGGGGATTCGGGGCGTTTGATGGGCTGGCTGGCGGTTTGTGCGTTGAGGGGGATGGCTGCGCTCATGCCGGCAGCGGTTGCGGTTTTGAGAAAGTCTCTGCGCTCCATGGTGTGCTCCTCGGGTGAGAGTGACTTGTCGATTGGATGCAGTGTTGTGGGGTGAGGGCGTGGCGCGGATTATTTGAGGTAGGCTGCGATGGCTGTTTGTTGGACGAGCTTCAAGGGGACGTTGTGTTTTGTGGCGGCGGCGCGGCAGTCTTCAAACTCGGGGGCGATGTTGCACTGCTCGCCGTTGAGGGTGCCGATCTTTACGCGGATGTCGCCATAGGGTGTGGTGACGGTGGCGTGATGGCGGTCGACGCAGATACGGGTGTCCTGACGGATGCGGAGGCCGAGGGTGCTGGTCTCTCGCAGGATTAATTGCTGGAGGGCGGGGCTGTCGGATGGATTGCAGAGGATGGTGAGGAGGGTGCCGGGGCGGCCTTTTTTCATGATGACGGGAGTGAGCATGACGTCGAGTGCACCTTGTGCGAGTGCGGTCTCGGAGACGTAGGCGAGGATCTGGGGGGAGAGGTCGTCTAGTGCGGTTTCGAGGACGGTTACGATCTGTGAGTCTTGGGCGTGATGTTTGCTGAGCGAGTGCTTTGGGGATGGGGCGGGATGCGTGGAGTCGTCGGCTTCGCCGATGCTTAGGCGCAGGACGTTGGGGAAGTCCTTGGGGTTGCGGGTGCCGGCGCCGTAGCCGATGTGCTCGACTCGCATGGGTGGTTGCGGGCCGAAGGTGGGGGCGAGGGCGCGGAGGAGTGTGGCGCCGGTGGGGGTGACGAGCTCTTTTTCGATGTGGGCGGAGTAGGTGGGGAGGCCGCGGAGGAGGTCGGCTGTGGCGGGGGCGGGGGCGGGGAAGCGGCCGTGGGCGCAGTCGACTGTGCCGCCGCCTACGTTGAGGGGGGAGGAGAACCACCGGTCGATTGCGAGGGCGTGGATGCCGGCGGAGGAGGCGACGATGTCGACGATGGCGTCGACTGCTCCTACTTCGTGGAAGTGAATTTTCTCTACGGGGACGTTGTGGATCTTGGCTTCGGAGGCGCCGAGGAGCTCGAAGGCTTGGATGGCGGTTTGTTTGACTGCGGAGGGGAGAGATGCGGCGGTGATGAGATCGCGGATGACGGTGAGGGAGCGGCCGTGGGCGTGGTTGTGGTCGTGCGTGTGGGGATGGCCGGTCTTGTGCTGGTGCTGGGTTTTGGGGTGATGTTGGTGGGTGTGAGTTTGCTGGTGGGTTTGGTCTGCTTCTTCGTTTTCGTGACGATGGGTTGGCTCGGCGGTATTGCTCTCGGCGAGGCCTGTGCCTTCGTAGACGTGGACCTTGGTGGAGGAGATGCCGCTGCGGTCTACTTTTTCGATCTTGAGGGTTGCGTTGAGATTCAGCGCGGCTACGGCTTCGTGGAGGATGTTGGGATCGAGGCCGGCATCGAGGAGGGCTCCGAGGAACATATCGCCACTGATACCGGCGAAGCAGTCTAGGTAGGCGATACGCATGGGGATTATTGTTTCATGTTCGTGGTTCGGCGTTTATCGGCGGGGAGGATGGCGGAGGCGGCGAGGAGGGTGTCGTTCATGGAGCCGGAGCGGTAGCCTTCGGTGTCGAGGGTGACGTAGAGGAAGCCGAGGGGCTTGATGGCGGCGGTGATGGCTTCGAGGGTGGAGAGGGTGAGGGCGCGGGGGAGATCGTCGCGGGCGATTTCGATGCGGGCGAGATCGCCGTGGTGGCGGACGCGGACCTGGGGGAAGCCGAGGGCGTGGAGGGCGTCTTCGGCCTGCTCGACCTGGGAGAGATTTTCGCGGGTGACGGGGCGGCCGTACTCGATGCGGGAGGAGAGGCAGGCGCTGGCGGGCTTGTCCCAGAGGGTGAGGCCGGCTTGCTGGGCGAGGATGCGGATCTCCTGCTTGGTGAGGCCGGCGGTGACGAGGGGGGCGACGGCGTGGTGGTGGGCGGCGGCCTGCTGGCCGGGGCGGAACTCGGCGCGGTCGTCGAGGTTCATGCCGTAGGCGATGTGGGCGAAGTTGCGGGCGGCGCGGGTCTGCTCCATCTGCTGGAAGAGTTCGTCTTTGCAGTGGAAGCAGCGGAGGGCGTCGTTGCGCTGGTAGTCCGGGTTTTCTAGCTCGTCGGTGCGGAGGACCTGGATAGGGATGTTGTGGTCAGCGGCGAAGGCGAGGGCGGCGGCGAGTTCGGCGCGGGGGAGGGAGGCGGAGTCGGCGATGACGGCCTGCATGTTGTCGCCGAGGGCCTGGTGGGCGGCGTAGGCGAGGTAGGCGGAGTCGGTGCCGCCGGAGTAGGCGACCAGGACGCTGCCAAGCTGCTGGAGGGTCTCGTGGAGCTTCGCGGATTTGGCGGCAAGGTCCATTAGCTTCATTGTAGGTCAGGTTGGGCGCGTTGGTATCGGCAGGGGTGGAGGGAGTTTTGATCTCTGCTTTGAGTGAGGACGGTTCCCGAGTACAGTTGTGCTTCGAGCCGGCTTGTTCGTTGGTTTGATTCTGAAAAGAGCGGAGCCCTCTTGGGTGATAGTTGTTGTGAAGCTGTGCTGATCCTTCGATCTTTGGAAGCAAGCTGAAAAGTGAATTCGTTTTTGAGCGCATTCCCGGTAACTATGGATCGCTGGCGGCATCGAAAGGGTTATGAAACGCACACTTCTTCCTGGTCGACCGTATCCGCTTGGTGCGACTGTATCGAGCAAAGGCACAAACTTTGCTATTTTCTCAGAGGGTGCGACCCGGGTTGAACTTTGCTTCTTCGATGCCGCGGGAAAGCAGACTGATTGCGTGACTTTGCACGAACGAACGGCTTACGTGTGGCATGGACTTGTTCGTGACATCAAAGCGGGACAGTTATATGGCTACCGGATCGATGGGCCTTGGGAGCCGGAGCGCGGTCGTCGCTTCAATGCACATAAGCTGCTGGTTGACCCGTATGCGGAGGCGCTCTCGGGGCAGGTTGATTGGAAGAAGCCGATCTTCGCGCATGACGTTGCGTCGGGAGACGATCTGAAGATGGATACGCAGGACAGTGCGGACGGCGTTCCGAAGTGTGTTGTGGTGGATAGCAAGTTTGATTGGGGAGACGATTGTCCGCCTGAGACGCCACTGGCCGATTCGGTGATCTATGAGATGCATGTGAAGGGCTTCAGCATTCGAAATCCCCAGGTTCCGGAGGAGCTTCGCGGGACCTACGCAGGGCTCGCGTGTGAGACGAGCATCAGCTACTTGAAGAAGCTTGGCGTGACGGCGGTGGAGCTGATGCCGATTCACCACTTCATCGACGAAGGACCGCTGGTTAAGATCGGGCTGGTGGACTATTGGGGGTACAACACGCTCGGGTACTTTGCGCCGACGTCCCGCTACAGCTCGTGCGGGGATATTGGCGGCCAGGTGAATGAGTTCAAACGGATGGTGAAGGCGCTGCACGCGGCAGGCATCGAGGTGATTCTCGACGTGGTCTACAACCATACCTGCGAAGGCAACCAGCTGGGCCCGACCTTGTGCTGGAAGGGAGTTTGTAACACTACCTATTACAGAGTGAATGAGGAGAATCCCCGGTACTACGTGGACTACACGGGGACGGGGAATACGTTGAACGTGCGGAATCCGCAGGTGCTGAAGATGCTGATGGATTCGCTGCGCTACTGGGTTACGGAGATGCATGTCGATGGTTTTCGATTTGATCTTGCCGCGACGCTTGCGCGGGAGTTGCACGATGTGAGTAAGCTGTCCTCTTTCTTCGACACGATTCACCAGGACCCTACGCTGGCGGGCGTGAAGCTGATCGCCGAACCATGGGATGTCGGCGAAGGGGGATACCAGGTGGGGCAGTTTCCTGTTCTGTGGGCGGAGTGGAATGGGAAGTATCGCGATACGGTGCGCCGCTTCTGGAAGGGGGATGGGGGCCAGCTCTCCGATCTTGCCTATCGCCTTACGGGGTCGAGCGACCTCTATCAGTTCGACGGACGCAAGCCGTATGCGAGCATCAACTTTGTGACCGCTCATGACGGCTTTACGCTGTGCGATCTGGTGAGCTACAACCAGAAGCATAACGAGGCCAATGGGGAGAACAACAAGGATGGCTCGGACAGCAATGACTCGTGGAACATGGGCGCGGAGGGGCTGACTGACGATAAGAAGATCAACCTGATGCGCGAGAGGCAGATGAGAAGTTTTCTGGCTACGCTGATGCTCTCGCAGGGCGTGCCGATGCTGAATGGAGGCGACGAGATTTCGCGGTCGCAGAGGGGCAACAATAACTGCTACTGCCAGGACAACGAGCTGACGTGGCATGACTGGGATCTGGATGAACCGCGCAAACGGGTGCGCGACTTTACGAGTCAGCTGATCCACTTTCGTTTGAATCATCCGAATCTGCATCGGCGAAGATTTTTTCAGGACCGCGAGATTCGCAGAAGGGGTGAGGATCTGATTATCAAGGATGTCGCGTGGTTCAACACGGATGGCAAACAGGTCCCCGACGAGGTTTGGAATACGGAGTGGAACCGATCGGTGGCGGTTCTGCTGAATGGGCAGACGCTGCAGGTGACCGATGAGGACGGTTGCCCGGTGATCGACGATAGTTTTTTTCTGGTGGTGAACGCTGCGCAGGATGGCGTCGAGTATGTGCTGCCGGCATCGCCTTCGGGGAAGCCGTGGTGCCAGGTTATCGATACGGAGAATATTGAAGATCCATTTGCCCACGCGAAGATTGACGAGAAGATTATCGTTGGGGGACGGACTTTGAAGCTGTTCAGCGATGGGGCGATCTCTTAGGGGGTATCGACCTGTGAGGTGCCTGACTGCGGGTGATAAAGAACAGACAACGGCGTGAAGATGGTGGGTGAAAAGGGACGAGCGGTCTGGGCAGGACGGAGTTCGTCGGGATCCTTCGCTGCGCTCAGGATGACAGCGAAGGTCTAATACGCTCAGGATGACAGCAAAGGCTTAGGGCGCTTCGCCAGTTGGCTTGGCCGGTTTCTCCGGGGCTGAGTTTTCTTTAAGAGCGAGAGGTGCTTTCGGTTCTGGCGTTGCTTTCGGCGCTGGCGTTGCTTTTAGGGCTGGAGTTGCTTTTGAAACCGAGGCGGTTGTTAGTTCGGGGGCGCTGGTTGGGTCTTCCTCATCTGTTGTGGATGGTTCGGGAGCGAGATAGAGGCCCAGGTTGTAGCCGGATTTTTGTGCGGACTGGCAGGCCATCAGGACAGACGCGTTGAGGTTCGTGACCGAGTCCGCGTCTGTTGGCGATTGCTCTGCAGCTTTGAGGAGCGCGGGGAGTTGGAGCCAGCCGAGCAGCTCTTCAAAGCCTTCTTTGTTGAAGTAGGTGTTGCCGGAAGATTCATTGACTCCGGCGAGCCAGCGAACGTCGGGGTCGGACCAGAGTTTTTCAGTTCTGGTCGCGGCCGGGGAGGTGTCGGTTTGAGAGAGCAGGATTCGTACGCGGGCAGCGGCGCGCCAGGTGTTTTCTCCCTCCATTCCGATGGCCGTGAATGTCTCGGAGAGTGCAGAGCGCAGCTGGAGTTTGTCGAAGAGGTCGGCTTGATCGTGATGAGGAAGACTATGCAGGGTGATCCAGGCTAGAACAGGAGCCCAGAGTTGTTCGGTTGGAAGCGCGGCTTTGCTGCCGGGTAGGAAGTTGCTGACGGTCGGCGGCAGGGTGGTGGAGAAGTTTTTGGAGATCGCGATGAGATGGGTGGCTGCTTTTGCCATCGTCTCGCATAGGGTGAGGTAGGTTGGGGAAGGTGTATCGGCTGCGGCGCGATGGTCCGATGGCGCGGGGGTTTGTTCGAACTCGGCGGGCTGGGCTTGGAGCACTTTCTCGAAGAAGCGTTGACTGCATTTTACGAATGGCTGAAGTCGAGGATCCAACGCGGGGCGTTCGATTGGTGTGGGAGCGGGGCTGGCGGATTTGGTGGTGGGTAATTTCGCGGAGGGCGATGTGGTTTGTACGGCTGCCAGCTCCGCGGCAACGGTTGCGAAGGCGCGGATGTTGTTGTCGCTGAGGGCCTGGCGGAAGGCTTCGTGCAGGGGGCGGAGGCGAAGTTTGGAGAGCGCCTCTTCGACGCTGTAGACGCCGGCTCCGTTGAGTGCGTCGAAGAGCTGGTCCCAGGGCTGTTCGGCGGTGGCGTGGAGCTCGCGCCAGTTGATGAGGACGGCGTACTGATAGCCGCGCAGATCGACGGAGAGGCCGGTGTGGTGGAGATCGGTGCTGCGGCAGAGATATTCGAGGCCGTGGGCGGTGTCGCGATAGGCGAAGAAGGTGAAGTAGTTGTAGGGGAGATCGAGTCCTTCGGAGAGGCTTCTCTGGCGGAGGTGGCCGGTGGCTTTGTCGACCGAGGCCGCGGAGAAGTGGATGGTGCCGCGGGTGCTGCCGTAGCTGTTGTTGTAGAGGATGACGGCGCGCTGGCCGTGAGAGCGGTTGGAGTAGGCGAAGACGTTTTCGTCGACGGTGCCGTGGTCGGTCCAGAAGTCGTAGAGGACGAAGTTGGTGCTCTCGGCGAAGAGCCGGCGGTTTTTGAGGAGCGGTGCGATCTCGTGCTGGTGGCGGGCTACGAGGCTCTCGTTGGGCCACTCTTCCATCTTGGCCTGCTTGAACTCCATGCCGTAGCGCTCGGTGTAGCCTTCGATCTGTCCGTGGCCGAACATGGGTAAGCCGGGAAGGGTGGCTAGGAGAGTGCAGACGCCGAAGTACTTGTCGCCGGAGCCGAACTGGTCGATGGCGGTGCGCTCGTCGGGATTGCTCATGAAGCTGACGTAACGCTTGAGGATGTCGGGGTCGAACTCGATGGTTTTTTTGAGGTAGGAGCGATACTTGGCGTTCTCTTCGTCGCGCAGCATGTTCATGAAGGCGCTGTTGTAGACGCGGTGCATGCCGAGGGTGCGGACGAAGTAGCTTTCGAGGAGCCAGAAGGCTTCGGCGAGCAGGAGAGTGCCGGGGACCTCGACGGCGACTCGGTCGACGACCTCGCGCCAGAACTCGTGAGGCATGAGGGCGTCGAACTCCTCCTGGGTCATGGCGTTTTCGGAGCGCGAGGGGATGGAGCCGCCGGTGCCGGGGAGAGGGAACCAGAGGCGCTGGACGTGGCGTTTGGCGAGGACCATTGCGGCGTCGAAGCGGATGATGGGGAAGAGGCGGGCGACGTGGAGGATGACCTGGATGACGTGCTCGCGGACGGCAGCTTTGGAGTAGTCGAGCTGGGCGGTGTCGTTCCAGGCGAAGGTGGTGCCGTCGTTGCCGTGGTACATGTAGCGGGTGGCTCCATCGCGGTGGTGGCGGAGGCGGAAGACGACGGCAGCGTCGGACTGGTCGTAGTAGTGGTCTTCGATTTTTATCTCGACGCGGCTGTCGGTGGAGAGGTCGGGGCCTTCGAAGCGATAGACGGGGAAGGGGCTCTCCCAGCGGTAGAGGAACCAGTCGGGGTGCTCGATGACCCAGTTGGAGTCGATGCCCATGTGGTTGGGAACCATGTCGCTGGCGAGGCGGATGCCTGTACGGGCGGCGCGGTCGCGGAGGTTCTCGTAGGCGTGGTTCCCGCCGAGGTCGTCGGCGATCTGGTACTCCTTGAGGGAGTAGGCGGAGGCGACGGCGTCGTGATGGCCGCGGAGGCGCTTGATGGTGCGGGAGGCGACGCTGCGCTCCCACAGGCCGATGAGCCAGAGGCCGGTGATGCCACGGTCGGCGAGCAGATGCAGCTCTTCGTCGGGGATCTGGTCGAGGCGGTGGATGTGGCGGAGGTATTTCTTTGAGAGCTGCTCGAGCCAGACGTAGGTGCTCTTGGCCATGAGGACGACGGTGGGCATCCAGGCCTGGTCGGCGCTGAAGGCTTCGTACTCGTTGAGGGGAGCCTGGTAGTCGTGGCCGTAGCGGCGGCGGCGGCCGTCTGGGCCAGTGAAGTACTCGTCCTCGAAGCCGATGTACTCGTCGCCGACGAAGCCTTCGCCTCCTCGGCCGGGGGCTCCGTGGCGGTACTGGTCGGGGCCGGGGGGGTGGAAGCGCAGCCAGATGGCGAGGTCCTCTTCGCGGAGGACGTCGATGGCGAGGAGGACGCGGCGGAGGTCTTCGCCGAGATATTTTGTCCAGTTCTCGCGGATGTAGTCGAGCTGGCCGGTGAGGGAGTCGGGCGAGGCGAGCAGGGGAGCGCGGAGGGCGTCGAGGAGGCTTCCGACCTCGGGGGAGATGGGGGGGCGGGTGATGAAGTAGTCGGGGAAGGCGGCGGTGATTTTTTGATAGATGGTTTGCTGCTTGAGGGTAGTGTCTTCGAAGAGCTCGCGGAAGGGGGTGAAGGCTGGGTTGATGTTTGCCAGCCAGAGGAGGAGGAGCTCTTCGAGGGCTGCTTCACGATTGGGCAGGCCGTCGGTTGTGCCGTTGAGCCACTGGGCTGCGGTGAGATCGCCGCGGTAGACGGCTACGTTGGGAAACTGGATGGTGAAGGCGAGGAGGAGGCGTTCGATCTCGGCGGCGCTGGCATGGCCGGTGAACCAGCGTACGGCTTCGGCGAAGACTGCGGGGTCTATTTCTTTGCGATAACGGGCGATCATCGCGTGGTTGAGCTCATCGATCAGGCCCATGGCGAAGAGAGCGCCGGCGTTGACGACTCGTGTTGGATCAGTCTGCTGGGTGCGCAGATCCTGGAGCTGTTTTGCCAGCTTTCTGCTTGCAGCGACGTTGGCGAAGACGATGTTGCCGGCGTAGTTGAAGAGCAGATCGTCCAGGTCCAGTTTTTCTCGGAGAGCGCGGGAGATATGAAATTCCATGCAGGGTTCCTCGTGCAGAATGCTTCGTCGCGCTCCAATCCTAATGGACCGGATTTGTGTTGTTTAGAGAAAAACGACGGCCACAAAGATTGGCCTGTATCGTCGGAAGCCAGCTGCGACGAAATGGATGCCTCGCCAACAGTTTGGAATAAGGATGACAGGCTTGCTTACGTGTCGCAACCAGCGCATGTTACGGGCTCGGAATTCAGCGTCCGTATGATACGCGCTCGATGATGGAGGTGTATTTCTGGCTGTCCTTATGGTAGTGGGTCAGTTTGGGAGTGAATGCCCGAAGTTTCCGATAACCCGACTTTCCGGGACTTCCCCGATATTTTTCATGGAACACTTGGATATGGCACTTCTTGAGGACGCAGTGCGATTTGGCGGGATGGTCCTGGCTCACGCAGCTTGGATTGCGTCCCAGTTGGAAGACGGGGCGTTGGTATGTCCCTTCGCGGTAATTCAAACCGGTAATCAACGTGAGGTCGTTCCGTTTGAGTCCGACAGCCAAGCTGAATCCATTGAGCGCGGTAAGGCAAGTTTTCAAGACTTCAGCCGAAAAGTCGATCTCTGGAGCTTCGCACGTGAGGGGCTCCGATCTTATCCCGGCTCTGATGAAACCAAAGTTGATGTTCTCACCGTGACAGCTTGGAAACGCGGCTTGGATGAGCCAATCGTTTTGCAGCAAGCTTTTATTCCGCGAGCGACGGGTAAGTTCAAGCTACTCGGATCGCTGGATGTATCCATTCACGGAATGATTCCTCCGGAGCCGATGCATTCAGTACTAAGGACGATTGCGTTGGAGGGCGCCCGGCAGCATCCACAAGGCGACTCATGGACGTTGTAGAGCGTGTTTTAGAGTTTGCTGCCTGAGCACCTTGTGTAGCGGAGTGAAAAACGGGGTTTTCGGCAACTGTGGTTGCCTTGAAGTTCAAACTGACCCACTCAGGACGCTAGCTTGGGGGGTGGCTTGCAGAACCAGCCTAGCTCTGAGGCGTGGGCGAAGTATTCCTGAATCTTCGCGGCCTGCTGCTCGGCGGGGAAGGTGCTTTCGCTGAAGGCGATCTCGAGCGACTGCCCGAGGAGAGTGCCGCTCTGCAGCGCGGAGAGCAGGCGGTAGGCTTCGGGATCGATGCGGCGGTAGTAGACGGAGTTCTCGTAGCGGTGGACGGCGAGATGGATCTGCGAGCGGCGCATGGCGGGGAGGCGGGTTCGCTTTGCCTGCTTGCGCTCGGTGACGGCGTTGCTCATGATGTCGCTGGGTGCGGTCTGGCGGTGGACGGCCAGGACGAGTTCGTCTACGGGATAGCTTAGGTCGAGCAGTTGGAGATGAGGTTGAAGGAAGAGGGGGGATGCTGCGCCGAGATCGCCGAAGTCGGCGGTAGTGAGCGGGGCAAGGTCGGCACTGTCGAAGGCTTCTACGTAGGCCCACTCGAGACGCGCTATATCGAGGAGGAGGGCATGACGCCGGGGAGAGAACTCGGGGTGCGATTCGAGCCACTTCGGAAGCTTGGCACCGAGGTTGCGCAGGGTGAAGGAGGTGGAGGGATTCTCGCGGAGGTAGGCGAGGACCATGCTGTCGAACTTCTTCGCACCGAGGACGGCGCCGAGGGCGGGGAAGTCTTCGGATACGGCTCCGATGACGCGGAACCAGTACTGCCGGTTGTAGATTTCGAGGCGATCGAAGGAGGAGAGGCGGTCGTTGGGCTTGATGTAGCTGCTGGCGAGCTCGTGAGTCGAACGCCCGTTGGGGGTTGCCAGCTGCATCTGAAAGTCGGGTGTGAGAGGACGCGTTACGTCTTCGGCCATGCGGCGTTGCAGTTCGAGGAGGTTCACGAGTGCACGACCTCTCTGGCGTTTTCCTGCACAGCGCTTTCGGAAGGGATGAGAACTTCCTTTGGCGTCAGATACTGCGTCGCCTTGAGGGCTTCGGAGTGAACTTCGTCGAAGGACGGGATGTTATCGTCCCACTCGAGGAGGGTTGCGGTGGGGCCGACGCGCTCGATGGCCCGGGCGTAGAGATGCCATACGGGGTCGAGCACGGGATGATCGTGGGTGTCGAGGATGTACTTTTCGAACTTCGAGTGTCCGGCGATGTGGATCTGCGCGACGCGTTCGGCGGGGACGCTGTTGACGTAGTCGAAGGGGTTGAAGCTGTGGTTCTGCGACGAGACGTAGATGTTGTTGACGTCGAGCAGGATGCCGCAGTCGGCGGCTTCGACGACTTCATTGAGAAACTCCCACTCGGTCATCTGGGACTCGTGAAACTCGGCGTAGCTGCTGACGTTTTCGACGGCGATGGGGATCTCAAGGAAGTCCTGAACCTCGCGGATGCGGGCGGCTGTGGCCCTGACCGCTTCGAAGGTGTAGGGCATGGGGAGGAGGTCGTGGGTGTAACGGCCGTCGACACTGCCCCAGCAGAGGTGATCGGAGAGCCAGGGGGTTTTGGTGCGGCGGGTGAGGGTCTTGAGGCGCTTGAGATGTTCGCGGTCAGCTGGCTGGACGGAGCCGAAGTACATGGAGACGCCGTGCTGGACGACGCGATAGCGTTCGAGGATCTGATCGAGGACCTTGAGCGCGCGGCCGCCGTCGACCATGTAGTTTTCGGAGATGATCTCGAACCAGTCGACGACGGGCTTTTCGGCGAAGATGTGGTCGTAGTGCGGGACGCGAAGGCCGATCCCTACGCCGTAGTCGCTGAATCCGTTGAAGCGATTGGCAGGCATGTCTCCCCTTTTGTTAAAGAATGGTGAAGATATCTGGAGGCTTGAAGAGATGATCAAGCCTCCAGACAGGGGAGTTGCTTAGGCGAGCGAGGGCTTGGAGCCGTCGGTGGCGCATCCGCCCTTGCCTTTGCAGTCGTTCTTTCCGGGGTGCTTGCCGCCGCCCTGACCCTTACAGTCGTTCTTGCCCTTGCAGGAGTGCTTCGGAAGATCGGGCTTGTCCTGGGCGATGAGGACGCCGGCGTGAACGGTGGTGGTCGGCGTGTTGTTGGCTGGCGCGGTCTGTGCATTCATACGGACAGCGGTGCCGCCCAACAGGCCTGCGAACGCGGCGGCCAAAGCGAGAGATTGTGCTGAATTCTTCATAGTGATGAGCCTTTCCTGGTTGAGCCGCACGCGAGAACGCGCCGGACGTGGATGGTGGCTACTCGGATCGTAGCAAGAAGTTAACGGCGAAACTCCCTACTTCGGATTGCATTCGCGGCAAGGATAGTTCGCCGATTTTTTCCTTGCCGCTGAGTTCGACTACGTCAAGGCACAAAGGTTACAGGTACGGCAGAACATCGGAAGGCTATCACTTCTGTAACCTTTTGGCTCGGGGCTACTCAAACCGGGACACGTTGGATAAATCCATGGCGGCGAGGCCGGAGCAATGGCGCGCTTGCCGGAGTTGAAGAATGATCGCGAAGAAATTCCTAGTATTGGCTTTAGGCTTCTTGATGATGGGCTCTGCGCCGTTGACAACTGCGGAGACGCCAGAGGTGGGGCAGAAGGCGCCGGAGTTCCACCTGTCGACTCCGGATGGGCACCCTTTGAGTCTGTCGGAGTTTAGCGCGAAGGGGACCGTAGTGCTGGTTGTGCTTCGGGGATTTCCCGGCTACCAGTGCCCGTACTGCCAGAAGCAGGTGCATGACTTTGTGACGAACGGTGAGAAATTTGTGACGGCAGGCGCGGAGGTGATTCTGGTCTACCCTGGGCCGCCTGCCGACCTTGATCAGCATGCGAAGGAGTTCCTGACGAAAGAGAATCCACTGCCGGGGAATGTGCACCTGGTCATCGATCCGGACTACGCTTTCACGAATCAGTATGGGCTTCGCTGGGATGCGCCGCATGAGACTGCTTATCCTTCTACTTTTTTGATCGACCGCGGGAGCACAGTCTTCTTCAGGAAGGTGAGTCATGGGCATGGTGACAGAACGACTGCGGCGGATGTTCTTGGCGAACTCGAGCGCGATAGGGCTGCGCACTCGCACTAGTTTTATTGACGACGGTGGAGCTGTAACCAATTCCATCGCGGTGGTTCTAAGTAGATGCAGGTCCCAACAGGTTCCTGGCCGAGCCTGCATCAAGATCGGGGCCTGCATAAGATTTATTATTCCGCTCGACGCAGTGGAGAAGAGAGGGTTGTGATGAAAAAACTGCTTGAGCTGTATGCGAAGTTTGCGACGCTGGCCTCTTATTTTCAATCGCCATTTCTGCTGGTGGTGCGGCTCTACTGGGGTTGGCAGCTGGTCCAGAGCGGATGGGGGAAGCTGCATCATCTGGACAAGATCACCGCTTTCTTTACGAGCCTGAATATTCCGTTTCCTGCTGTGAACGCTCCGTTTGTCTCCGGGTTGGAGTTTTTCGGTGGCCTTCTGTTGATTGTGGGGCTTGGATCACGTCTGATTGGATTGCTGCTGACGATCAATTTGCTGGTGGCGTATTGGACTGCAGATCGAGAGGCGCTGTTTGCCGTATTCTCGGATCCTGGCAAGTTCTATAACGCCGATCCGTACACGTTTCTATTCGCGGCTGCGATGGTTCTGGTGTTTGGGGCGGGGCTGTTCTCTGTCGATGCGTTGTTGAAGAGGCGTTATCGAGAATGGATCGAGAAGCAATGACTGCAACCTCCGAGAACAGGAATGAAGCTCAAATGATCGCCTCAATTCTTGCGGGGGGCAATACGCATGAGTTTCATGACCTGATTCAGCCGTACGAGCGCAGCGTGTACAGCATGGCTTTGTCGATGTTGCAGAACGAGGCGGATGCAGAGGACGCGGCGCAGGAGGCGTTTCTCAAGGCGTTTCGCAATCTGGAGAAGTTTCGCGGCGAGGCGAAGTTCAGCACATGGCTGATCAGCATTACTCTGAACGAGGCCCGGAGCCGGCTGCGGCGGAAGAAGACCGCTAAGACGGAGTCGCTGGATGAGTTGCAGGAAGGCGGGCATGTGTCGCCGGCGCTGCTGCGGGACTGGCGGGAGATTCCCTCCGAGGCCCTGGAGCGGCAGGAGGTACGGCTGTTGCTGCAGGATGCGATTGGCGATCTGCCGTTGATCTATCGCGAGGTTTTTGTGCTGCGTGATATGGAGGATTTGAGCGTCAACCAGTCGGCGGAGGCGCTTGGCATCAGTGTTGCGGCAGCAAAAGTGAGATTGCACCGGGCACGGCTGATGCTGCAAAAGCGGCTGGCTCCGCAGTTGAAACAGGTGATGCCGAAGCGGAGGTGGTTCCCATGGTTCTAGAGTGCAAGCATGTGTGGGAGCATATCTCCGGCTATCTGGATGGGACTCTGGATGCGGCGGTGCTGGAGGATGTGCAGAAGCATCTGGAGCACTGCGAGATCTGTTCGGCGATTCTGGATTCGACGCGCAATATTCTGATCCTGACCGCGGATGAGAGGGTCTTCGAGCTGCCGCTGGGCTTTAGCGAGCGGCTCCATGCGAGGCTGGAGGCGGAGATGCGGGGACCTCGCGGGACTGGGGAAGAGATTGGGGAAGAGGGCGATAGCTAAGTGGCGTGGTGGAGGAGGGAGTGGAGGATACCCTCGGCGGCTACCAGGAGGAGGGTGGCGATGGCGAGCGTGATCTGGAGGAACTCCGATCGACGCTGGCTGGGAGTGGCAGGCTGGGTGCGCCACTGCGACGAAGGGCGGGTGCGCAGGGAGCGAATGCGCCAGAGGACGTAGAGGTTGATGAGGGAGCCGAGGGTGGCGGCGATCATCATGGGGATTCGGATGGCGTCGCTGTGGAAGCCGGTGGGAGGCGGGTGGATGCCGAAGGTTGCCGAGGCCAGGGCGCTGAGACCGATGGCAACACGAACTCCACTGAGGGCGATGACGGCGGTGCAGGCGCTCTGCAGAACGATGAAGACGAGGCTGGTGGCGGTGACGAGCCAGGTCTTTCTGCTCTCTGGAGCTGGAGCAGCGGGTGGTGCCGGGGGCATAGCTATAGAGGAGCGTGTTTGAAGGGCCATCTGTTCCTCTAGTTATAGACGTATCAGACGGCTTGTCGAGGGATCAGGAGAATTTGTCGGCTACATTTTTTTGGAGAGCTCGGGATAGCTCACCACGGGTGGCTAAGCGGAAAGATGAGCTGTCGTACGGGCGATTCAGGCGACTCGAATGCTATTGCTGCGGCGGCTTCGATGTTCAGGGTCAAATCGCTGACGAAGAACAACTTCCCTTGATCGTCTGTGGACTGGCCGATGCGAACGGGGTGCCGGTGCACTGACTCGAAGGATATGTCGAAGGACGCGAGGGAGGCGATGAGTCCGCGGCCGTCTGCTTTGAGAACTGCTTCCTTCCGGGTCCAGTAGCGATAGAAGGTCTTGATGCGGGAGCGGGGATCGGCGATCGCTGCCAGGCACTGGTTTTCGCTTGCCGTGAAGTTGTACTGGGCGACCTCCATGATGTCGGTCGAGCGGTCGAAGTACTCCACATCCACTCCGACGGAACCGGTGCGGGTAAGCGCGATGAGGATGGTGTCTTCGGAGTGAGCTACGTTGAAGGCTATGCTGTCTCCGTTGATGGGAGAGAGTTTAGGTTTTCCATGAACTCCGGTCGAGATTGGCAGAGAGCGGGAGTCCAGGCCGGAGGCGTTTCCGAGAAGGATTCTCAGGCATGCTCGTCCAATGGAGAAATGGTCCTGCACCCGCCCGGGCCGACAACGGTTTGAATGGAGTTGTTCGGGCGGAGCGAGAAACGGGGCGAAGCGGTTGTGCAGCCCCGTGGCACCGGCCAGATCGATCCGCCAGAGTTGCACTTCGCCGGTCTCGAGTGGCGGAAGGATATCGACCTGTTTCCAATCACTCGACATAAGAGACAACCGGGGGCGCGGTGCAACTGTACTGCAATCATAGCCACTCCTGGGTACTTAAGTTCTTCCCCGTCTGGAGGGCGTCGAAATGCTGGGAAATCTACAACTTTCCGGTATTTCCGGGCACGATTGTTTTAATCCATCTTTCGAATTGTGCGTACAATTAGGCAACATGAACGGGTTGACTTCGAGAGCTTCTGGCAGTACCTTTCGCTCAAGTTGCATCCATCAGTTGAATGGATAGATCGATTAGTTAATTGATGGAGCGATGTAAGCGAAGTTGCGATCGATTAGCCAATGCCGGCGGGCACTCTGAATCAATTCGTCTTTGCTGCGGTTCTGATCTGCGTGGGGCTCAATGGAGAACAATGGGCATGTTAAGAATTCGGCCATTGAGGGCGAGCGACTGATGGATCTACGTCCCCAGGCTTCCGAGGTTCCGGGGAAGAGCGGATTCGACGGAAGGGCTCTCGACACGATCGTCAGTGTCTTTGAGCGGGTGGCTGCGGCAAAATCGGACCAGGTTGCGATCGTCTGCGGAGAGGTTCGTTGGACCTACGGCCTGCTGAATGCGAGGGCGAACCACCTTGCCAGGCGGTTGCAGGAGCTTGGGGTTCGAACGGACTCGTTTGTTGCGATCTATCTGGACCGCTCGCCTGAGATGATCGTGGCAATACTCGGCATCCTGAAGGCTGGCGGCGCGTATCTGCCCATCGACTTTGGGTATCCTAAGACCAGGGTTCTGGAGATGCTGGAGGACGCGAGGCCGGTGGCTATCGTAACGACCGCAGCTCTTGCTTCGGGGGTGTCGGGAGAGTTAACTAGCTTATCTGTGTCGGTTGTGGAGATGGAGGGTGGGTCTTCTATTCCGAACTCTGCGACGCTGAACTCTTCGGAGCCGGACAGTCCTCCGTGTGCACCAAGGGGAGAAGATTTAGCGTATCTGATGTACACCTCGGGATCGACGGGCAAGCCGAAGGGCGTGATGGTGACGCACAGGAATGTGCTTCGTCTTCTGGAGCAGACCGACGCGTGGTTTCACTTTGGAGCGAACGATGTCTGGACGATGTTTCACTCCATCGCGTTCGATTTTTCGGTGTGGGAGATATGGGGACCGTTGTTGACGGGCGGGAGGCTGGTGATCGTGCCGTTCGTCGTGAGCCGTTCGCCGCAAGAGTTCTACGAGCTTCTCTCGAGGGAGCGGGTGACGGTGCTCAATCAGACGCCGTCGGCATTTTTTATGTTGATCCAGGTGGAGCAGGACAGTGCGGTTTTGCCCCTGTCACTGCGTGTGGTGATCTTCGGCGGGGAGGCTCTGCAGTATCGCAAGCTGGCTCCGTGGTTCCAGCGTCATGGGGATACGGCTCCGCGGCTGGTGAATATGTATGGGATTACCGAGACGACAGTCCACGTGACGTACCGGCCGATCACTGCGGGAGAGGCGGAGTCGGTGCAGGAGAGTCTGATTGGGACGCCGATACCCGATATGCAGCTTTATCTGCTCGATGAAGCAAAGAAGCCAGTGCAAGAGGGTGAAGTGGGCGAGCTCTATGTAGGCGGAGGCGGGGTGACGCGCGGCTATCTGAATCGTCCGCAGCTGAACGCGGAACGGTTTATCGACGATTGCTTCAGGCGGGTGCCTGGTGACCGGCTCTATCGTACCGGCGATCTTGCGCGTATTCGTCCTGATGGCGAGATTGTGTATCTCGGCCGGAACGATAGCCAGGTGAAGATCAACGGGTTTCGCATCGAGCTGGGAGAGGTCGAGGCTGCGCTGGCTGAAGCGCCGGGGGTCAAGCAATCGTGCGTGGTGGCGCATACGGATAAGACGGGAACTCAACGGCTGGCGGCTTACTTTGTTGCGGCTCCGGGTATTGAACTGACCGCCAGGATGCTTGGCGAGTTTTTTGTTTCGAAGATGCCTGCGCAGATGAGGCCTTCTTCGTACACCGCCTTGCAGGAACTTCCCTTGACGGTGAACGGCAAGCTGGATGTAGCCGCATTGCCTGCTCCTTCTGTGGGGTCCGCTGGCGTCGTTCCAGCGGGTTCGACGCAACAGTCGCTGTCTGACACCGAGGAGCGGGTGTCGCGAGTGTTTACCGATGTACTCGATCTGCGAGGGATTGGGTTGGACGATAATTTTTTTGATTCGGGGGGGACGTCCCTGCTGCTGATCAGCGCTCATCTGCGGCTGCAGGCGCAGTTCGAGCGGCTGATTCCGATTACGTTGATGTTCGAGTGCCCGACGGTGCGGTCGTTAGCGAAGCGCCTCTCGACCAATGGATCTTCGGCTTCGGATAAAGACGCAATTCAGCAGCAGGCTCAGAAGGCCAGAGGTGCGTTCGCGCGGGCTCGGGCGACGAAGGGCGTGGCGTCATGAGTGAGCGATTGAATCAAGAGACGCGTAGGACTGACGCGGATGCGGGCGACGAGCAGATGCTGGACTGCGTCGCAATCATCGGCATGTCGGGACGGTTTCCGGGCGCGCCGGATGTGGAGACGTTCTGGCAGAACATCGCTGCCGGGAAGGTCACGATCTCTCACTTCTCTCCGTCCGAACTGGAGGCGAGAAACAGCGCAGGGCTCGAGTATGGCTCGGACTATGTTGCTGCACGCGGTGTGCTTGATGACCCCGGCATGTTCGACGCTGAGTTCTTTGGCATATCGCCTCGCGATGCCGAGAGCATGGATCCTCAACATCGGATCTTTCTGGAGACGTGCTGGAATACGCTGGAAGATGCGGGCTATGATCAATCGACCTATGCGGGGCAGATCGGACTCTTCGGTGGCTGCAGTCTCAACACATATTTGCTGGCGAATCTTTGCCGCGATCGAGCGTTTATCGATGAGGTGACGGGGAACTATCAGGTTGGCGAGTTTCGGTCGTTTATGGGGAACGACAAAGACTTCCTGACGACACGGGTTGCCTACAAGTTAAATTTGCGTGGGCCGTGCATCAGCGTGGCTTCGGCGTGTGCCACTTCGCTGGTTGCAGTCGCGCAGGCGAGCCAGAGCCTGCTGAACTACCAGTGCGATATGGCGTTGGCGGGTGGTGTTTCGGTGACGTTTCCGCAGAGACGCGGGCACCTGTATTCGGAAGGAAGCATTGGATCGAAGGATGGCTTCTGCAGGCCCTTCGATGCTGCCGCGACTGGTACGGTCTTTAGCCATGGTGCGGGTGCGCTTCTGCTGAAGCGGTTGGAGGATGCTATCGCAGACCGCGACCATATCACGGCTGTGATTCGTGGGTTTGGAGTGAATAACGACGGCTCCATGAAGGCTGGATACATGGCTCCGGGTGTGGACGGTCAGTCGGGCGTGATTGCTGCCGCGCAGGCGATGTCTGGGGTCGATGCGCGCACCATTACTTACATTGAAGCTCATGGAACGGCGACGCCGTTGGGTGATCCGATTGAGGTTGCGGCGTTGACGAAGGCTTTTCGCTTGAACACGGCGGCGTCAGGCTTCTGCGCGATTGGTACCGCAAAGGCAAACGTTGGGCATCTGGACGCTGCCGCGGGAGTGGCGGGGGTGATTAAGACGGCGCTCTCTTTGAAGAAAGCGACGCTGCCTCCTTTGGCCAACTTTGAGAGTGCTAATCCGAACATCGACTTTGAAGATTCGCCGTTCTATGTCAATCGTGAGTTGAGTCCATGGCGATCTGATGGGCCGCGACGCGCCGGGGTGAGCGCCTTCGGAGTTGGTGGCGTAAATGCGCATGTGGTGTTGGAAGAGGCGCCTGCACTGCAGCCTTTGGCAGCTACCTTGCGTTCGGCGCAGTTGCTCTGTGTTTCGGCGAGATCGCAGTCTGCGCTGCCGGTTGCTATCGGCAATCTTGCTCGATACATCAAAGAGCACCCTGAAGTTCCGCTCGAAGATGTTGGCTACACGCTTGCGGTCGGAAGAAAGGCGTTTGATCACCGTGCTGCGTTTGTGTTTGCAGGCGCTGAAGATGCCATTGCGAAACTTTCGTCAGCCAAGCCGGAGGCGAATCGAGTTGTGCCGGCCAAGCGGCCAGAGGTTGTGTTCCTGTTTCCAGGGCAGGGGGCGCAGTTTGCGGGCATGGGTAGCTCGTTGTATAAGAGCGAACCGTTGTACCGTCGTGAGGTAGAGGAGTGCTGCGAGATTCTGCGACCTTTGCTTGGCCTCGACCTCCGCGAGATTCTCTTTCCGGTGGATGTGGCGACGCCGGAGGCTGCGGAGAGGATTCAGCAGACGCAGTTCGCGCAGACGGGAATCTTCGTGACGGAGTTCGCGATGGCGAAGCTCTGGCAGGCGTGGGGGATTGAACCGCGAGCCAGTGCGGGCCACAGCATCGGGGAGTATGTGGCGGCTGTTCTTGCAGGGGTTATGAGTCGCGAAGATGCTCTGCGACTGGTGAGCATTCGCGGACGGATGATGCAGGAGATGCCGCGCGGAGCCATGGTGGGCGTGCGGCTCAGCGAGTCGGAGCTTCAGCCGTATCTTGCCGCTGATATTTCGATTGCTGCGTTGAATGCTCCGAAGCTGAGCGTCCTGGCAGGGCCGCTTGAGGCCGTTGAGAGGTTGGAGAAGAGGCTGACGGCGGATGGGGCGCTCTTTCGCAGGCTGCGTACCTCGCACGCATTTCATTCGTCGATGATGGATCCGATGCTGGCGGGGTTTGAGGCGGAGGTTGCCAAGGTCACGCTGCACCGTCCCGTTCGCCCGTATGTTTCGAGCTTCACTGGGACATGGATCGAACCGGAACAGGCGACTAGTCCGCGCTTCTGGGCCGATCAGGTTCGTAACCCTGTTCGCTTCGCCGATGCGCTGAAGACGCTGATGTCGACTCCGCAGATATTGTTGGAGGTTGGACCGGGAAATACGCTGGCTACGCTCGCGCGTCAACAGCCCAATAGCAGTACGGCCGTTATCGTCTCGTCACTTGCGCAGCGGGATGAACAGTCTCCCGTGGAGGCAGGTTCGCTCCAGGAGGCGCTTGGGCAACTCTGGCTTGCGGGGGCGACGCCTGACTGGACGAAGGTATATGCAGAGGAGAGGCGGCAACGAGTCTCGCTGCCAACCTATCCATTTGAACGCAAGCTGTACTGGGTGGAGCCGCCACCATTTACGGTGGGCTCGCAACCTATCGAATCGCCAATCATTTCTAGAGCAGAGATGCTCGATATAGAACGCGGAGGTGAAGTTATTCCCGCCGCAATGGAACCGTTGAAAGAGGCACCAATGCAAGAACGCAAGCTGCGTCTGCAGCCGATTGTTTCAGAGGTCTTTACTCAGCTGAGCGGGATCGAAGTGACCCCCGATCAGGTGGATCATCAGTTTCTGGAGCTTGGGCTTGACTCGCTGTTTCTCACCCAGGCGACTCAAGGCATTCAGAAGAAGTTCGGCGTGAAGCTGACCTTCCGCCAGATCATGGAGCAGTACTCCACGATTGCGAGTCTTTCCGGCTATCTGGACAGCGTGCTTCCGCCGGATGCGTTTCCGGCAGCGGTGCAGGTTCAGGCTGCCCCTGTCCAGATGGTGGCTACTCCTTCCAGCGTCTCCGCGCCGGTTGCGAACTTCTCGGGTTCGGCCTCGTCGGCCCCTGCCGGGTCTGCTGCGGAGCGGCTTTTTAGTGAGCAGATGGCGATGATGTCGAAGGTCTTTGAGCAGCAGATGGCAGCGTTGCGCGCAACGACGGGATTGCCGGCGGCTGTCTCATCGGCGGCCTCAGCAGCGGTGACGGCGGCTACGCCTGGTGTGGCCACTGCTGCGTCATCATCATCAGCGGCACCGGCATCGACGGGAGAAACGGCTGAGGTCAAGCACGGATCTTACAGGCCGCTGCAACCGCGGGTTCAGCAGGATCTTGACAGCGATCAGCAACAGTATCTCGACGCGCTTATTGCGAAGTACGAGAAGAAGACGCCAGGGTCCAAGCGTCTGACAGACAAGGCGCGGGTTCATCTTGCCGACCCTCGTGCGGTTGCCGGTTTTAGGCCGCAGTGGAAGGAGATGGTGTATCCCCTTGTGACCGAGCGCGCCAAAGGTTCGCGGATCTGGGATGTCGATGGCAATGAGTACATCGACATCGTGAATGGTTACGGGGCGATCATGTTCGGGCACTCTCCGCAGTTTGTGTTGGACGCTGTCCATAAACAGATTGAAGAAGGCGTTGCCATCGGACCGCAGTCTCCGCTGGCGGGTGAGGTTGCGGCACAGATATGCGAGCTGACGGGAAACGATCGGGTGACCTTCTGCAACACTGGGTCGGAGGCGGTGATGGCGGCCATTCGCGTGGCCCGCACGGTTACGGGACGCGATCGCATCATTTACTTTGCCGGCGACTATCACGGAACGTTTGACGAGGTTCTTGTTCGCAATACGCCACGGGGAACGGTGCCGCTTGCGCCGGGCATTCCGATTGCGAATACAGGAAATGTGGTTGTGCTGGAGTATGGGGCCGACGCTTCGCTTGAGTACATTCGCAAGAATGCGAGTGAGATTGCGGCGGTTCTGATTGAACCGGTGCAGACGCGCAACCCTGGTCTGCAACCCATTGCTTTCATCAAGACCGTGAGACAGATTACGGAGCAGGCAGAGATTGCGCTGATTATCGACGAAGTGGTTACCGGCTTCAGACTTGCCCCCGGGGGGGTGCAGGAGACCTTCGGGGTGAGAGCCGATCTTGCGACGTACGGCAAGGTGATCGGCGGCGGGTATCCGATTGGAGTGCTCTCGGGCAAGGCGCAGTTTATGGATGCGCTCGATGGCGGCGCGTGGCAGTACGGCGATGCTTCGATCCCTGAGGTTGGCGTGACCTTCTTCGCGGGGACGTTCGTTCGACATCCACAGGCGCTCGCGGCGGCACGTGCGGTTCTCAATCATCTGAAGGCTGCTGGGCCGCAGCTTCAACTTGATCTGAATCGAAAGACCGCTGAGATGGCGACGCGGCTGGATAACTTTTTTGTTGAGCGCGGCGTTCCGAGCCGGATCAATCACTTCGCGTCGTGGTTTTACTTCACCTTCCACGGTGACGCTCGGCTTGGCAGTCTGCTGTACTACGCGATGCGGGAGAAGGGAATTCACATTCAGGAAGGTTATCCCTGTTTCCTTACGACGGCGCACACCGACGCGGATCTGCAAACCGTTGAGGACGTATTCCGTGAGACGGTCGAAGAGATGCAGTCCAGCAACGCACTTCCCAGCCACGGGGAGCACCAGAGTCATGCGGTTGTAGCGCCGGTGTCTGCGATGCATCCTGCGGCTCTGAAGGATTCTCCTGTAAAGGTTCCGATCACTGAGGCGCAACGGGAGATCTACTTTGCGGCTGCGTTGGGCGATGAGATGAACTGTGCGTTCAATGAGTCGGTGACGCTTCGTCTGCGCGGCAATGTTGATGAAAGAGCATTGAAGCAGGCGCTCGAATCCGTGTTTGCTCGACACGATGCGCTGCGCAGCACTATCAGTGAGGATGGCGAATCGATAATGATCGCTCCGGCCTTTCACGGCGCTGTCGAACAGGTGGATCTTTCTTCTGCGGCAGATGCCTCTCGGGAGCAGACGGTGCACGAGGCGATTGAGAGGGAGGGGAGGATACCCTTCTCGCTTACGGAGGGGCCGCTTGCACGCGCAACGATCTTTAAGATGTCCGCCGATGAAACTGTGCTGCTCTTTACGGGGCATCATATTGTTCTGGATGGATGGTCTGTGAACCAACTATTCGAAGAGATCAGCAAGTTCTACAGTGCGAAGGGGAGCGCGAGCGAAAAACTGCTTCCTCTGCTTCCGTTCAGTAGTTATGCGGTTCAGGAGCAGACCCGTCAGACGTCGGGTGAGTTTGCGGACAATGAAGCTTACTGGGTTAATAAGTTTTCCGGCCTGGCACCGGTGCTCGATCTGCCGACCGACAGACCTCGCCCGGTGAATAAGACTTATCATGGAGCAACGTTGAAGGGCAGTCTTGGGCCCGCTCTGTATACGGATTTGAAGGGTGCAAGCGCTCGGCTGGGTTGCACGCTTTATGTCACTCTGCTCTCGGGCTTTCAACTTTTGCTGCATCGTTTGACCCGTCAGCCGGAGGTAGTGGTTGGCATCTCTACGGCAGGGCAGGCTCTGTTTCAGAATGCTAGCCTCGTCGGACATTGCGTTCACTTTCTGCCGATGCTGAGCCAGTTGACAGAGGCGGAGACGGCGAAGAGTCATCTTGCTGCGACTCGCAATGTGCTCTTCGATGCGTTCGATCATCAGGAGTTTACTTACGGCAGCCTGCTTCACAAGCTTTCGATTCCGCGAGATGCGGGGCGGCTACCGCTGATCGAGGTTCAATTTAACCTTGAAAAGATCGGAGCACGTATTGGCTTTGATGGCCTGTCAGCGGAGATCAAGGCAAACCCGAAGCAGTTTGTAAATACCGATATGTTCCTGAATGTGATCGAGACCGAAGACGATCTCAAATTCGACTGCGACTTCAATACTGACCTCTTTGACGAAGAGACAGTTCGCCGCTGGATGCACCAGTATGCCAATCTGCTGAGTAGTGTTGTGCGGGATGCGACGTTGCGGGTGGATGAGCTTGAACTGCTGGACGAGAAAGACCAGCGGGAGATAGTGGAGGGTTGGAACCGGACCGAGGTGGAGTTCGGCCGCGAGTTTGTTCCGATCCATCGGATTGCGGAGTTGCGAGCCCAGAAACAAGCCGATCAGGTAGTGGTAGAGTGCGGTTCGAAGAGATGGACGGGAAGGGAACTGGATCAATATTCGAATCGTGTTGCGCATCGATTGCAGCAAGAGGGGCTGAAGGCGGGAGATCTGGTTGGGCTCTGTGTAGAGCGGTCGGTGGAGATGCTTGGGGCGCTGCTTGGAGTATTAAAAGCCGGGGGGGCGTATGTGCCGCTGGATCCGCGGCATCCAAAGGATCGGCTGGAGATGGTGCTCGAGGATGCGGGCGCTGCGTTGCTGCTAGTGGGAGGTTCGTTCTCTACCGCACAGCCGGGATTCAAAACCTCGGCGAAGGTAGTGGTACTGGATACGAAGATAGCCGAGGAGAGCGATGCGCCGCTTGAAGTGCCAGCTGCGGCGGATTCGCTGGCGTACGTCATCTATACCTCTGGTACAACTGGCAGACCGAAGGGTGTAGCCGTTGAACAGGGCGCTCTGATGAACTTGTTGCAATCGATGGAGCGGGAGCCTGGCCTGAATCGTGCGGATGTTCTGGTAGCGGTGACCACACTGGCCTTCGACATCGCGGGACTCGAATTGTTGTTGCCCTTGTTGACGGGAGCGCGATTGGTGATCGCGAACGAAGAGGAGGTTGCGGACGGCTACCTGTTGCTGCAGCTGCTGCAACGTAGTAAAGCGACCGTGCTGCAGGCCACTCCCGGCACCTGGAGAATGCTGATCGACGCGGGATGGAGCCGCGAGTTGCCGCTGAAGGTTCTTTGCGGTGGCGAAGCGCTGCCGCGAGACCTGGCGGATCAGTTGGTGGAGAGAAGCGAGCAGGTGTGGAACGTCTATGGGCCGACTGAGACGACCATCTGGTCATCCGCTACACGGGTCACCGCTGGCACGGGACCGTTACTGATTGGGCCTCCGATTGCGAATACACAATTTTATGTGCTCGATCATCGGCTGCACCCGGTGCCCGTAGGAGTTGTGGGAGAACTGTACATAGGAGGCACGGGGCTGGCGCGTGGATATTGGAAGCGTCCCGATCTGACTGCCGAACGGTTCCTGCCTAATCCATTTGCCAAGGGGCGCGTTTACAAGACGGGAGATTTGGGTCGCTGGCATGTCAATGCGGAGGGACAAGGACAAGTAGAGTTGCTCGGCCGCACCGACTTCCAGGTCAAGATTCGCGGCTATCGAATTGAGTTGGGAGAGATTGAGGTTGCACTGAACAGGCACCCCGCAGTGCGCGAGGCTGTGGTGGTCGCGCATACGAGCAAGAGCGCCGGAGCAGCGATCACTCGGCTGGTGGCCTATGTCGATGCCGGCAACTCCGCTGAACACGCTACGGCGCTAACAGCAGATCTGCTCACGATGCTTGCTGGCACACTGCCGGAATACATGATTCCTGCGGCAATCTTGCCGCTGCCTCAGCTTCCACGATCTCCGAACGGAAAGATAGACCGCAAGAGACTGCCGGATGCGGAGACTTTTCTGAAGGCAGGTCTTCACTCTGCGCAGCGGCCTTTCACTGCCCCTGCGACGGCAGAACAAAAGAAACTCGCGGAGATTTGGGCTGAGGTGCTTATGCTTGACCGCGTTAGCATTACAGATAGTATCTTTGAGCTTGGCGCGGACTCGTTGCTCATCTTCCGAATCGCCGCACGCTCGCAGAAGGAAGGTTTGAACGTAACGGCAGCGCAGATATTCAAGCATCGGACGATTCTGGCATTGTCCGATAGGTTGGGGGAGCAAGCGGAGACAAGATCCAACACGATCAAAGCAGCGCCGCGAATTACTGTCGCTCCGCGAAAGACTTATCGTGGTGAGAGTGGGACGCGCGGATGAAGCAACATTTCCAATCTGCGACGGGGGTCACTACGAATACACCTGACGAAACGCCTGTCGTAAGCTCGACGGCGCCGCAGGCGGACGAAGTATACGTCATGCCTGCTACGCAAGGACAGGTTCGCTTCTGGTCGCTGGATCAGATGCATCCCGGCAATCCCGCGTTGAATATGCCGCTGATGTGGCAGTGCCTTGGCGAATTGAATGTGGATCTGCTGGCGAAGGCTTTTACCCTGGCGGTACGACGACATGAGATGTTGCGAACGACTTTCGCGATGGTGGATGAAAGACTATCGCAGATCATCGGGGTACCCTACAGCGTTGCACTGCCGGTCAAGGATCTGCAGCACTTGCCCGACGCGGCGAACTCGCCTGAGGCAGGCAGACTAATCCGTGAACACGCGGCTTACCGCATGGACTTGTTCAACGGACCGCTTCTTGCTCTCAAGCTGCTGAAGTTTGCTCCGCAGCATCATTTGCTGCTCGTCACGATGCACCACATCATTTGCGATGGCATCTCTCTTGGCATTCTGCTGCGCGACATTGCGGTCTTTTATGAAGCTCTGATGGAAGAGAAGGAACCTGTTCTGTCAGACCTGCCGATTCAGTTTGCTGACTTCGCTGTCTGGCAGGAGGAGTGGCGAAAGAGTGAAGCTGCAGAGATGTCGCTGAACTTCTGGCGAAAGACTTTGGGGACAAACTTTGGGCGACTTGAACTTCCTCACGATGCGACCCCTGAAGGCCGGAGAGACGTCCGTACGGACTCCGAATCAGGAGACATCGAGACGCTTCTCATTTCACCGGAGCTCACCGCGCTGGCTCACAAGTTCTGCAAAAATCAAAACGTAACGTTGAATATCCTGTTGTTCAGCATCTTCTGCGCTCTGTTGCACCGGATGACCGGGCAGCGGGATATTGTCATTGGATCTCCGTGCGCGAACCGGAACGAAGATACGGAAGAGCTGATCGGGCTCTTTATGAATATTCAGGTGCTTCGAGTGGGGATCGAACCACAGGAGACCTTTCGATCGCTGCTTACGAAGGTGCAGGACTGGACGCTGGGCGCATACGAAAATCAGGAGCTTCCGTTTGAAGAGCTGATCTACGACTCACATTTCTCGCACAACAATACTTCGTTTGAAATCCCGATCTTCTTTTTGTATCAGAAGTCTTTTATGGTGATCCAGCGGGTTGCCGGACTTGAGATCACACCACTGAGGTCGATGAGTCCAGGGGCCGTCTTCGAGTGGATGTTCGCCATCGTCGACCGGCCGGAAGAAGGGCCGCGGCTGCAGCTTGAATACAATCCGAACTATTTTCGCCCAGGGACTATTCAACGATATCTGAAGAGTTTCATAGCTCTGCTGGAGTCTGCTGTGCAGGAATCATCGATCCAGTTGGAGAAGATGGCTCCGGCAGACGATTTCCTTCCTGCCAAACTTCCTGATACCCAGAGCCAAGGTGTGCCTCGCAGAAACATGCGGTCAGTCCATGAGAAGCAATTTGATGGTGGCGCCGCGATCATGGAGAAGTTGGACGAACAGGTTGCGACGATCAGTGATCCGATCGAGATTCAACTGCTCGAGCTCTGGCGTTCGATGCTGGGCGTCGAGGAGATATCGGCCGATACCAACGTGTTTTCGCTTGGAGTCAGTTCGCTTTCCATCCTTCGCCTGGTTACACGCATGAACAGCCTGTATTCCATGGGGTTCGGCCTGGCCAGTCTGATCTCCGCACCGACGATCAAGATGGTTGCGGACCTCGTCCGCAGACGCTACGCGCCAAACACGGTGACATCGCTGGTGCCGATTCAACCTGTAGGTACGAAGCGGCCTCTCTTTATTGTTCATGGGGCGGGAGGCAACGTAGTCAACTTCTATGGCATTTCGACAAGAATCGGTGCAGACCAACCAGTTTACGGAGTGCAGGCGCAGGCGCTTGAGCTAAATCAGCCTGCGCTGCTCCACCTCGAGGATATGGCCGCTCACTACCTGAAAGAGATTCGACGGGTCCAGCCAAAGGGGCCTTATCATCTGCTCGGTTACTCCTTCGGTGGAATCATGGTACTCGAGATGGCCCATCAACTCCTAGCGGCGGGCGAAACAATTGGCCTGCTGGGGATGCTTGATTCGCGAGCAAGAGATTACATCCAAGGATTGTCCGCCGAACCATCCTCAAGCAATGGGCCGGGCCAACCCGCCGGTCTTGTTGGTTTTTTTCACAGTCAAAGAGGGCATGGGGGCGCCAAAGGGTGGTGGGATTTTTTTCTCAAAGATTTTACGGAACGTAGAGTGCGCTACACCATTACGATCGCCGCACGAATGTTCTCAACATTGCCAGCTTTTCTTAAGAATACTCACGAGATTAACGCAGTAGCTGCACGAAACTATAGAGTGAAATCAGTCTCACAAAAGTTGACTCTTTTTCGGGCCGCGAAGCAGGCGGATAGCAGCATTCCTTCTGACAACGGCTGGTCGCCAATCTTCAAAGGCGGCGTCGAAGTTCATGAGGTTCCCGGCGATCACTGGCAGGTTCTATCTGTACCTGGAATCGATGTGTTAGCGAAGTCGATCCATGGGTGCCTGAGTCGATTTGATGAACCAACAGGGTAGAAGTGCCCGTCTGCAGGGTGCTCTATTGAAGCAGGTGCGGCGGCTTCAGAGCTGTCTCGACTGAGGCTGCTTTAGACTCTGGACTCCAATGCTCTATCTTGACTTCGCGAAACGGACTCGACGTTCCCGATTCGAGCAGAGGCGGTTTTGTTTCTCGAATGGTCTGATCGAAGAAGGCCAGTACGTAGGCGCGGACGATAGTTTCTATACGCGCCGGCGAAATATGGTCGGGTTGTGTCCATCTGCGCCACGGACTAACAAGAGGATGATCTGTAAAGTCCATATGTGCGGTGTTGCTGATGGACACCTTATACCCGCCAAACTGCCTGAGACTTGTATCGACCTCGTTGCGATCGGTTGCGTTTAGTTCCGCTTCGGCGTGTGCGGCAGCCCCCATCGTTCCTGGATCTGGTGGGAGCGAGCCGCCTGCTGCTACTCCGTAAAGGAACATCGTCGGCTGGTTGGCCGGGCGCTGGCGGAGATCTCCGAATGTCCACCCGTCCATATTTACTGCGGATTGGATTCGGGCGTCTACGGAACACATCTGCACGGCTGCAGCACCGCCGAAGGAATGGCCTAAGGCGCCGGCTCGCTGAGTATCGAGTCGACCATACCAAGGGCTCTTTTGATCTAGATTGTCGCTCTGCAGCGTGTTGAGGATAAAGACCTCGTCGGCCACCCATTTATTTAGCTCTTTATTCCACGTCTCGGTAATTTCACCAACCGAATGAAGATTGGTATCAATTGGGTCGCTTCCATCGATGTCATCGACGATACGATCTCCGGGCAACTCAACTCTGCTGGAGTTGTAGGTGTGATCAATTGAGGCGACTACATAGCCATGACTGGCAAGGTCCTCGGTCAGAAACGTATCCTGTGTTCGTCTTCCTGCCCAGCCATGGTTGAACAGCAAGACGGGAAACGGGCCGCCCTGAGCTGCCACGGGGGCATCTTCTCTGGAGTTAGTCCAAAGGACGCTTCGATAAGAGGTGAGTGGAATTGTCTCGGACTTCCTCTCGTAGGCTGCCAGATGATTGTTCGACGGATCGGCTGGGTACCATAGCTGCACCACTAATTCTCTGGCGGTTCCGGGTTTCTCTGCTTTGTCCTCCGTGCGACTCGAATCTTTTAGATAAATGATCCGTGTTCCTACGGGATAGGGCCCCGTTGGTTTAGGAAGAGTAAACATGGGCACGATCAGGAGGAGACCGAACGTAGTGACGGAAAGCAGCGCGACAGCAATGGCCACGGGGTTTCTCATCGATGGATAGCGTGAAGCTCGACGAGATGCTGGTATCAGTAGCCAGGCCACGAGCAGGACGAGACCCGCCAGGGCTGGGAACATCTGCCAATGTGTTCCTTCATGGAGGACATGCCAGATCGCGACGAGGACTCCGAGCACCGCAAAGGTCCTCGACCAACTTGCGGCGGATTTCGTCATCTGCGCCGCGGCGGCAGCAATCAGGGTCGCAATTAAAATAACTTCGAATAGTCGCATAACCTGTCGAGAATACTCATCCGGCGACACGATGGAGCAGCTCGGATAACTCCTGAATCGAACTCGAGTGCTACCAGCCGGCTGAAGCCAATCACAATAGTGGCAGGTCGAAGCTCAGAACGATCTTCTATTAAATTGGGAAATGCATAGTGCAAACCACGTTGACTTAGGATCTTCTATCCGTCCCGAAGTACGTTCTTTAGAGATATCCAACAATAAAAACCACGCCTGTTAAGTTACTCGGATGCATTTAAGAAGACTTTCTCAAGGAAGACAGCTTATGCAAGGCGGCCTTTGCAGCAGCTGCAGCAGCCACGGAGTGAGATTTGAGGTAGTCCATGGTAGGAGATTGGCCGGGCGGCCGCGGAGTCAGACCGAGCGTTCGAAGAGCGTGGTTTGCGCGGTAGGTGTTCGCGCGAAGGGTGTCTTTAAACTGAACGTTGACATTGAGCGAAACAGAGACGTTGTCGTCGTTTTCGACCCAGTGAGGACAGTTCACCGGAATGTGCACACCGTTTCCGGGGCGCAATTTATACGAAGTAGCGCGGGCCTGAAATTGTGGTTTGTAGACAGGGGCGTTGTTATCCACCGTCCAGAAGCGTTCGATCTCCTCTTCAGGAAGAACCTCTCGATCCGCACGATCGAAGATGTGAATTGTCTTTGTTCCTTTGATCTGGAGCAGGAAGCTACACTCTCGATCGATGTGGTAGGTTGCGATGCGCTTCGGAGAGGTGACGAAGATCAGCGCATCTTCACGGAGAATTCGAGACTTCAGATCCTGATCAATTTTTGATTTGATCTTTTCCCACCCACTGCCTAGAAATATCTTGTATTTTGGGTCTTTCTGAACGTCTTTGAATAAGAGCCAGGCTCCACAGGTCTCGATACGTTCCATGGTCTCGACGACTGAGAACTGTTTTGCAGGCATCTGATCCCATCGTTGGTCGACCCGGATATTACCGGCATCGTAGTAGATGCCTCCTGGTCTGTCCCTTTTCGTGCGATCCGCTAGCTCCATGAGCTCGGGAATCTGCAATAACGGATGTTCCGCAAGCGAATGAGTGATCTCGAAGTGCTCGCGATCAAATCCGCGGCTCAGCTGATCCGGGTCGGTTGTAATCCAGCACTCTTCAAGAAGGTCGTTCGAGATGGTTTGAGTTGACATAGCTAACACGTGCTCCCAGGCCAGAAATTTCACGCAAAGTCTATTCTCTAGATTTGCGTCCGCACAATGAAAATGTAAGTTCAGTCTCAGTAACTTACCAAAGTAATTTCCGAAAACTTCAAACCTTGCATCGGTCTGTCTGCCGAGATCTCTGGGGTACAGGGTATAGCTTTTTCTCAGGAGAATCACTCAAAATCTTCAATTGACCCGAGGTTTATGAGGACTGGTACCGGACTTGTTCGAGTTAATTCCAGCCAGGAACTTCAGGTTGGCCGCAAATCTCTCTGGAACAACTCGGGAATAGACATTAGACCATCCTTGCGTTGCTGGAGACCGAAATGTGGATCGTACGACTGGGTGCGAGGTCGGCGACCCGTGGGGTCGGATGATGTTTACTCGTTGCGATGACACCGCGTTCCGATGACTGCGAGTCGGCTTTGGTCTAAGAGACCGGCGAGAAATGGCAGCATCGACTCTCCTCTCGAACCTCAACCGGCACCGAGCCAGCTTCGTGAAAGGCTCTTCAAGAGTGCGAATAGAAACACGGTGGAGAGCAACGTGCCGCACAACAAACAACAGCAAAGTCAAAGACGTTGATTGAGGAAAAAACACGTTGACACCAGTGACCTGCTCATAGAAAGCCGACATATCGGTGCCAATCGTGATTAGAGACTGCGAAGGGCAGTCATGAAATTTTCGATCTTGCGGGTCGGCGAGGTTTTGCCGGATTTGAGGTTGCGCTCAATGCATAATCCGGAGAAGAAGGACAGCACCATCTCCGTAATGGCAGAAGGAGCCATCCTGGGCTTTTCTGCCTCGATATTCATGGCGAGAAGGCGCTCTAACAGGGCTCGATTCTCAGCCACGGCACCGTAAGCTTCATCCGGAAGGATAGCGAACTCCCTCATAGAGTTGACGGAAAAACATCCCTGCCGGTCCCCCTTGTTGAGGGGCCATTCTTGAGAAAAGTCTCGACGTTCTTCCAGCCAAGAGGCTCCTTGGTGAGAAGCCCTCTCTTCTCCTGGCTTTCGAGGTAGTGCCGAAGGCACGCCACAAAAAGATCTTCCTTGTCTCGGAACTCGGTGTACAGCACTGACTTGTTCACGCCTGTGGCTCGTTCCAATTCCTGGAGGCTCGTGTCCGCAAACCCGTACTTCCAGAAGACGGTCATAGCCTTCTCCAGCACTTCCTCTCGGCTAAAGCTCTTCGGGCGTCCCATAGACATATTATTCGATAAAGAACTAAATAGTTCAATATCTCTGCATCCTCGCTACGCCCCCATCATCGTATAGAACTGAATGGTTCAAAACGGCTTTGACAGGCCCAACAAGACCCATGCAGGAGCACATGTGATGTCGAATCAGCCGCTTTCCACACCGTATCGAATGGGAGAGCTCGATCTTTCTAACCGCATCGTCATGGCGCCTCTCACTCGTATGCGTGCCCATCCCCACGATCATGTGCCTACAGCATTGCAGGCGGAGTATTACGTGCAACGCGCTTCGGCCGGACTGATCATCGCCGAGGCCACTGCGATTAGCCCCGAAGGATTTGGCTGGGCCGACACACCAGGCCTCTGGACGAAGGAGCAGGTCCGCGGATGGCGACGCGTCACGGACGCCGTCCATGCGGCTGGTGGTCGCATCATTGCACAACTCTGGCACACCGGCGCAATCTCGCATCCTGAACTACTGGACGGCGCGCAGCCCGTGTCCGCATCGAACGTCGATCCAGGCCAGATCTCGGTCACGCGGACGGGAAGGAAGCCCACGGTAACACCCCGGCCTCTGACGAAGCAGGAGATTCAAGTCACGGTTACGGACTTCGCGCGAGCTGCACGAAACGCGATGGAAGCCGGCTTCGATGGTGTCCAGATCCTCGCCAACTATCTCTATTTGATCTCGCAGTTTCTGAACGCCACCACCAATCTGCGTAAGGACGAATATGGAGGGAGCCTGGAGAATCGCTCGCGTTTTCTCTTCGAGGTCGTCGAGTCGGTCCTGGGTGAGGTTGATGCACAACGGGTTGGAGTCAAGATCAGCCCGATGCACGAAGGCGGTGCATTTCAAGCCAATGACGAAACCCTGCCCGTCACCGAATACGCAATTCAGAAGCTGAGCTCTTACAATCTCTCGCACTTGTTGCTCATGGGCAATACCACTGACTTCTCCGGTACTCCACTCGAGAAATTGGCAGACGATGGCATGTTCCAGCATTTCCGTCCTCTCTACAAAGGCACACTGATCGCGAACGTGAATATGGACCGTGATCGCGGGAATCGTCTGATCGCGGAAGGGTTGGCAGATCTGGTAGCGTTCGGCCGTCCTTACATCGCAAATCCTGACCTGGTCCAGAGGTTTGCCTCGAATGCCCCTCTTGCTGAGGTTGATTGGGAAACCGTGTATGGCTCGGGGCCGCACGGCTATTCCGATTACCCAACCTACCAATCATCGTAAGAAAACCCAGGAGCTGAACATGCCAAAGACAACACCCGAACAGAACAAGGCGATTGTTCTCGAAGCCTTCGACACTCTCTTCAACAAACGCGACTACGCAGCAGCAGAACGCTTCTGGTCGCCGAAGTACATCCAGCATAGCGCGCACATCGCGCCGGGACGCGAAGGACTGTTCGCTTTGGTCCGTTCGTCGCCAGATACGTTGCGCTATGAGAATCAACTCATTGTTGCAGAAAGTGACTATGTCATAGCGCACGGCCGTTTCACAGGGAATGGACGGCCCGCCGCCTGGATTGCCGCTGACGTTGTCCGATTCGAAGACGGACTTCTTAGAGAGCATTGGGATGTTCTGCAGGACGAGGCGACCAAGGCCGAATCCATCAGCGGCCTTCCCATGTTTGGCGACAGGTTCCCTTCATAAGGGTTCGACATCCACGCAACATTTGCTCACACAGATCGGAGACATCATGAATCTCACTGGAAACACTATCTTCATTACCGGCGGCGGATCGGGCATTGGCCGTGGGCTCGCAGAGGAACTGCACAAGCGCGGAAACATAGTGATCATTTCAGGCCGACGGAAGAGCCATCTGGACTCCGTTGCCAAGGCCAATCCAGGCATTGAAGCCATAGAACTCGACATCGCAGACCCGGACAGCATCAAAGGTGTGGCGAAGAAGCTGATCGCAGAACACCCGGATTTGAATGTTCTCATCAATAACGCCGGAATCATGGAACCGGATCAGGCGACGGGCGTCATCGACGACAGGCTGCTTGTGTCGACCGTCACGACCAATCTTCTGGGACCTATCCGCTTGACATCTGCCCTGATGGAGCAGATGAAGAGCCGTCGCGGTGTGATTGCGTACAACACATCGGTCCTCGCCTTCGTGCCGTTGGCTGTGACGGCTGTCTACTCCGCCACAAAAGCTGCGCTCCACTCCTATGTATTGTCGCAACGCTTCCTGCTTCGAGACAGCGGTGTTCGCGTTCTTGAGATAGCGCCGCCGTGGGTGCGCACGGAACTCATGAACAGCCGGGAAGCGGAGCAGGCAATGCCTCTCGACCAGTTCATTAACGAAACGTTGGACGTGCTTGGAACAGATGCTGATGAAATTCTGGTTCAAGCGGCGAAGCCTCTGCGAGCCAATCCTGGCCCTGAGGAACATGCCTTGGTGAACGGGTTCAATCAGCAAATGCTGAAGCTATTCGGTTCAACCCAAGCGTAATCGAGGCCAGGCCGCGCATCTTTTAGGGGGATTGAGACCGGGGAGCAAGAGGAAAACTACCAATGTTCGGAACTAAGAAGCTGCAAGGAAAAGTGGCAGTCATTACCGGTGGCACGACGGGGATAGGGTTGGCTGCAGCAAAGCTCTTCGTCACGGAGGGGGCTTACGTCTTCATCACAGGCCGTCGTCAAAAGGAGCTCGACGAGGCCGTGAAAGCAATTGGCACCAACGTTACTGGCGTTCAAGGAGACATCGCCAAATTGACCGACCTTGATCGTCTCTATGAGGCCGTCACGACCAAGGGGAGAATTGATGTAGTTTTCGCTAACGCCGGTGTCGCCGAATTTGCTCCCCTAGGCAAAATCACAGTGGAGCATTTTGACAAGCTCTTCGACATCAACGTCAAAGGAACGCTCTTCACTGTGCAGAAAGCCTTACCGCTGCTGAACGATGGTGGCTCGATTATCCTCAACGGCTCGGTGGCGAGCGTAAAAGGCACGCCCGCCTTCGGCGTCTATGGTGCGACGAAAGCCGCTCTCCGTTCCTTTGTCCGAACCTGGACCTCGGATCTCAAGGACCGTCATATTCGTTCCAACGTTATTAGTCCGGGGCCGACCGATACGCCGGTTATCGATGGACAACCTGCAGACGCCATCGCACGAATCGTGTCCACCATCCCAATGGGACGGATGGGTGATCCCGACGAAATTGCAAAAGCGGCGCTGTTTCTGGCGTCGGACGACTCCAGTTTCGTCACGGGTATCGAACTGTTCGTTGATGGTGGCAGAGGGCAGGTCTGATCGGGAGCAGCTGCGGTGCTTTGATATTTAAGCAGGTTGCATGAACCTGCCCATGATAAAAAGACCAATATTAGGTCCGGGTAGGCTGCCACGAGTGCGGGGAATTTTGGGGACGACGAATCGCGCGGCTAGAGTGACTGGTATGGTACTCGCACTATCCCGGACGCCATTTAATGCTCCTCACGAGTTCCCACAACAATTGTCCCCGTGTCACTGTTCTATACCGAACATACGTGATGATCTCGACGTTGGCATGGTGATGAAGACCGAATCCGGAATGAGAAGCAATCTTGTCATCGTTAAGAACGTACAGATTTCCAATCGACAAATGCGCTGGACTTCCGTACTGGCCGATTGCAAATTGTGGATCGGATTGCAAGTTGTCACTATAGGTCCATACGTTCCGTAGGTCTTTTGGAATATATGGCGGGGACGACGGGGCTCGAACCCGCGACCTCTGCCGTGACAGGGCAGCGCTCTAACCAACTGAGCTACGTCCCCACATTTCACCTTCGATAGCGATTATATCTTACTCAGAACGGGCAGACATACCATCGCCAAAAAACCTGATTCGCTGTCTTTGAGTTCGGCTACGGTCCTTTTCGAAGACCAGTACGTCCAACTCAACGACAGTTGTAAGTCTATCAGATCAAGCAAGATTTTAATGGACCGATTCGTCGTTAGCGGGCGTTTTTATAGATGAGTTCGAGCAACTCATCGTACATCGCCTGCCTCTCCTCCACCGATCCGCTGCGAATGGCTTGAGTCGCACAGTGAGAGAGGTGATTCCGCATCAAGGCCCGAGCCACGGAGCGAAGTGCCTCCTGCACCGACGACACCTGGGTCAGAATGTCGGCGCAGTAGCGGTCCTCCTCGACCATGCGCTGCAAACCCCGAATCTGTCCTTCGAGACGCCGCAGACGGCGCAGGTTGGAGGCCTTGATCTCAGGATCCACCCCAGTAGCCTTGCGTTCCGATTCGCCTATCTCGCAGGCGCAGGAATCGACTACCGCGTTTTTAGATGGAAGATTTGTCTTTTTCGTAGCCATGGTTTTCCTTATTCAAGCCTCAGCCGTCGCAATCGGAGGCTGTTGGTGACAACACTGAAAGAACTGAGCGCCATCGCCGCGCTGGCAATCACCGGGCTCAGCAGCAAACCAAACGCCGGATAAAGTGCACCAGCCGCTACCGGAATCCCGATCACGTTATAGACGAAGGCCCAAAACAGATTCTGCCGCATCACGCGCATCGTGCCCCGCGACAGGGTTATCGCTGCTGCGACGCCAGTAAGATCGCTCCGCATCAGCGTTACATCTCCGGCTTCCATCGCGATGTCCGCGCCACTGGCCATCGTAAGCCCCACATCAGCCTGTGCGAGTGCAGGAGCATCGTTAACCCCATCTCCGACCATCGCGACAACTCGACCTTCCGCTTGAAGACGCTTAACGGCCTCCACCTTACCAGCAGGGAGCACTCCCGCAAGGACCTCATCGACGCCAACTCTCTGTGCAATGGCGTGAGCTGTGCGTTCGTTGTCGCCGGTAAGCATCACCACGCGAAGCCCCTCGTCGTGCATCTTGCGAACAGCGTCGATGGAGCCAGGTTTGATCGTATCCGCAACCGCGAGAACAGCGGCCAGTCTGCCCTCGATCGCAATCCATAGCGGAGTCTTTCCTTCCTCCGACATTCGCTCTGCGGTAGAAACCATCGGCTCAACGAGAACCCCGTTCTTGTTCATCAATGCGGTATTGCCAATCAATAGAGTCTCGCCATCCACGACTCCCACCACGCCGAGTCCGGGAAGCGATTCAAACTCCTCAGCCTGAGGCAGATTCAAACCTCGTGCTACGGCGTATTGAACGATGGCTTCAGCGAGAGGGTGTTCACTGGCACGTTCCAGTGCGGCCGTAACGAGCAGGACATGATCCTCGACGGCACTCGGGCTCTGCGTTCTTGCCGCATCGTCATCGCTAGCAGCGAGAAAAAAATCAGTGACCTCGGGACGCCCGGCCGTAATGGTTCCAGTTTTGTCCAGCACGATGGTATCGATCTTCTCCAATCGCTGAAGAGCCTCTCCACCCTTGATGAGAATTCCATAGTTGGCTCCCCGTCCCGTCGCCACCATCACGGCTGTCGGAACAGCCAGACCCATCGCGCAAGGACAGGCAATCACCAGTACAGTGACGGCAGCCGCAAACGCCTGCATCACGCCGGAGTGCGGAGCGAACAACCGCCACGCCGCGAAGGTAACGATCGCAATTGCCAGCACCGTCGGAACAAACACGGCGCTGATGCGATCCGCGATGCGTTGAATTGGAGCACGAGATCCCTGGGCCTCGCGCAGGAGGCGCACTATCTGTGCCAATGTGCTGGCCGCCCCCAGGCTGGTCGCCCTGTACTGTAGCGATCCCCGCTGATTCAGCGTTCCTCCCATCACCCTGTCTCGAGCCGTCTTCTCAATCGGCAATGACTCGCCTGTCAGCATCGACTCGTCCACGCTGCTCCTGCCCGCGATCACCTCTCCATCCGTAGGTATTCGCTCGCCAGGCCGCACCAGCACAACATCGCCACTCCGGATCGACTCCAACGGCACGCTGCTCTCCATACCGTCTCGCAGAACAGTCGCAGTCTTCGGTTGAAGCTGCACAAGCTTTCGCAGAGCGCTTGCTGTCTGTCCCTTCGCCCTGCTCTCCAGCGCATTCCCAACCAACACCAACCCAATGATCAGAGAGACCGCTTCAAAATAAACATCAGGGGCGATGCCGCGCGCCACAAAAAATCCGGGAGCGATCGTACTGGCAGCCGAGTAGAGATACGCGGCGCCGGTACCAAGCGCCACCAGCGTATTCATATCCGCCGTCTTATGCCGAAGAGCAGACCATGCCTTGGTATAAAACCGTCGTCCTGCCCAGCTCAGAATGAATGTCGCAAGCGCAAAGAGGAACCAGCGAATCAGGTCAGCATCAATTCGATACATCCAGGGAAGCGCGCTGCGCAACAGTGGATCGATCACCCGCATGTTCCAACTCATCAGCGGATCTTTCATCCGCTCCATCCCGCCTATGCCGTCGATCGTCATCAGTGGCATAGACAAGAGCATGGCCACGCCACCGGCGATCAAGCTTGCCACGGCCTTCACTCGCAGTTGCCGATACTCCCTCAGCTGCGCCTCGTCGTGCTGCTCCTGTTCTTCGAGGGCGGACCGGTGTTCGAGAGGGAACTCTGCGCCGTAGCCTGTGCTTCGAATCGCATCTACCAGTGCGGAGGTCGAAGTCGCACCTGGATCGAACGTCACCGTCGCGTTGTGCAGCATCAGGTTGACCGTCGCATCCCGCACCCCAGCCTGATTGCCAAGCTCTCGCTGAAGAAAGGACTGACACGCCGCGCAGGTCATCCCGGAGACAGGAATGGTGACATGCTCTACCGGTGTCGTGACTACGGCTGAAGCTGAGGCCAACGATCCCTTGGCGTCAACTCCGTCTTTGATCTTCAAACTACCCGACATCGCTTCCTCCACAGTTACTTTTCACTGCGTACCGTAAAGCCGATCCGGTTGACCGCACCGGCGATCTTCTCCGCCGATACCCGCTTCGGATCGAACGCCACCCTGGCCGATCCAACCTCGACCGAACTCACCTCAACCCCTTCGATCTTTCCGAGTGCGTCCGTCACCCTGCGAACACAAGCTCCGCAATGCATTCCTTCAATCGACAACCCGAGCGCTTCCTGCATGAAATCTCTCCTCTTCAGGGTTAGATGCAAAATACCCCCTGGGGGTATCAAAAATTATAACCTGCGCCAGAAGTGAAATGAAGTGTCAGGCAGCCACACATTGCATCCAGCCCGCCGCTCCCATACACTGACTCAGGTTCTAAAGAAATTTAATGGGCGGTTAGCTCAGTTGGTTAGAGCATCTCGTTTACACCGAGAGGGTCGGGGGTTCGAATCCCTCACTGCCCACCATGATTTCAATAAGTTAGTAGACCTCCAAACATTCGTGTTCTACATGAGTGCAATCAAGAAATGAAGAAAAGCCTCCTCAGCAGTCTGGGAGGCTTTTGAATTAAGTGGAGAGATGGTCTGTTATAGTCCGGCAGTGCCAGTAAATCGGATCGTTGTGCTTCATCTTCTTGTGAGGGCTTTCCTGCCATGTCAAACCCAGAATGCTACAGGACCGAACGCCAGTATGAAGAAGCCACAAGGACGCGGTTAGCAGCCGAAAATGATTTAGAGAGCTCTTCTCCAAACGCATCGCCGTTTGCCGTGCGCAGCGCAAGGTTTCAGACAGCAAAGCGTGAACAGGCTGCAGCCATGGAGATTCTTAGAGAGCACCGGCGCACCTGCTCCATCTGCAACGCGAAGGGCATACCAGACTAAGACCTGTTGGAAGTGACTTGCAATTCAGCTTCAATGCACGTCGAACGTGGTCCGGAAGTCAGGAGCTTCGCAGGTTCTCGATCATGGCCAGCACATCAGCCGAGTCCACCACAAAGCGCGAGGTGCCGTCGAGTGAATCTGCGTCCTCCAGAACCCAGCGACGCTCGTGTTGCATCCTGCTGGCTTCGCTCCGACGCAGAGAGCCATGAAAGTGGCTGGCGCCAGTCGCACGAGCCAGGGCCTTTGCATCCTTAATACGCAGACCGCCGCCGACGGCGACATCAATTCTTCCGTCAGCTAGTTTCACCAGCCGCGCCAGCTTGTCCACTCCCGAGAGCACATCAGGTTCGCCCCCGGAGGTGAGAACACGCCTGCAGCCAGTCGCAATCACGTCTTCCAAAGCCTGTTCCAGCGAGTTGGTGTAATCGAAGGCGCGATGAAAGGTGATCTCGAGCGGGGCAGCCAGTTCTACAAGCTCGCGCGTCCGTTCCGCGTCCACCGTGCCGTCGATGCGAAGTATGCCGAGCACAAAGCCGCTCGCTCCGAGACTGCGCGCATGAAGTAGATCCTCTCGCATCAGGGCGAACTCATCGTCCGTATAGTCGAAGTCGCCGCTTCGAGGCCGCAAGAGAACATGAACGGGAAGTCCGCTGCGGAGAACCGCGGCGCGTGTAAGACCGTGACTCGGGGTAAGACCACCTTCGCTGAGGGCGGTGCACAGTTCAATGCGATCAGCCCCGCCTTCGCGCGCGGCGAGACAAGCCTGAATACTCTCGGCACAGAGTTCGAAGATAATCTTGCGCATCAACTCACACGAACCACGGGAGCTTTCCGATCCTTGAATTTAGTTAGCCTGGCCATCCTGCAGAGAGGTATCCGACAAAGAGGCCCTTACTTATATACAGGAAAAATTCATAAAGTGGAAATTTTAGTCTCAAATAATCAAAATTATGAGAGATGTGGATCGAGAAAGTCAATGCATCGGCTTTAGCGTCGAGTCAAAGAGTGTCTGACGCTATTCATCCAGCTTTCGGCAGTTCTCCAATCCGCGCCCGCCAGAGAGCACCCAGGATGGGATCGACAGTGCCGGGCAGAACCTTCAGGGAGGGGTACCGGCGTAGCAGAGCTTGAACGATTCCGTCCCGGATCGGCGCGACATGTTCAAGGATGCTCCCGGTGAACGCAAGGTCGGGAACCCATCCCGAACGGCTCTCGGATGCGTCACGCCGCAGCCGCTCGATGACCAGATGCGCAAGGTGGGCCAGCTCTTCTGCTTCGCGCTGAAGAACGTTCTGCGCCACAGCGTCTCCCTCCACCGCGCACCTCACCACCAGGGGAGCAAGGCGGGTAAAGTCCGGAGCAGGGATCTGGTTGGCATACCCGATAAGCGAATCGAGATCGGGAAGCTGCCACAGATCAAGAATCGCCGGCAGCAAAGTGGTCGTACGCTCTTCATCGATGGCAAAAAAAGTATCGCGCAGCGCCTGATGCCCGATTCTGTTGCCGGAGCCCTGATCGGCCAGCGCAGGTCCCCAACCGCCGGCAGTTGTCAGATCCCCAGATAGAAAGCGCCCGGCGACGTTCGAGCCCGTACCGGCCATCACAAGCACTCCCGGCCCGCCGAAGAACGCGGCATCGAGCGCGATCTCCACATCCCCAACGAGGACCAGCGAGCCCCCAACGCGCTCCGCAAAAGCTTCGCGTATCCAGTCGGTCACCAACGCCACCGTGATGCCTGCCGCGCCAACACAACTGCGTGTAACCGATCTCATCGACACGCCGGTCAACGCGGTCAACTCGGCAAGTGCCTTATCAAGATTCTGCGCCGCAGTGTTCGCGTCGGTACGCATGCGTTTGATGGTGCCGCCCCGCACTCGCGCCAGTTCGCGGGTCTCATCTGCCAGTACATACTCCGTCTTCGTGCCGCCCAGATCCAGTGCCAGATAAAACGCCAAGCCTATTCCTCTTCTCTCTCACTTCAAAAAAATAGTAACAACAGAAGACAGCAAATTTGTTTCTATCTGAGACGGTGTTGCAATAAAGTGTGCGAGCCCCCAGGAGAGCCGCCCATCAAGAGGCAAGGGCAGAGCCGAAGCCCTGCCCTTGTGGTGAAGAATTACTGTCGCCGACACTCCAGAAAACTGCTCCGCAGACCGTGTTAGAACCTGTAGTTTGCTGAGAACTGCAGATGCCGTTCCGTGGATCGTACGGCTTGCTGAATTCCAAACGCGGTTCCTTGGTTTGAGATATTGCCGAAGTTGCTGTCACCGATATTGGTATCAGGGTTGCCATAGCTGACGATGTTGAAGGCATTGAAGGCATCGAACCGAAAGCCCAGAGTCTGCTCACGGAAGGTAACGAAGTCCTTGAAGACCGACATGTCAACGTTGAGATAACGCGGACTGCGGGTGTTGCCATTTCTCGCGTCCCCAAAGGTATTGGGGGCAGGTGCTCCAAAGGCGCACAGGCCGTTGTCTACTCCAGGGGTGGTGCAGGGAATAGCTGAAGGATCGGTGCCATACCAGTTGGCGATGCTACGGTTCACGATCTTCAGCGCACGGTACTGGTTGGGACGCGAATTCCCGAAGCTGTTGGAGTTGTTCCCAGGCCCAAGGATCGTCTCTGGAAACCCGCTGTAGACGACGGCGGCGGTCGAGATCTTCCAACCACCGATCGCCTCGTCTACCAGGCGATTGACTCCAGAGAGATACTGCTTCCCATGACCGACGGGCAAGGCATAGACACCCGTGCCGCTAAGGTTGTGGCGTACATCGTAGGCAGCAGGGCCCCAGTCCGCAGCACTGTCGTAGTAGTTCTGAAACGCACCCTGCCCCCCGAAGGTTGCACCTGAGGTATTCACCGAATAGTTGCCTGCGCTGTTGGTCAGTGCCTTTCCATAGGAGTAGTTCACGGTGAACTCCAACCCATGACTGGTGCGCTCACGGAGAACGGTTTGGAGCGCCTGGTAGTTCGATGCTGCACGCGATTCCGTGATCAGCAGGGAATTGGAGCCGATGCTCACCGAAGGATCGATCGCATTAACCCCGATAAACGGGTTGTTGTAGTACGGAGCCGACGTAGGATCTCCGTTAACCAGATACTGGTTGAGATTGCCGTAGTCTTCAATATGCTGGCCCAGTTCACCGACGTACCCGATCTGCAGCGACAGCGAGCGTGTGATCGCATACTCCGTTGTCAGGTTGAACTCCTGCACATAAGCTGGTTGAATGTGCTGCGGATACACGTTGAACGTGCCGCCCGCACTCACAGTCCCCCCAGTAAACCCTTGCTCGGCTGTTCGTGGAACCCCCGGGTTGCCCGGCGTCGGCGTGACGACCGTCACATTGACGGCCTGGATGAACGGTGTGATGGAGGTCAGACGCTGATTGGACGAGTTGCCCTCAAAGAAGCTGGTCGCGCCATAGCCGCCGCGAATGACAAGACGATCACTTGCCTGATACGCAAAGCCGAGGCGAGGCATGATCTGGCTATAGTTGGCCTGATAGCAGGCCCGCGTGCTGCATAGGCCCGATCCAACAGGCGCACCCGCGGGTATCTTGCCCGCGTAGATCACCTGACCGGTGGCGACATTGATGTTGCCCGTCTTGTTATTGGACTCCACCCACGGCTGGTCATACTCGTAACGCAGGCCCACGTTCAGGGTCAGGTGAGGCGTGGCCTTGTAGTCGTCGTTGATGAATCCGGAGGCGCGCCACTGCCGCTGACCCACGTTGATGCTGGTCAGGGTGGCGGCGGCGGAGCTCACACGGTCCAGCACAAAGTCCGCGCCCCCGTACCCACCTGCGTTTGTAAGCGAAGGATTGCCGCTAAAGGCGCCGCTGTAGTTCAACGATCCCAGGAAGCCGTTGTTATTGCTGGTCGGATAGTTGTTCTGGTAGCGGAGGGCCTGCACGCCAAGGCTCAACGTGCTCTTGCCGTGCTGCCACGTCAGGTTATCAATGTAGCTGTAGGTATTGTCAGTCAGGCTGCCATTGTCTTGCGCACTGTTGCCTAAACTGCTCAAACCGCCGCTAATGCCTTGTGAGGTGAAGCCCTGGTAGGCCTGGTTGGGAAAGGTGATCCCTACAACGGAGTTTCCTTTGTTGCCGAACACGCCGGTCTGATCCACCGGCAGTCCCTGGTTCCAATTGATGCGTGTGAAACCGATGCGTGCGGAGTTGACGATCGCCGGCGAGAAGATGTGAACCCAGCTGAGGCCGCCAAGCTGCGACGGATAGATGCTGCCATTCGGAAACGAGACCGGCAGAACCGAGGTAGCTCCATCATAGGCAGTCGACTTCGAGTAGAACGCACTGATCCTATCCGCATTGTTCGGGGTGTACTCGATCTTGACATCTCCCTGGTTGTTCGCTCTGAAGGTCCGCAGCGCTCCCTGGTAATCATTGTTGACGATGCCGTCCGTCGGTGTGGCGTTTGGCAGCGGGTACAGCTCCGGATGAGCGAAGAGATACCTCGCAACCGGGTTGACGATAGGGACGCCCTTGTTTCCGACATACGGAGCGAACCCGTTCAACGGATCGTAGAGTTGAATCGGATTGGAGCCCGTGAGAAGCGCGGAGAAATCTCCGTTCCGCATGGCCTGGGTAAAGACGCTTGCCGGAGAGGTTCCTCCCTGGTGGTAACGAGAACCCAGGTAGTCGACAAAGAAGAAAAGTTTGTCGCGCTTGATCGGACCGCCAAAGGTGCCCCCAAACTGAGACTGGGAGAATGGGTTGATGCGGATGGGCGGGCTCTGGTGATTATTCACCCAGGAGTTTGCGTTGAGTCTGTAGTCCTGAACGTAGCCATACGCCGAGCCATGAAATTGGTTCGTTCCGCTCTTGAGAATGCTGACCACACCGGCACCATTGACGTTGCCGTAGTCGGCCGGAGAGTTGGCCGTCAGTACCTTGATCTCCTGCAGAGACTCGGGGGCAGGGCTATACGCGATCAGGTTATTGAACGTCTCATTCAGGTCGATGCCCTCCAGCGTGTAGTTGTTCGCCTGGGCGCGGTTGCCATTCAAGTTGATCGAGTCCGTGTACTGAGTGCTGCGCTCGATACTCGTCGTGCCCGAGGTGCCCACCGTGCTTACGGAGCCAGGAACGTAGAGCGTCAAAGCCGAGAAGTCGAGACCATTCAAAGGAAAGTTCTGGATCGTATTCGTAGTAAACGTACCGCTGAGCGTCGCGTCATTGGTGTTCAGAATTGGCGCAGCCTCCGAGACGTTGACCACCGTCGAGCTCGCGCCTATCGTAAGCTTCACATTGAACGTGACCGTCTGCAGAACCTCCAGTTGAAATGCAGGAATGGTCTCCTTGTCGAAGCCCTTCGCATCAATCGTCACCTCATAGCTGCCGATCGGCAGAAACTGAACTCGATACAGTCCAGCCGAATTTGTTGTCGCAGTCGAGTCCACACCTGTATCCGTGTTGTGCGCCACTACGCTCGCTCCCCCAACGAGAGCGCCACTCGGGTCTGTCACCACGCCGGTGATCGTTCCGGTGACGGTCTGAGCCAGCAGGGTCTGCGTGCAGAAGAGTGCCACCATGGCAATCACGACCCAGGAGATACGGTTGAGAAACTTCATCTTTTGCGCTGCTTTCATCATTTGAACGACTCCAGGGTGACTGTAGGACATGGGAGGATCCGCGCAGGGGACAACGGCTGGCCGATGCCGAAGATCCGCTTGATGCGGTCATGAAAATCAAATTGTTGCTAGAGCATAGAAATCTATGTAAACATTTGTCAACACAACTTTTCATAATTCTGAAGAAAACTAGTTCATATACGCAAAATGGAACCGCCAATCTGCCGAAATTTAGCCATATGTAGATTTAAGCGTGATTAGAATGGACGAGACATGGCCCAGAAGACACAGGATCGCGCAAACCAGATACTTCACCTCCTGCTACAGAAAGGCCAGAGCTGCGTTGAGGATCTGGCCGTCACCATTGACGCCTCCCCGGCGAGCGTCCGTCGCGACCTGATCAAACTTGCCCAGCGCGGTCTGGTGAACCGCACCCACGGCAGCGTCGAGCTGGCCGGCAAGATGACCTACGAGCCGTTCCGGTTCGATGCCGCCTTCCCCCTGCGCGAAGAGCGTTTTGCGAACGAGAAACGCCGCATCGCCATCGCCGCCGCCGAGATGGTCAACGAGGGCGACACCATCGCGCTCTCGCCCGGCACCACCACCACCCAGGTAGCCCGCAGCCTCAGGCATCGTGAGGGCATCCACATCGTCACCAACGCGGTCAATATCGGCATGGAGTTTTCCAGCCTCCCCAACGCCCGCGTCACCCTTACGGGAGGTTCCATCCGCTGGCCAGGCGCGTTCTCAATGGTCGGTGCAACCGCCTTCGACTCACTGCAGCGGCTCTTCTTCGACAAGGTCTTCATGGGCGCATGCGGAATTCACCCCGACCACGGCCTGACCGTCATCGAATCCGACGAAGCGCTGGTTCTGGGCGAGATGGTCAGACACGCCAAGCAGGTCATTGCAGTCGCGGATGCGAGCAAACTCGGCATCTTCACCCCCGTCAAAGTCTGCGCTACAAGCGACCTGCACACCATCATCACGGACGATAGCGTCGATCCGGAGCTGGTCGAGGCCTTCCACCGAAAGCAGGTCCGCGTGATCATCGTCTAACGGGCGTTCATCGTCCAGATGCGAAGCAAGCCTGATATTCAAAAAGATTGCGGTTACCCTCCCACCAACTCATGAGACTATGAGTTCATGCGTGCAGCCTGGGCCCTTTTCCCCCTTTTTCTAGGAGCGCCGGCGCTCCTGCAGCTCCACGCTCAAAGCAGACCCTCGATGGTACCGCCCAGGCTGATCAGTATGCCAACCCCGGATTGCCGGGCAGGGAAGCCCTGCCACAGAACTCACGGCCAGGTCCGTCTGATCGTCGATGTCCTCGAGGATGGCAAAGTGGGCGAGATCAGGGTAGAGATCGGCGACGACGCTAGGCTGGCTGATGCAGCCACCGCGGCTGCTCAACAGGCCGAGTTCGTCGCTGGCTCCTTTCTAGGCAAGCCGCAGAGTATGGATTACGTCATGAACTTTCACTTTTAGCGGGTCTCGGCGTCTTTCGGGCATCTGTCGGTCTTCGATCTTCGCGCCGATCGACAAAAAAACTAGCATATTCAGATCTTTTGTCCTCCGATCGTCATCCAAAGAACGCAACCCCGGGAGTATCATAATAAAGTGCCAAAATATTCCATCGTCGTCCCCTTCCATAACGAGGAAGAGAATGTCACCACTCTCTACGACCGCCTGAAGGCTGTCATGGAGCACGTCAACGACACCTTCGAGTTGGTCTTCGTCGACGACGGCTCCCGCGATCGCACCTACCGCCTGCTCGAAGAGATTGCCGCCGTAGACAGCCGCGTCCTGGTCATCAAGCTCCGCCGCAACTTCGGTCAGACCTCCGCCCTCGCCGCCGGCTTCGATCACGCCCAGGGCGACTTCATCCTCGCCATGGACGGCGACCTACAGCACGACCCCGACGAGATCCCTGGCTTCCTCGCAAAACTCGAGGAGGGCTACGACGTAGTAAGCGGCTGGCGCTCCCAGCGCGGCGACAACTTCATCATGCGCCGCATCCCCTCTCGCGCTGCAAACTGGCTCATGGCCGCACTCAGCGGCGTCGACATCCACGACTTCGGCACCACCTTCAAGGCCTACCGCCGCGAGGTCATCCAGAACATCCCCCTCTACGGCGAGATGCATCGGTTCATCCCCGCCCTCGCCTCCTGGTATGGCGCAAGCATCTGCGAGATCCCCATCTCCAATCCCGCCCGCGAGTTCGGAGAGAGTCACTACGGAATCTCCCGCACCTTCCGCGTCTTCTTCGATCTCCTCACCATCCGGTTCCTGCTCCGCTATATGACGCGTCCGCTGCACTTCTTCGGGACCATTGGAGCCTTCGGCATGGTAGCCGGCTTTGGCATGGCCGCCTGGCTTCTCATCCTCAAGATCGTCACTGGCCAGCACATCATGAGCCTCCACGGCCCCCTCTTCGTCATCGCCGGCGTTCTCATCCTCGCCGGAATCCAGATGATGGGTATCGGTCTGCTCGGAGAGCTCCAGGTACGCCACTTTCATACCGCCGCCCACCGCGCACCCTACGCCGTAGACCGCATCCTGCGCCTGCGCTCCGAAGAGAGCCTCATCCAGTAGCCCGCGTCGTCAAGACAAACCTTCGCAGCACCCGTCAGACTCTGACGACAGGGGCTGTTGCCGCAACTCGTCGACGGAAAATCGACTTGTATCTGCCATTCAACCACCTGAGTAGCGGCGTTTCCACGAACCAGAAACAGACCATACCTGTCAGAATCACGCACACCAGCGCGATCCCTTCTCTCAAGACAAGGGGACCGCTCCTCAGGAACCCTATCGGAATCCTGGCCATGAGTCGCGAGATCATCTCGGTCGAAATCGCAGAGGTTAAATAGATGGAGTAAGACCCATTCCCCACTTCCACCAGCATCTTGCCAAGTCGAGACCTCACCTGCGGCCCCCAGAAAACCATTCCGCTAACCAGCAGCCAGGCCGCAACTCCCCAGGTCCCTACTCGAGGAAGCATATCTACCCCCACCAGAACGTTCTGTTCCAGTGCGACGTTCGTCGTAGTGTAGAAAGTGACCAGTCCTGCCGCAAGGACTCCGGCAACCAGCATCGCAATGCCTGTCCTGCGCTGTCTTCCGAATCTCTGAAACCCAAGTGCCGTAATGTTTCCCATCACAAACTCAAGCAGAATTGGATTCATGACAATCACTAGGCCCGATCGGCGGATGCCCAGAAACTCCCCCACCACCACCAGAAGAACCAGTGCAGCGATCGTATTCCGAACCGCATCTCGTATCGTGATCCGCAGAAACACAGTCAGGACGTAATAGAAGAACATCTCGAAGATCAGCGTCCACGCCAGGCCAATGATCAAGTGGACCCGTGGATAAGAGAGGCCGGGAAGCAGAAACCAGAAGTCCAGGAAGGTGAATCCCGACACCTCACTCGAACGAAGCCATCGAGTCAAAGGGAAGAGAATCACGATCCAGTAGATCGGCAAGATTCGCAGGATGCGCCGGGCGATGAAGTGGAGTGATTCGAATCGGGGCTCTCCCGACCCAGCCCTTAACGCGGTCAGCCCTAAAATAAATCCGCTGATGACAAAAAAAATGTCAACGCCGAACATCCCAAGATTTCCAAATCGCACCATCGCCAAGCTACCGCTTCCGCCCATCATCTGCATCAGATGGAGCGCAGCCACTAGGATGACGGCAATTGCTCGCCATATTTGAAGGCCTTCGATTTGATGATGTGTCTTTGAAAGCTGCATGGCGCTGAAGTTGATCGGCAAATGGATCCAGTTCGGCGGGGGAGGTGCTAGGGGGAGTACGCGCGTAACCGATCTTGATCCATCACCATCTTACCAAAGTACCTAAGCCTCAGTCTCTTCCAGACGGTGTAGGCGCTGCCTTCTGCTGCTCTCTTTTCAGCTCTTCTTGCGCTTCCCTGGTCGAGTCCTTGAACGCCGCCGCGTCCAGATCCTTGGCCAGTTTGTCCTGCTCCACCATCGGATCGGTCAGCGTCTCCAGGTATCCCACAAACTGCTGAACACACTCCCGCTCCTCCGGCGGCTGCTGGTTTTCGTTCAACTCCTTCCGCAGCACATCCTCAAGCCTCAGCGCATCGTCCAGGCCAAATGCGATAGAGGCGTACGACGTACGACTACGCAGAGCAAACACGTCCTCATGCAATCCCGTCTGGCTCACGATCAAGCCGTTGCGCGCATTTTCGAAGGATTGCTTCCCACACGTCTCCGTAATTGCTTCCGAACCTTCAGCCGCTAAATGAATCGGCCCCAGCGTTGCCGTCTTCGGCTGAGTCAATCTTGAAAGATCGTTCAGAACATCGCTTCGGTGGCCCGAGTGACAACCAGCAATCAGTATCACCATCCCGGCGAGGAGCACACCTCGCCCTATTGTGGCCCTTTTTAGGCCCTGCACCCATTCACTCACTGTTGGCCCTCAACCGTCCCTCTGATCCACTCGTCACGCAATCAACGAAATAGATCTAAGCTATTCTATGCCTTGATTTACGCAGGGTATATCACCTTTCGGACGCGCTACACTTCAGAAGCCGTCTCCCAACTGCTTTGCCAAATCCTTCCGAAACGCCTGCTCTCGCTCTGACACATAGGCTTTGTACCCCTCCGCATCAACAAATGGGTTGACGGCTCCAGCCTTCATCCTCGCGAACTTCTCCTCCAGATCAAAGTAGCTCCCATGCGCCCCCAGAAACACATCGCAAGGCAGTGACTTCAATGTCCGAAACGTCAACTCATAGTCCTGCGCCATTGTCGGATAGACCACGCTCCTCACCAACTTATATCCGGGGTTCACATTAGGGCTGCCTACAATCACGACGTTATAAACCGCACCGCCGTCGCGTACCTTCAAACTCCAGGTCGTACATCCCTTCGTATGCCCGGGCGTCAAATGCGCAACCAACACGACGTCTCCCAACCGAACCTCATCCCCATCATGCAGCACGCGGTCAACCTTCGTTGCGGGATACCAGTTGCCCGACGACTTGCCATATTGAAAATCAGTCTTGCCGCCCGACTCCACCACCGGGACATCCCGGTCCATCACCATATACTTCGCGCCAGTCAACTGCTTCAACACCTTGCTTCCCGAGCAGTGATCGCGATGCGCATGACTTATGAGCAAAATCTTCACATCGCTGAACTTGAACCCAAGCGCTTCAATATTCTTCCTAATCTGCGGAACGCTGCTCGGCAGATTGCTGTTGATGAGAATGTGTCCCTGCGGTGTCGTAACTAAGTAAGAACCCAGATCCTTACTCCCCACGTAGTACACATTACCGACCACACGAAAAGGCTCATGATTCGTCGTCCAGTCAGGATCGTTTTGTGCGAAGAGACCGCAGACAAAGACGAAGGTCAGCAAGAGGGAGCGAAGCAGCATGGCAAAGCATAACTCTCCCTCGAAGACGCCGCCAACGCTCCCAACCCTGGCTCCATTAACCTGAGTGGTACATCCTCCTCAACGCAAAGGGAAGAACTAGACTGCAGCGACAGTCTTGCTGCGAATCACCTGAGCCCCAAAACGCTCCATCTCCTCCGCCTGCGGACTCGATTGCAGCAGCACCAGATCCACCCCCACCGCGGCAAACTCCTCCATCCGCTCCGCCACCTGCTCCGGCGTTCCCACAAACCCGCACCGCAGCCCGCGATTCGACACCGAGTAGTCCTTCAACGAGATCTCCGTCTGCAGGTTCGACCCCGTCACCCACTGCTCATAGTTCGCATACCCACGCGCCGACTGCTTCACATCCGTAATCCGCTCCACCTCGCCGAGCGCCTCCGCCTCCGAGTCCCGCACCACCGCATACCCCGCAACGCCAAACGTCATAGGCCCCAGCCCCAACTTCTCGCGCCGCTCCCGCATGTCGACGATCTTCTTCCCCACAGCCTCCGGAGCATCGCCATGCATCAGGTACGCATCGCACTTCGCCGCAATCAGATTCTTCGCCGTCTCCGACTCGCCACCCGCATACAACGTAGGCCGCGGCTTGCTCACCGGCTTCGGCGAAAGCACATTCTCCCGCACGTCATAGTAGTTGCCTTTATAAGAAAACCCCTGCGTCTTCCAGCATCCATCCACCACATCGAGCCACTCCGACGTCCGCGCATACCGATCGTCATGCTCGTCGAAGTGAACCCCATACTTCGTAGCCTCATCCTTCCACCAGCTCGAAACCACATTCAACGTCAGCCGCCCATGCGACATCTGATCGATCGAAGCCGCCTGCTTTGCCAGCAGCGCCGGGTTATGAAACGTAGGCCGCACCGCAACCATCAGCTCCAGCCGCTCCGTCACCGCAGCCAGTGCCGCAGCCGTCGACCACGCATCGAGCGAAGGAGCATCCACACCCTTGATGTCATTCAGATTCAACTCCGCAATCAGAGTCAGATCGTATCCAATCGTCTCCGCCTTCTTCGCCAGGTCGCGCACATACTCCCAGCTCGCAACCATCTTCTCGTCCTCGACGTTGCGCAGCCAGCCCCCAAAGACCGGCAACCAGAAGCCGTATCGCATCCCAGTCTTTGCGATCGAAGCCTTTGTGATCCCCGTCGTTGCGATCGAAGACGTTGTGCTCCCTGTCGTTGTGCTCCCCAACGTGCTCAAAGCCGCGCCCCCGCCATCTCCCCCACACCCGCCCGTCGCTCATTCACCATCCGAGCCTCCTCCTCCAGCCAGTCCGCCAGCTTCACAAACGGGTCAAAGCCCACAACCTTCTGCCCATCGGCCACAAAGTTCGAGAGCGCATTGATGTCGTAGTACATCCTCACTCCGTCGCGGTCGTCCACCATAAACTCCACGCCGCCCAGTTCGATCCCCGCAGCAGCCATCAGCCGCTCCACCTCTTCGATCACCTCAGGCGGCGCCTCAAAAGCCTCTACCGCCAGCCCATCCTTGGCCGCATCAATCGGGCAAGCCGCACGTTCCAGCTCCACGCCCAACGGTGTCTTGCAGATATCCGCCGGGCAAAGGTCAAACGTCTCGCCGGTGATATGTATCTTAATCGCGTACAAATACTTCCCGTTCAAAACTTCAACGCGAACGATGAACGACCCGCGCGCCGGTACAAACTCCTGCACCAGCCCCGTCGAATCCATCCCCAGAGTCAGCCCGTTCTCGGTAGCCGAAGCCTCCGCCAGATGCTCCTTTGTCTGGAACTTCACCACACCGCTTCCACTGCCACCAATATTCGGCTTCACCACAACAGGGAAGCGCAAACCCTCCGCCGCCGCACTCGCCTGCGAAGCCCGGTGCATCACACGCGCCTTCGGATACCCAAGCCCCAGCGCCTCCAGCATCGAAAGCTGAGCCGCCTTCGACAGCTCGCTCCGAAAAGCCTTCACGCCATTCACCACGCGAACGCCTCTGCTCTCCAGGTGCTCCAGAAACCCCAGCGTGTAAAAGATCTGATCCCCATGCCCGCGATTCCACGCCGAAGGGCTCATCTTGTTCAGCACCACCGCATACTTGTCCTCCGGATGATCCTCCGGCCCATAGCTGTGCTCCACCGCACTCAGCTTCACATAGTTCGCCCCACGTCGATCCAACTCCTCAAACAACAGCCTGAACCAGATCGGCTGCTCATAATAAATCGCAATAGGCAAAGACTGACGGCTGGACATAATCTTCTTCACATCCCCTTCAAACGTTCGACTCAAAACTCGCCCCACAGTTACAACAGAGGACTGAACGGTAGCCTCTCGAATCTAATATCTCAATTTTAGATGAAGAAATTACCTGCACGCTTCAGTGAATGACTCTGCGACTTGTGAACCTGCGTGATTTATCTATTTAGTGTTCAGGGGAAGATGGCGAAAGTATAGGTGTGGAAATGGATATAGTCTATTTACTTTGGTATGTCAGTGAGCGGGAAAATGAAGAGGACACAGAGCTTTTGATCGGAGTGTATCTGTCTGAAGCAAACGCGAGAGACGCTATTAGTCGATTGAATGTGCAACCGGGGTTCGTTGACTATCCCGAAGGCTTTGAGATCCATCCATACAAAATCGGACAGGATCACTGGACTGAGGGTTTTGTGAGAATAGCGGAAGATCAAGTCCCATAAACAAACCGTTTTTGATTCGGCAACTGCGCACAGAGAATTCAGCATGTTGTACCCTGCATTCACGACCATGCAAGCCATTCAGATCCACACCACCGGCTCCGCCGACGTCCTCACCCTCACCGACCTCCCCACGCCAACCCCCGGCCCCGGCGAAGCCCTCCTCCGCATCGAAGCCTCCGGCGTCAACTTCATCGACACCTACTTTCGCGAGGGCCGCTACCCCGCTAAGCTCCCCTACACCCTCGGCCAGGAGGCCGCCGGCACCATCGTCTCCGTCGCCCCCGACGTCACCACCTTCAAGCCCGGCGACCGCGTAGCCTGGTGCCTCATCCCCGGCACCTACGCCCAGTTCGCCGTAGCTCCCGCCGCCCGCCTCGTAGCCATCCCCGAAGGCGTCACCACCCAGCAAGCCGCCGCCGCCATCCTCCAGGGCATGACTGCCCACTATCTCCTCCACTCCGCCTACCCCGTCCAACCGGGCGACGAGATCCTCATCCACGCCGGCGCGGGCGGCACCGGCCTCCTCTTCATCCAGATGGCCAAATCCCTCGGCGCCCGCGTCTTCACCACCGTCTCCAGCGAAGAAAAGGCCACTCTCGCCCGCGCCGCCGGAGCCGACGAGGTCATCTTCTACACCAAAGAGGACTTCGCCGCGAAGGTCAAATCCCTAACCGGCAACAAAGGCCTCCCCGTGGTCTACGACTCCGTTGGCAAATCCACCTTCGAGCAATCCCTCCAGTGTCTCCGCCCCCGTGGCATCGTCGTACTCTTCGGCGGAGCCAGCGGCCCCGTCCCACCCTTCGACCTCATCCGTCTCTCCACCATGGGCTCCCTCTACGTCACCCGCCCCACCCTCAAGGACTACATCGCCACCCGCGCCGAACTCGATCACCGCGCCAAAGACGTCTTCGACGCTATCGCCAACGGCACCCTCAGGCTCCGCGTCGAGCACGTCTATCCCCTCGCCGACGCCGCGCAAGCCCACCGCGAGCTGGAGTCCCGCGCCACTACCGGCAAACTCCTCCTAATCCCGTAGCCTAATCCCATAGCCTCCGACCAACGGGAGGACCGAAGCCGCCAGCCTTGCCCAAACAAGGTATACAAGTCACGAAGTGACCGCCCCACGCGCAGTGGGCCCGTCCGGCAGGACAAGGCAACTTACAATCGAAGCATGCAAACCCCGGCGCCCCGCAGCGCGATCAGCCTCCTCCTCGCCCTCGCCGCCGCTCTCCTCCTCACCCTACCCGCCCGAGCCGTAGTAGTAAGAGGCACTGTTACCACGCCCCTAGGCACTCCACTCGGCAACGCCCGCATCCAGCTCATCCAGGGCCGCCGCGTCGTCGCCTTCACCTTCACCCTCATGGACGGCACCTATGAGCTCCGCAGCGGACTCCCCGGCCGCTTCGTCCTCCTCACCTCCGCCTCGCCCTTTACCCCCAGCATCGGCGACGCCTTCTACGGCGGCCGCACCGCCATCGTCACCCGCAACCTCGTCCTCGAGTACGCCACCGTCACCCCACAACTCGCCACCACCTCCACCGCCATCCCCACCCCAATCCAGCAAGTCCCCGCAGCCATCACGCTCATCCCCGCGCAGTCCCTCGAAACCCAAATCAATCTCCTCAACGACCTCCGTCAAGCCCCCGGCACCAACGCCATCCAGACCGGCCAGGCCGGCGGCCCCATCAGCCTCTACCTCCGCGGCGGCAGTCCCGACGCCAACAAAATCCTCATCGACGGAATCCCCGCCACCAACATCGGCGGCCCCTTCGACTTCACGCCCCTCGCCACCACCGCCCTCACCGGCCCCGAGATCTATCGCGGAGCCAACAGCGCCCTCCAAGGTACCGGCGCCGAAGCCTCCATCGTCAGCCTCGCCACCACCCGCAGCAACTTCCTCCACCCCACACTCGACTACACCGGCGACGCCGGAAACCTCCACACCTACCGCAACGAAGCCATCCTCTCCGGCACCTTCAAAAGGCTCGACTATCAGGCCGCCTTCAGCCGCCTCAACACCTCCAACGCCCTCCCGCGCGACCAGTTCCACCTCATCACCAGCACCGCCAACATCGGCTACACCATCTTCACCAACACCACCGCCCGCTTCACCCTCCGCAACGCCGACTCGGCCGCCGGCCTTCCACAAGCGCACGACCTCTACGGCATCTCCGCCTCCGGCAAGCAATCCGATCAGGATCTCTACTCCGGCATCACCGTCGAAAACGTCTTAGCAGGGAACTGGCACAACCTCGCCCGCTACGGCGTCAGTCGCAAGCGCGAACAGGAGCAGCAGTTCGATCGAACCGGCAACGCCACCATCAACGGCATCCTCGTACCACACGTCACCTACGGCAACGTCGTCATCCTCCGCGGAGCCAACGGCTACTCCGCAACCGGACAAGCCGCCTTCCTCTCACCCACCCTCGACAACGTCCACAACCGCGACGAGCTCTACTACCAGACCGACTACACCTTCCCCTACCGCATCTCCGCTCTCTTCAGCTTCCACTACGAAGACGAGCGCGGCCGCCTCTACAACCCCACCACCGGCTTCAACCAGCAAGCCCAGCGCACCAACTTCCAATACACCCTCCAACTCCAGGGCGACCTCCACCACCGCATCTTTTACTCCTTCGGCGGAGCCATCGAGCGCAACCACCTCTACGGCACCGCCGGAACCCCACGCCTCGGCCTCACCTATGTCCCAGTCCTCCCCGGCCATCGTGCCTTCCACGGCACCAGCCTCCGCGCCAACATCGCCACCGGTGTACAGGAGCCGACCCTCGAAGATCAGTTCACCAGCCTCGACACGCTTCTCGCGCAAACCGCCAACCAGTCCGCAATCGCCACCTACAACATCCACCCCATCGCCGCCCAGCGCTCACGCACCTTCGACGTAGCCGTCGACCAGAACATCCTCAACCAGAAGCTCATCCTCAAAGCCGGCTACTTCCACAACCAGTTCAGCCATCAGCTAGAGCGCCTCGCCCCCAACGGTCTCGAGCAGTACTTCAACATCCCCGCCAACATCGCGCTACAAGTACCAGCCGCCTCGCTGAACTCCCTCGCCTACCGCACCCAGGGCCTCGAGCTCGAGCTCCAGTACCAGCCCCTCACGCACCTCTTCCTCCGCGCCGGCTACACCTACCTCGCCTCACTGGTCGAGCAGTCCTTCACCTCTGACAACGTCTCTCCCGCCTTCAACCCCGACCTGCCCGGCATCCCCATCGGAGCGCTATCACCCATCGTCGGTAATCGCCCCTTCAATCGCCCACCCAGCACCGGCTTCTTCGCCGCCCAGTACACGGCCAGCAGATTCTCCGCCGCCATCAAAGGCGCCCTCGCCTCCCGCAGCGACGACTCCACCTTCCAGCTTCACAACGACCGCAACGGAGGCAACACGCTCCTGCTCCCCAACCAGAACCTCGACTTCGGCTACGCCAAGCTCGACCTCAACCTCCTCTTCAGTGCTACTCGCCACGTCACGGCCTTCACCCAGCTCGACAATCTTCTCAGCCAGCAACACATCGGCCCCATCGGCTATCCGGGCCTGCCCTTCACCATCCGCGCAGGCCTGAAGATCCGCATCGGCGGTAACTGAACCGAAAGATAGGTCCTGCCGGACGAGCGCCCTGCGCGGGCAGCGGTCACTTCGTGACGCGTATACCGGTCTTGGCAGGATGAACACTCACGGTCCTCCCGCTGGTCGGCACAAGATTCTACTCGCGACCAACGGGAGCGCCAACGGAAGGGGTACACAAGTCACGAAGTGACCGCTGCCCGCGCAGGGCGCCCGTCCGGCAGGACAGAGCATCTAAAACGCAACGAACCTATCTCCCCCGTGTTTCTATCTTGTATGTTCTCGCCCTCTCCGCATCGCAGAGCCTCACTGCACCGTCTAATCCAACGAAGGGAAACAAAAATGACCCGATCTCTCCTAGCACTAACTCTTCTGGCAGCGACCGCAGCAACCACCACCGCAGCCCACGCCCAGGAGAGCCCTGCCACCACCCAGGCTCTCGTCGCATTCGACAGCAAAGCTCCCGTCAGCCCCACCGCAAAAGATCTCACCCTCAAGGTAGATAACCGCGTCACCCCACTCACCAACCTCGCCGCCATACCCCCCGGCGGAGCCCAGGTCGCCCTCCTCATCGACGACGGCCTCCGCACCAGCGTCGCCCGCGAGATGAACAACCTCCGCGCCTTCATCACCAGCCTCCCCGCAGGCACCGAAGTCTTCGTCGGCTACATGGCGAACGGCACCGTCTTCCCCGGCACCGGAGCCTCAGGCTTCACCTCCAACCTCGCCGCCGCAGCCCAGGGCCTCCGCATTCCCAGCGGCATCCCCGGCGTCAGCGCCAGCCCCTACTTCTGCCTCTCCGAGTTCGTCAAGAACTGGCCCGGCCAAGCCGAAAATCAGGTCAGCCCCGTCCAGCGCGGAGAAGGCCTCGTCCACAAACCACGCTTCGTCCTCATGATCACCAACGGCGTTGACCCCTACAACGGCAGCACCAGCCCGCTCAACCAGAACAGCCCCTACGTCGATGCCTCCGTCACCGACGCCCAGCGCGCCGGCGTACCCGTCTATTCCATCTACTTCAGCGACGCCGGCTTCGCCGGTGGCCGCGGCAGCTTCAGTGGACAAAACTACCTCACCCAGATCGCAGAGGGAACCGGTGGCCTCTCGCTCTACCAAAGCACCGGCCAGAACCCTGTCTCCATGGCACCCTACCTCAAGCAGTTTCAGGAGGCCATTGCCCGAACCTACGTCGCCACCTTCCCCGTAGACGCCAACAAAAAACTCGTCAGCCTGAGAACGTCAACCGACCTCCCCAAGACCAAACTCCGCGCTCCCACCCAGGTCCGCCCCGGAACCGTCGTCGCCAACTAACCCAAGGTATCCTGCCGGACGGGCGCCCTGCGCGGGCAGCGGGCATTCGCACGCCTTTTTAGAGCTTCGCGTGGTCCTCCCGTTGGTCGGCACGAACTTCAGCTTGCGACCAACGGGAGCACCAACCGAAGGGGTATACAAGTCACGAAGTGACCGCTCCACGCGTAGTGGGCCCGTCCGGCAGGACAAAGTCTTTTAACAAAAAAATCTTCAAAACAGTGGCGTATTTTTCAACCCCAAAAAACCACCATCCAAAACACCACGTTCACCACGCAAACCACCACGATTACACCACCAAAAAACCACCATCAACGCACCACTTTTTACAAAACACCCCTCAAAACACCAGCAAAAACAGCAAAGCCCCGGCTCTCACCGGGGCTCCACTTTTTTTCCTGAAACAACTTCCTAGTACATGCCATCCATACCGCCGCCATGGTTGTGTCCGCCGCCCGCAGCTTCCTTCTTCTCCGGGATATCGGCGATCATCGCCTCGGTGGTCAGCATCAATCCAGCGATCGAAGCCGCATTCTGCAACGCAGTACGCGTAACCTTCGTAGGATCGATAACGCCAGCCTTCACCAGGTCCTCGTAGGCGCCCGTTGCGGCGTTGTAGCCGTAGTTGGCCTCCTTCGATTCGTGGATCTTGCCGATCACAACCGCACCCTCTTCGCCGGCGTTCGAGACGATCATGCGCAAAGGCTCTTCAATCGCGCGACGAATGATCGTGGCGCCGATCTTCTCATCGCCTTCTAGCTTCTTGATGACATCCTCAACCGCAGCCGCGCAGCGAACAAACGCCACACCACCGCCCGGGACAATCCCCTCCTCAACAGCCGCGCGCGTCGCATGCATCGCATCCTCAACACGAGCCTTCTTCTCCTTCATCTCGGTCTCTGTCGCCGCGCCAACCTTGATCACTGCAACGCCGCCAACCAGCTTGGCCAAACGCTCCTGCAGCTTCTCACGGTCGTAGTCAGAGGTGGTCTTGTCGATCTGTGCGCGAATCTCCTTCACGCGTCCTTCGACATCGCCATCCTTGCCGCCGCCATCAACGATGGTGGTGTTGTCCTTGTCGATCGTCACGCGCTTCGCAGTGCCAAGGTCCTCGATCTTCACACCCTCAAGCTTGATGCCGAGGTCTTCCGTGATCGCCTTGCCACCGGTCAGGATCGCGATATCCTGCAGCATCGCCTTGCGACGATCGCCGAAGCCAGGAGCCTTCACAGCCGCGACATTCAACGTCCCGCGCAGCTTGTTCACCACGAGAGTCGCAAGCGCCTCGCCGTCCACATCCTCAGCAATGATGACGAGGGGCTTGGCGGTGCGGGCAATCTGCTCGAGCAGGGGAAGCAGGTCCTTCATCGACGAGATCTTCTTCTCGTAGATCAGGATGTAGGGATTCTCAAGAGCAACCTCCATCCGCTCCGCATCGGTCACGAAGTAAGGCGAGAGATAGCCACGATCGAACTGCATCCCTTCGACGACCTCAAGTTGCGTCTCCATCGTGCGCGACTCTTCGACGGTGATGACGCCGTCCTTGCCAACCTTGTTCATTGCCTCTGCAATAATGCCGCCGATCTGCGAGTCAGAGTTTGCCGAGATCGTTCCAACCTGAGCAATCATGTCGCCCGAAACCGGCTTCGAGAACGTCGACAACGCACCACCAACCGAGACGCCATTCTCATCGCGTTTGCCGATGATGGCCTCAACAGCCTTATCGATACCGCGCTTCAACGCCATCGGGTTCGCACCGGCAGCAACCGTCTTTACACCCTCGCGATAGATCGCCTGGGCAAGAACAGTAGCAGTAGTGGTACCGTCACCGGCGACGTCCGAGGTCTTCGAAGCTACTTCGCGAACCATCTGCGCGCCCATGTTCTCGAGCGAGTTCGAAAGCTCGATCTCCTTGGCAACGGTCACGCCGTCCTTGGTGATCGTCGGCGAACCGAACTTCTTCTCGATAACGACATTGCGACCCTTCGGTCCAAGCGTCACCTTCACTGCGTCGGCCAAAATATTGACACCACGCAGGATAGCCTGACGCGAATCTTCTCCATGCAGAATCTGTTTTGCCATTGTGTTGCTCCTGTCACCGGCTTTCACCGGTCAAAGTTTTAATGAGGCGCCCGAGCGCCGATTGTGCGGCGAAGCCGCGGTATACGGCACGAAGTGCTACTTCTTGAGGATTCCGAGGACTTCTTCTTCGCGCATGATCAGCAACTCTTCGCCGTCGATCTTGATCTCGGTGCCCGAGTACTTGCCAAACAGAATGCTGTCGCCGGCCTTTACATCCAGCGGGAAAACCTTACCTTCGTCGTTCGACTTGCCCTTGCCGACGGAGATCACTTCGCCTTGCTGTGGCTTCTCTTTTGCCGAATCCGGGATGATGATCCCGCCACGAATGCTTTCGCCCTCTTCAATGCGCCGAACCAGAATCCGGTCGTGCAGCGGTGTAAATGATGTTGTCGCCATTGCTTACATCTCCTTGGTGCGATTTGGCGAACGGCTATCCGTCCGCGTTGTAGAACACAGCTTCAGCCATCAAGTACTGGCCCGAGCTGCAAATAAAAGAGTGGAATAGGCAAATAGGCCCCGCTCCCAGGCAAACCCGAGAGCCGTTAGCACTCAAGCCTTCCGATTGCTAACGATAGTCAGCCCGCTTCCAGTTGTCAACCCGGCTACGTGAAATGTGAGTGAAACCCACGCAAGCGTTTACCGACCGCAGGCGGCACCATATCCAACAATCAGAGCTCAAAAGTCGTAGAATGAGGCCATGTCGTCACGTCGCACCGTCTGGTCGCTATCGTTTCTCGTTCTCCTCTTTGCTTTCGCATCCAGCCTTCCCGCCAAGGCCCAGGATCAGGACGCCCCCGTAAAGCGCGGCCGCAAGTACAAGGCGCCCCCGGCCACCTCCCACATCGAGGTCACTGTCGTCAAGAAGTTCAACGGCAAGCCCATCATGAACGCCGCCGTTATCTTCAACCCGTCGATGGACGGCAAGGACGAGGGCAACCTCGAGGTCAAAACCGATCCCGACGGCAAAGCCATCATCGACGTTATCCCCACAGGCAGCACGGTTCGCGTGCAGGTTATCGCGCCGGGCTTTGCGACCTTTGCCGAAGAGTATGAAGTCACCGGGGCCACCAAAGAGATCGCCGTCGCAATGATTCGTCCCAGGGCACAGGTCTCCTCCTACGAGAACAATGACGGCAAAGACGCAACCAGGAAGCCAGGTGTCCAGGAGCCCATAAGGCCGACTACGCCGACAACCAAACCTGTGCCTACCACTCCGCCCGCAACTTCGCAGCAGCCTGCCACTCCGAATTCAACACCCCAGCAATAACGTAGCAAGAAGGAGTTTATGGACAGGCCGCTAACAGGGAAGACCGTGCTTGTAACTGGGGCGGCCAAGCGTATCGGACGGTCTATCGCTCTGGCTCTCGCCGAACGCGGGGCAAACGTAGCCATCACCTATCTTGCCTCTCAAACCGAGGCGGAGGAGGCCGTGCACGCGCTCGCGGCCCACGACGTCGACGCTTTGGCCATCCGCTGCGATCTACGCAATCCAGAAGACATCGAGCAGACCGTAGCCGCAGTCGTCAACGATCTGGGCCGCATCGACCTCCTCGTCAACAACGCCGGAATCTTTGCCTCCGAAGCGCTCGAGAACATCTCGGTCGACCAGTGGGACGCGATGTTCACCACCAACACCCGCGCGCCTTTCCTCGTGGCCAAGGCTGCGCACCCGCACCTGCGCGCCGTCAAAGGGCGCATCCTCAACATAGGCTCGCTTGGAGGCCTGCATCCCTGGGCCACCCACGGGCACTACTGCACCTCCAAGGCTGCCCTGCACATGCTCTCGAAGACCATGGCGAAGGCCTGGGCGCCTGAGATCAGCGTCAACTGCATCGCCCCCGGCATGATCGTTCAGGGAGAGGTCGACGATGCCTATGAGCACTTCGCCCGCAAAACACCCATGCAGCGCAACGGCACCGCCGAAGATGTAGCCGCAGCAGCCGTCTTCTTTGCCACGGCGCCCCACTTCATTACCGGCCAGCTCATCGCCGTCGACGGCGGCCTCGGACTGTAAAAGATATGTCCGCAGGACCTATCTTCTAAGCGAATCTACCGTCCCAGCAGTCTCCGCCACCAGCTCTTTTCCTGCATGTCCTCATAGAGGTTCAGCGGCTCCAACTGCGGCGGCATCGGCTTCCCCATAAATACCGCTAGAGGATTGGATACGCAGAGCAGGTGTGCGTAGTCCGGGCCATACTTCGTCGCCACCAGCTCCAACGCCTCCCGCATCTTCGGCGCACGCGAGCTCGTATTGTGCGCATCGGTTGCCAGAAAGTGCACCCACCGATTCTCGAGCAGCTCATGCGCCATCCGTTCCGCATGCTTGCCCATCCGGCCTAGCACAGACCCCGCCGTCACCTGCACCAGCACCCCACGCTGCAGCCACTCCGCGATTCGATCCTGATCGTTCTGCAGGGTAGGGTTTCTCTCCGGATGCGTCAGGATCGGTGTCAAACCGGCAAGCTGCAGTTGATAGAAGATCTCCGTCAACCCGCGCGGCAGCCCGTAGTCCGGCACTTCGACCAGCAGATAACCCAGGCCGTTGATGCTGAACTTCGCCGGGTCAACCTTGGCTTCCTGGATATTTTCATAGGACATATGGAAGTCGCATCCGCGGCCCAGCTTCACGCCGACCGAGTCGCGATCTAACCGCTCCTGCAACTCTGCAATCTTTGCGTCAACGATTGTAGGGGCGTAGAAGTATTGCCCGTTCGAATGCGGCGAACACACGATATGGGTGATCCCATCCGCTGCAGCCATCTTCGCCATAGCCACTGAGGCTTCGAGGGTCGAAGCACCATCGTCCATGCCCCACAGAAGGTGATGGTGAATGTCAATCATTGCGTGATCAGCTTACCACCGCGTCAGCAGGCTGGCTGCGTTATCGCGCCGCGGCCAAAGACTCTGCCATCGCCTGAAATAGCAGCAAGCCGTCGGCTGAGCCAAGCAGTGTCTCGCTGGAACGGTCAGGATGCGGCATCAGACCCAGCACATTGCGTCCCTCGTTCAGCACTCCAGCGATGTTCTCGAGCGATCCATTCGGGTTCGCCGCAGCAGTCACCGCGCCCTCGCGCGTGGCGTAGCGAAAGGCAATGCGATCCTGTTTCTTCAGCGTTTCCAGCGTGTCGGAGTCGCAGAAGTAGTTGCCTTCCATGTGGCCAATCGGCATCTGCAGCACGTGTCCGCGAGACAGTCCATGCGTAAAGGGAGAGTGGTTCGTCTCGGTTCGCAGAAAGGTTTGTTTGCAGATGTAGTTCTGGCTGGCGTTGCGCATCAGCGCACCTGGAAGAAGTCCGGCCTCGCACAGAATCTGAAAGCCGTTGCAGATCCCCATCACCAGTCCGCCGTCTTGCGCGAACTTCTTCACTGATTGCATGACTGGCGCAAAGCGTGCGATGGCGCCGGTTCTGAGGTAGTCGCCGTAGGCGAATCCACCGGGGACGAGGATGGCGTCGCAGCCCTGAAGGTCCTCTGAGGCGTGCCAGAGGTAGGTCACGGGCTGGTGCGCGATTGCGTCCACTACGTGGTGTGTGTCATGGTCGCAGTTGGACCCGGGGAAGACCAGAACGCCAAATTTCATACCTTAAGGATAGCATTCGCCTCTCCGGGACTCGAAAAATGAGCGCGAACACGGAAAAAAATCTGGTTGTGGTGGCGGGTGCGGTTTTATTGGGGGTTTGTGGTTTTCCACCGTGCAAAATGATGGTTTTTTGCTGGTGAGAACGTGGTGTTTTGCGTGGCTAACGTGGTGTTTTAGCACCGTGTTTTTTGCTTGCTAAAAATGCGCCATGGTTTAGAAGTTTATTTTTGGGTATCGTGTCCTGCCGGACGGGCCCACTGCGCGTGGGGCGGTCACTTCGTGACTTGTATACCGCTTCGCTTGGTGCTCCCGTTGGTCGCAAGCCAGAAACTCGTGCCGACCAACGGGAGGACCCAGGGTGTTCCTGGTGCCCCGACCGGTACACACGTCACGAAGTGACCGCTGCCCGCGTAGGGCGCCCGTCCGGCAGGACATCTCTTACACAGGAGCGTAGATAGCAAAGCCACGAGGAGGAGCAGGGAACTCGGAGTTGCCCTCAGCGTCGGTCGTCCGCTCGTCCGGGTGGGCGGTGTCGTGGCCGTCCCATGCGATGGGAGCGAACTTCTGATTAGGCCACTTGGTCTTGACCGAGGTGCCCGACCACTTGTCACCAAGATTGTTCAGCACGTAGATCAGTCCCGGCTGGTCCACGCTGTCATCCTTGTAGCCGACGCGCTGCATGATGTAGAGATCGGGATCGGCGTGAAGGATCTGCGAGTCGCCGCCTGCGTACTTGTGGTGAGCGATGATCAGGGCGTCGATTCCGTTTGGTGTCAGCGGCCGCGCCAACCCGTTGTTGTAGTAGTCGTACCAGAAGATGCTGGGATACCCCTCATGCACCATGATGAACGAGTAGGCCATCATCTTGTCGTTGACGATCGCGTTGTCGCCCATGTCGTGGTTGTCGACAAACGTAGCCGCGTGCATAGGCCGCTTCATCACTACCGCGCCGCCGTCGGTCAGGTTGCGCAGATCGTAGCTCGGCTTGTCGCAGACATCCTTCAGCTTGTAGCGAAGCGGAAAGTCGAACGCAGCAATCTGCGTGTCCGTAAGTTTGTTCACCTTGTCCAGCCACTGTTCGATATCTTCGCCGCCCGACCACATTTCACCGACTACGTAAGGGGTAAACTCCTTGTCATTCTTGACGTAGCGATATTTGGCCAGCAGGCCGATGATCCACGCTCCGAAGCCCTTTACGAAGTCGAAGCGGAAGCCGTCGAATCCAAGCTCCTCGATGAGAAAGCGTGCGTACTCAAACATCGCCGTGTAGACGACAGGGTTGCGATGGCAGAGGTGGGGGAAGCCCGCGAAGTTCTCGCCCTCCATCATCACCTGCTCATAGCGGCTGGGATGAAAGCAGTTCCAGTCGCGGGGAAACTTGCCGCTCTTGGGGTTGAACTTGGTCCAGCGCTTCTGTCCGTCGAGAGGGTTGACCTCCTCCTCGTCCGCGCCGGAGTTGTGATTGAGCACCATGTCGGCATACAGGCCCATACCGTTCTTGTGCGCCTTCGCGATCAGCGCTTCAAGCTCCGCGCGGTTGCCGTAGAAGGTCTTGGTGCCACCCTTCTGGTCGAAGTCGCCGAGGTCGAAGTAGTCGTAGGGGTCATAGCCCATCGAGTTGTGGTCGGAGGCCTTCGAGACGGGAGGCAGCCAGAGCGCGCTGAAGCCGGCCTTGCCTAAATCTTCCACCTTTTCAGCGACGAAGTTCCACCATTCACCCTCTTTGTTGTCGTGCTTGGGAGCGTCCCAGTAAAACGCCTGCATCATGACGGCCATGTTGATCGTGCTCCATTCCAGTGCAGTTCGCGCGAGCGTCTCCCTCGAGAGCTGCAAGGTCCGCATCGAAGGAAAGTGGCTTGAGTTATAGTTCTGCTTCAGCAGGTCAGATGCGCGTGAGGACGGTCAGGTTGGTATGGACATCCGAAACAACAATACGACGACTCATCTCAAAACCGCTGGCGGTGCGCTGGTCAACTGGTGGCGCGCCGCCACGCTCGATGGTCTGATCGTTGGAGTTTTATGGCTGATCGGGCTGGAGCTGATCCGCGTTCCCTTCGCGCCCCTCTGGGCGATCCTCGGAGGCATACTCCAGATCATCCCAACCTTCGGCGGCATGGTCGCGCTTATCGGCCCTGTGCTGGCCGTCGCTTTTAGCGGTCATGACGAGTGGCGCTTAGGCCTGGTCCTGGGCCTCTATGGGTTGATCGTCATTCTTGAAGGCCTCGTCATCGCCCCTTACGTTCTGCACCGCACCACCAAAGTGCCCTGGTGGGCCGCGTTCCTCGGACCGATTTTGCTGGGCATCATTATTCCGTTCTGGGGAGTGCTGCTGGCTCCTCCGGTGCTGGCCATTATTTTCGCCTTCCGCAAGCCAAGTTCTCCCGCCTAGGCAGATAATTTGGCCGCGAAACAAAGGGCGACATTTGGTCGGGCGACTTAGAATTACGAAGTACTTGAGGTCGCCGGGGTGGTTACGTTAAAAGGACAACTTTGCCGATGCCGCCTTTCTCCGCTTCAGCGTGTGCCTTCGCTGCGTCGGCGAGCGGAAAGGTGCGATCGACAGAGATCTTGAACTTTCCGTTTGCGATATCTTCTGCGAGCGAACGCATGCTCGCTGCGTCAGGGTGGGAGCCGAAAGCCTCCACTCTCACGGTGGGGTGAAGGTTGGCATTTGGGGGAGGCCCTACGACGGAGGCGAAGGTTCCGCCCGGCTTGACCTTAGCCATGAGCGCGTCGCCGACGCTGCCGCCAATCGTATCCGCGACGACCTCGACGAGGCCTAGTGAGTCCATCTCCTGGCGGCTATCGAGCGCAAGAAGAGCATCGGCCCCGAGCTCCTCTGCCGCCTTCTTCTGTGAGCTGCGGACGCCGGCGATGACGTGAGCACCGAGCTTCTTCGCTACCCAGACGGCGGTGCGGCCTACGCTGCCCAGTGCGCCGGTGATGATGACTGTCTGTCCAGCCTGAACTTTACCAGCTTGAACGATGAGTTGTTCCCCAGTATTCAAGACCACCGGGAGTGCGGCGGCCTGGATGTGATCGAGACCCTTTGGAAGCTTCGACAAGCCTGTGAGATCAGCCAAAAGGAACTCGGCATAGGTCTTGCCAGCGCGGCCGAAGACCTTGTCGCCCTCGGCATATCCCTCGACGCCTTTGCCGACCGAATAAACGACGCCGGAGTAGTCGTAACCGAGGATGGCGGGCAGTTCCAGCGGCATAAAAGCTTTCATGGCGCCGCTGCGGATCTTCCAATCGATGGGGTTGATTCCGGCTGCGGTTACGCGAATAAGGATCTGGCCGTCGCCCCCGTGGGGATCGTCCCAGTCCTCATACTTCAGCTTATCGGGGCCGCCGTACTCATGTAGAACAACTGCCTTCATAGCCACACCTCACTCGCTTTGCGAGTTTAGATGCGGTTGATGGCGGCATGGGTTCGTGGAATGAACCTGGTGTGATGCTAGTCCAATCGCTCTACGACAGAAGAAAGCCGGAGGTGGGTTATGAGCGGGACTGGACAAGGCTTAGTATCGTCGCTTAGCCGCCGAGTTTGTAACGCGTCTCCGCCAGCCTGTAGAGTGGTCGCCATACGAGCCGGTTGATCGTAACCACCATCATCGCCATCACGATGGTGGCGAGCAGCAGAATCTGAAACTGGCCGCTGTCTGTGGCCGCGCTGATCACCGCACCAAGCCCCACCGTCTGCAGCGTCTGGTTCTTCAGACGAAAATACTCCGCGATAATGCTGGCATTCCACGCGCCACCGGACGCCGTCACCATACCCGTAATCAGGAAGGGAAAGATCCCCGGAAGTATGACCGTCTTCCACTTCTGAATGGTGGTGAAGCGGAAGAGCGTTGCGACTTCCTTCAGATCGGACGGAATCGCCATCGCACCCGCGATCACGTTGAACAGGATGTACCACTGCGTTCCTAGCAGCATCAGCGCGATGGAGCCGATCCCCATGCCGCCCCCAATCCGCACCAGCGCGAGCAGCAGAACAGGGAAGAGTGCGGTTGCGGGCACGGAGGCAGCGATCTGCGCTATGGGCTGTGCGATACGCGCCAGCCGGGGATGGAAGCCGATGGCAACGCCTGCGGGAATCGTCCACGCTGCGGCGAGAATCAGTGAGACGTTGACTCGGAGAAAGGTGGCCATCGCGCCTTTTAGGATCGTGGCGAACTCGCTCCCATGGACCTGCCGTAGAAGAGTAAGCGCCTGCCACGCGGCGTAGAGGACAACACCGGCAGCAACCAGAATGATCAGTCCGCGCAGCAGAGTGGACGCGACACCCGTCTTCGTCTCTTCTCCATTGACCGTTGCAATCTTTGTCGTTGTACCGGCAGCGCGTCCCTCTGCGAGTCGCCGATACAGGCTCTCTTCAAATGGAACAATCGTGTGATGGCGCAGGCTTCGAAGTCCGCGAGACTGCTGGAGAAGATGCAGCAGTGGAGAGCGCACTCTCGAGCTGCTCTCAACCTGCTCGAATTTGAACTTGTCGCTCCATGCGATGATGGGCCGCCAGACAAGCTGATCAGTCGCAACGATGATTGCAATCATCGTCAACAGACCCCACGTGATGGCCGCGTAGTTTCCTGTGCCGGCTGCGGTTTGCAGATACGAACCCAGTCCTGGAAGCCTGAAGTCGCGTGTGCCCAGGACGAACATCTCGCAGGCCATCAGGAAGAACCATCCACCTGCGACCGACACCATCGAGTTCCAGACCAGCCCGATGGCTGCGTAGGGAAGTTCTAACTGAATAAGCTTTTGCAGGCGCGAGAACTTGTAGATGTTTGCGGCTTCGGAGAGCTCTCGTGGAATGCTTTTGATGGAGGAGTAAAAGCTGAAGGCCATGTTCCAGACCTGGCCGGTGAAGATCAGCACAATCGCGCCCATCTCCACGCCTATCTGCCGAGTGGGAAAGAGCGCCACCATCGCCAGCATGACGCCGGGAAGAAAACTGAGGACGGGAATCGATTGCAGGATGTCCAGGCCTGCGATCATCAACGGCTCTACGCGCTTGCTGTAGGCCGCAAGGTAGCCGTAGCCGATGGCGAAGACGAGGCTCAGCAGATACGCAAGACCGATTCGTACGACCGAATAGAACGCATACTGCGGCAGCGCGCGCGGACTCTGCGAGATAACGATCTCCGGTTCCGGATGGCCGAACCAGTAACGCGCGATGACGACGACTCCGTAAAAGCACGCCAGTCCGATGCCTGCGACGCAAAGATCCAGCATCACCGGCCAGCTGCGCTGCAGCACCTGCGAGCGCGCAAAGGTCTCACGTCCGCGGATGTTGCTGAAGCTATCCGGCAACTTCATCATGCATCGATCTCCGCTGTGGAGCTTGCATTGGTGTCCTGATGAAGTTTTTCAGACTGGATGAAACGGCGGCGGGAGGCGTCGAAGTCGAAGAGCTCGGCGTAGCGGCCCCAGTTGATGGCCGTCTCCAACTGGCGGAGAGTCTCGTCTTCGCTGAACTGCTCGTCGAGCATGTCGTGGAAGAACTCCTCGGGCACGCTGCGATCGCTCTTGGATTCGATGGCGCGGACGATCTGACGAAGGAGGAGCACGTTTTCGACGGCGGCGGTGCGAAAGAGCTCCTTCTGCCGCAGGATCTCGGAGTTGGCATACTCCGCGCCAGTGGGCGTGATGGCGGCGTCGCCTTCTGTAACCGTGAGGAAACCTAATAGCTGCGCCGCGTCGACGATGGGCAGCAGGTCGTCGATCTGGAAGGCGAGGTCGTCAGCGAGGCGATAGATGTCGTCCTTGCCGTTGTGGTCGAGCACAAGCTCCAGCAGACCTGCGATTCCGCCGGGCCGTGCATGCGGCAGCATCTGATAGTGCATCTGCCTCTGATCGCGCACCTTCTTTCCGGTGGAGGTCTGAGGTAGTGCTGGCGGCTGAGCGTCAGGCTGCGTCAGGACTTTGTAGATGTAGTCGACCAGCTGCGTGAAGGCGTTTGCTTTGCGGTCGCGCGGATGGGGAATCGCGACGCGGAAGTCGGTTCGCACGTGGCCCGGGTTGCGTCCGAGGACGATGATGCGATCGGCCAGCTGGACGGCCTCTTCGATGTTGTGGGTCACGATGAAGATCGACTGCGTCGGGATGGTCTTGTTCTGCCAGAGTTCCAACAGTTCACTACGCAGGTTCTCCGCTGTGAGCACGTCGAGCGCGGAGAAGGGCTCGTCCATGAACAGGACTTCGGGCTCGACGACCAACGCGCGCGCGAAGCCGACCCGCTGCCGCATACCGCCGGAGAGCTCCTTGGGATAGGCGGCCTGGAAGCCGTCGAGTCCAACCGTGTCGAGAATCTTCATGCCATGTTTGCGACGCTCTGCGGCGTCCATGCCGCGAGCCTTCAGCGGTGCTTCGACGTTTTCGAGCACCGTCAGCCACGGGAAGAGGGCGAAGCTTTGAAACACGATTGAAACATTGACCTCGGCGGTTGCAATTGGCTTTTCATGCCAGTACACTTCGCCGGCAGAGGGGGCGGACAAACCGGTCAACATCCGCAGCAGGGTAGACTTTCCCGAGCCGGATGGCCCAAGTAGCGCAACAATCTCTCCGGCCGTAATCGACAGGTCGGTGGGCGAAATTACCTGGATGCGGTTTTCGCTTGGTTGCGCGTAGTATTTTTCAACACGTTCGGCACGAATGATGGCTGGCTGCATAGGAAAATTGAGTGGTACTGGATGCGGCGATTGAATTTGTGGCGGTTTGTTGGTCAACCACCTCTGCGCTCAGCGTATCATTACTAGGTGGGCGAAATATAAATCCGCCGCCTGCGTACGTCACATTTAAAACTGAAATTTGAACCTTCTACTTTTGGGGAAACTTAGCATGGCAGATTTAACCTCTACCGCAACACCCAAGCCCAAGGTGCTGGTCGCTGACGACGAGCAGGTGATTGCGAATACTCTGGCGATAATTCTCAACCAGGCAGGCTTTGAGGCGCGTGCCGTGTTCAGCGGCGAGAAGGCCGTCGAGTTGCTCGATAGCTTTCAGCCCGATATGCTCATCAGCGACGTCATCATGACCGGAATGACCGGCATCGAAGCGGCCATCATCACGCGCAGCAAGCTGCCGAAGTGCAAGATCCTTCTCTTTTCAGGCCAGGCCGCTACTGCGGATCTGCTCGAAAAGTCTCGTGCGCAAGGTCACGAGTTCGAGATCCTCGCCAAACCCGTTCATCCGACCGATCTTCTCGCAAAACTACGCGGATAGCTCTCAGGCCGCCTCAGCACGAACGATGAAAACAGCGGGACTTCGGTCCTGCTTTTCTCTGCCTCCTGCTTTTCTTTGCTACCTGCTTTTCTCAGCTACAAGGAGCAGCAACTGCATCAGGCATGGTTGGAAGAGGGGATGGGGAACTGACGCCGCTCCTTTACTTTGACCGCAGGCACTCCAGCGTACACTGTCCAGGCCTCGAGGCTTCGCGTGGCAACCGACCCCAGCCCAAGCACCGCTCCCTCTCCAATGTTGACTCCCGGCGCGACCGAGGCCCGGGCGCAGACCCAGGCGTACGCTCCAATATTCATCGCATAAGCGATCAACGGAAAAGCCGGATCGTCGTAGTCGTGGGTCGCCCCGCAGACGTACGCTTCCTGAGAAAGAATGGCGTGCGACCCCAGAGTGACCGGAGCCGGGTTGTAGATCTCAACGCCATCTCCCGCGGTCACTTGATCGGCACAGATCAAATTCCACGGAGCCCACACCTTGGAGCGCGGATAAAAGTGGCAGTTCGGCCCCATCTTCGCTCCAAAAAGACGAAGCAAAAACACTCTCCAGGAATGTAACGGTCTTGGTGACGTTCTATAAAAAATAGCCCAGCAGAGGTTCCAATTCAACCGCCTCAGACGATCTCGCAGTGAAAATGCCGGACGCAGGTAGGGGTCCGCGGCCGTCTCCGCCGGGATATGGTCTGCCGCGTTGTAATGAATCTGCTTGGGCATCGGCGCCTTCCTACTCCGAATCCACGGCAGTGGGAGTAAGAACCGTAGCTGTTCCAAATAGTCGGATGATCGCCTTTGCGTTCTCACGCATATCGTAGCGGCGATGGAAACATTGATACGCCAACTCCGCCATACGCTGCCGCTCTGCGACGGTCATACCGATCCACCCCCTCAGCAACTTCAAGGTGCCGTCGGGAGTGTCCAGCTCCATCAACCCCGCGCCGTCCTCCGCAATCTCTTCCGCGATGTTCACCTTGTCGGCCAGCAGAACGGGCTTTCCGCAAGCCAGCGCCTCGGCCACTGCAATGCCGAAGTTCTCCTGGTGCGAGGGCAGAATGAAGGCCTCCGAACCGTAGAACGCGCCCCACTTCGCATCGCCAGTCACCATCCCCGGCCAAAAGACGCGGTCCTTAATTCCCAAATTCGCCGCCGTCGCCTTCAACTTGGCGCTCCACTGCTGCTGGTCGGGTCCCGCCATCACCAGATACAGATCCGGATCGTCAGCCGCAACCTTCGCGAATGCGTCGATCAGCATATCGCAGCCCTTCTTGCGATGAATTCGCCCGAGAAAAACAAGATATCGCTTCCCCTTCGCTTCGGGGCACTTCGCAAAAAAGGCACGCTTCTGGACCTCGGGATCACCGTTCGGGCCGCTTGCACCATAGGGCACCACATAGGCATTCCAACGGTGCAGCCAGAAGCTCTGCTCAGCCAACCGCTTCTCAGCCTTCGAGGTAAAGAGCACGCGGTATGCTCCACGCAGTATCCAGTACTCGGCGGGAATCCAGTACAGCCACTTCTTGATGTGCTTCAACGGAAAGGCGTGCTTGAAGTAAGGGTCCAGCATGCCGTGCGTGAAGACGACATAAGGGGTATTGCCTGCCAGTGTTCGCCACGCCGCGTAGCCGCAGTACTGCCAAAGGCCATTCACCACCACACCGTCGAAGCGATGACGATTATCTCTCAACCAGGGCAGCAGCTTGGAGTTGAACCCATAGGTAGTATTGGTAGGACCTAACGCATGGACTGGAAATCCGACATCGTTGAGGTATGGCGCTGACGGATCGTCGAGCGTGACTACCTCGCCGGTATAGCCGATGGGTCCGTAACTGAGCAGTACCCGCACCGACTCTGTAGGGCCGCCAGCCTCAGGGTTCAGTGTTCCAATGATGTGCAGAATCCGCATAATTCTTCGACTATCAACTGTTAAGCATAGCAGCAGAGGTTGTCCTCAATAAACGCTCGCACTTAAGTTGTAGTCACGTTGACAACCTCCTGGTCACGGCCGCGATCGCTCGTCGAAGACCGATCATATCCTTCTCATAACTCCACGCAGAGATCCTGTTCAGACCACGCTGTCCCATGATCCTCGCTGTCTCGGGGCTTTCGAGAACTCGGTGCAGCGCCTCCGTCAGAGCGTTCACATCGCCCACAGGAAACACACAACCTTCGACGCCATCGGTCACCAGATCGGGTTGGCAACCCACGTCATCGGAGAGGATCACGGCGCGTCCCGAGTTCATGACTTCGTTCACAATCAGTCCCCAGGGTTCGTCCTGCGAGGGCAAGACAAAGACCGTGGCGAGACTAAAAAAACCTGGCAGCTCCGATTGATTGCGAAAGCCGCAAAACCGAACTCCACCAGCGCCGCTCTCGGAGACTCGCCTCTCCAGCGCCGCCCGTTCCTCGCCATCCCCCACGATCACGAGGTAGGGAACCGGAGCGCTTCCAGCTTCAGAGCAAAGACTCAGATATGCCTCAAGCAGATCTTCGCACCGCTTCCGTCTCTGCAGCTTTGAGGCAAACAGAATGACAGGGCGGGAGGCGTCAAGGCCAAGCTCCCGCAGCAGATCGCCTCGTCGCAGATCGGCCTCTCGGCTGCGACTCTGAAAGTAGTCGTTGTCCACCGCATACGGCATCGAGAACTGCGGAAGCTCCTCGCCCAGAGCGTGACGCCAGTACGCCGCATTCAAACTCCCAATCGGCAGCACTCCGTCGACGAGTAGCTTCAATCCGCTGAAGAAAAGGCGCTTCGCCATCTGCTTGAGAGCACCGGCCTGTCTTCTTCCAAGGCGCGACTCCGCACGAAGCAACACCGGGATACCCAGTGCCTTGGCCATCAGCATTGCCTGCAGCGTGTTCAGCGTCGAGTAGCCATGAACCCAAAGCACGTCGAATCCACGCCTCTCTTTGCCTCCTCGAAGCCGGCTAAAGATGCCGTAGTTCAACTGGGCCGTCGGCCCGGTTCTCCTCTTGTCCCATATCGCCGGGAGAAACTCGTAACGATAGCCGTCAAGCAGAGGCACATCCCACTTCACGTCCACGCCAAATCCCTTGTCGACATACTCCTGCACCGAGAAGTTCGAGGCAAAGAAAACAGTCAGTTCAATATCGGGCTCCTGTGCGATTCGCCGCAGCAACGGGGCCTGGTACTGGATGGGATGGCTCACCAGGTAGGCGACCTTTACCTTCTTTGTGTTGCCCTCTCGGCTTTGGTCAGGAGATCTCATGGAGTCGGCCTGTGTTAGGCGATGATCTTTCGTGTCAGTTGCGCGATAGCCCGGCGCAGCGCCTGAATGTCCTCTTCAAAGCTCCAGGCGTTGATTCGGTCGAGGGCGCGCTGACCCATCTGCGCCGCGGCCTCCGGCGTCGCCAGCACGCGTCGCAGCGCCTCGGCGAGCGCGGTCACATCCCGCACGGGGAACACATATCCCTCCACCCCATCCGTCACCAGATCGGGTTGACACCCGATATCGTCGGACAGAATCACCGCGCGCCCAGCGTTCATCACCTCATTCACCACCAACCCCCAGGGCTCATGGCGGGCGGGCAGGACAAATACGCTTGCGAGATCAAAGAACCTCGGCAGCTCCGACTGATTGCGAAACCCGCAGAAGCGAACGTCCGTCAACCCGTGTGAGCTGGCCTGTTCTTCGAGCGCAACTCGCTCCTCTCCGTCGCCAACGATGAGCAGATAGGGGCGTGGCTTGTCGCTCTCGTCGTTGATCAAGCTCCCATACGCGTCGATCAGATCGGAGCAGTGTTTGCGCTGCTGTAGTTTGGAGGCGAACAGGATGACTGGTCTTCCGGCATCAAGGCCAAGCTCTCTGCGGAAGGCGTCGCGCGTCGCAGCCGCCTCCAGGCTTCGTCGCTGGAAGTAATCATTGTCCACCGCATAGGGCATCACAAATAACGGCACATCGTCGCCCAGATAGTGCCGCCAGTACTCGGTATTCAACGTGCCGACAGGCAGTACTCCATCCACTATGTTCTTCAGAAACTGAAAGAAGAGCGTCTTCAGAAGAAGCTTCGGGCCACTCCGTGCGCGGTCTCGCAGCCACATGTCGGCGCGCACCAGCACGGGGATTCCCAGCGCCTTCGCGGCCACCATTCCGTGCAGCGCATTCACCATGTTGTAGCCATGGGTCCATAGCAAATCGAAGCCGGGCTCTCCATCGCGGCCGCGAAGCTCGCTGAAGATGCCGTAGTTCAGTGGGGTGGTCACTGTCTGCGTGCCGTCGTCACGGATCACCGGCAGAAATTTATGGCGGTATCCCTCGAGCAGCGGCACGTCCCACTTCACATCCACGCCGAAGCCTTCATCCTGGTAGCTGCGAACCGAAAAATCCGAGCCGAAGAAGACGGTCAGGTCGATGTCCGGCTCCTGCGCGATGCGGCGCAACAGCGGAGCCTGATACTGGATAGGATGGCTCACCAGATAGGCCAGTCTTACTCTCTTCTTCAAGCCTTTGCCAACGTCCGACGAGGGTAAAACCATATCTTGTAGGTTCTCAGGCGAAGCCCGGTCGATGCGTCCGCCACTACTGTTGAACGGCAACAATCAGAATCGAGATAATACCTAACAGTGTAGCGATTCCGCCGTTCTTAATAACTGCTTTCATCGGACTGGTCGGCATGAATACGATGTCTTCGGCCTGCAGGACAGGATCCGGAACCTTACCGTTGATCACCTTCATGATGTCGACGCGAACCACCTGCCGGGTGGTGCCGGTCGTACGGATAATTCTGAGGTCGCTATATTTGCCTTCAAAGCCCGGGCCGCCCGCAAGAGCTGCCACCTTCATCAGAGTGATAGGAGAGTTTTGTTGTAGCGGGATCGCTCCCTGAACCTTGAAGGCGCCCAGCAAATAGACCACGCCAACCCGGGGAACGATAATCGTATCGCGCGGAAAGATCGGGATGTTGATCAGCGCACTCTTCGCGGGATCGGTGCCAAGGTCGATGACGATCGGCTCCGCTGCGCCATAACGATTGATCGTGAGGACGTGGCTTGCGGTCGACGGCAGTCCTCCACCTCCACCCACAACGGTTGTTGCTCCTCCACCAGTCCCGCCTCCGCCGCCCGCAGCCGCCAGTACATCAAACAGGCGGCGCTGACCAACTACCGGCACGATCCCTTTCACTTCGCCCATAAGTGTAACGACCTGATTCGGAGATTCCGAAATCTGAATCGACACCTGAGGATCACGATACATGCCGGCCGATATGAGCTTCTGCGCGATCAGATTCTGGGCCTGATGAACGGTAAGGTCGTTCACCATCACACTCCCAATCAGAGGCAGTTGAACGGTGCCGTCAACGCCGATCCGCGCGACCGGGGTGTAATCCTGGTTTCCGTATATCCGTATGGAGAGCACGTCCCCAATTCCAAGATAGGCGTCGCGGCCCGCTGGGAACAGAATTGCAGGATCGGTTGTGATCGTGATCGGGGGATTCACCTCGGCCGTGATCCCGAGCGCCGGTCCGCTGAACTGCGCCTCCGCGAAGCGGCCGCAGAGCGCCATCAGAAGAAAAACAGCGGAAGCAAGCCAGACCTTGCGACAGTCAATTTGATTCACGTGCTTCTCGGCTCCTGTCCGGAGACCTTCCCGTCTCTGTCTCATCGCTTTGTCTCTCCGGCGTTGGTGTGCTCCCCTTCTGCAGTCTGCGACTCCCAACTATCGGAGTCCACACTGGAGTAGGAGTAACCCGAGTAGCCGTAGTAGCCGTAGTACTCCGGCGAGTTCAGGTCTACTGCATTCAGCACAATTCCGGTGATCGCGGCGCCCGCGCGCAACAGCAGATCCCTCGCCCGTCGCACCACATGCTTGCTCGATTTGCCATGACGCACTACCAGCACCACAGCGTCAGCCTGTCGCGCCAGAATCACGCCATCGGTCACCGACAGGATCGGCGGCGAATCGATCACTATGTAGTCGTACAGCTCTCCGCAGCGCTTGAGGATCGTCTCCATCGCCGCCGAACTCAGCATCTCCGTAGGGAAGGGCGGAACCGGGCCACTCGGCAAAATGTCCAGATTTGGAATCTCGGGCACGCTCTGTACCGTCTCCTCCAGCTTGGTGGCTCCGGTCAAGACCGAAGTTAGACCGATCTTTCCGTTCAACCCGAACCGGTGATGAATATTGGGCCGTCGAAGGTCTCCGTCGATCAGCAGAACCCGCGTATCCCGTTGCGCCAGGATCGCAGCCAAATTGCTCGCGGCCGTGGTCTTTCCTTCCGACGGCGTTGCGCTGGTCAACACAATGAACTTCGGCGGTTGCCCGGTATTGGAAAGCAGCAGCGACGTACGCAAGGAACGGAACGCCTCCGCAAACTGCGACTTCGGCTGTGTCAGGATTCCGACGTTGCGTTGTGCAGTGCTCAGGGTCGCGGCCTGATCGACCGACGATCTGCGTGCTCGCGGAATGATTGCCAGCGACGGCAACTCCGTAATGCTTTCGATCTCCGCAATGCTGCGCAACCCGGTATCCAGGCTCTCCATCAGGAAGGCCACCACGATACCCGCCAGAAGGGCAAAGATCAAAGCCGTTAGGATCACCGTCGATTGAGGCCGCAGCACAGGCTGCGCCGGAGGCAATGCCTGATCTACAACATCGACATCCAGAGACTCAAGTCCCGACTGAACGCTGGCCGTTCGCAAGCGGGATTTCAGGCTGTCATACAGAGTTCGGTTGGCTTCGTACTCCCGTTGGCGCAGGGTGTACTCTACCAGCTGGTCCCGCAGCTTGTAGGCGTCTGTCTTCTGAGCCTCAAGCGCTGCGGTCGTCTGATCTTCATTCGCCTTTGCGACCACGAAATTCTGCTTCGCCTGCACAATCAGGCGGTTCTGCTCTTCATCGATCTCTTTAGCGAGCTCGTCGATCTGAGCCTTCGATGCCTTGGATTGCGGATGATTCGGGCCGAGCGAAGACTCCAGCGTGGCGTAGCTCGCTTTAGCCCCAGCCAACTGGGCGCGTAGTTGCGTCAGCTCTCCAGGTGCCGTTCCCGGAGTCAGCTCGATGGTGCCTTCGATCGTGTTCGGATCCATTCCGCTTACGACGCGGTAGCGTGCTTCGGCGATGATGCGGGCCAGCTTCGCCGCACCGGCCGCTCTGGAGAGGTCATCGAGCGATTCGTTGATCTGATTGTGGTTCGGATCAAATCCAAGGATGCCAAGGCGACGCTGCATGTCCAACATCTGTTCCTGCGACGCCTCTACCTCCTGCCTCAGACCGTCGAGCGTGCCCGAGAGCCAGACCGAGGCACGCTGCGAAGATTCGTATCGGGTCTGATAGCTTCGCTGAACGTAGTCCGAGATGACCTTGTTGACGATATCGGACGACAGTTTCGCGTTCAGGCTGCTATAGCTGATGCGGATAATATCGGTCTTCGCAACGATCGTGACGTGCAGGTTGCTCTGCAGGCGATGGACCGTATCCTGCCTGGTCTCGCCATCCGATAGGTTCGCCCGCGGCTGCGGAGCCGTCGGTTTTTCCAGAAAATCCGCGTTGTTGGCCAGGTCCATCTCGCGGCACACGGTCAACATCAGCGAATCGCTCTTGATAATCTCAATCTCGCTCAGCAGCTTTGTGCTGGCATCGCCCCCGTAGGCCTGCACCGCGCTAACCCGATATTCGTTCGACGAGCCCGAACGCACCTGAATCCGTCCATAAGCCTCATACAGCTTCGGCTGCGACTCGGCTTTGTAGATTCCGTATGCCAGGCCCAGCAGAACAGCAATAATCAGGACCAGCTTGCGTTTCCGCAGCACAATCAGAGCTTCAGAGAGCGTAGTATCTGTAACCGTTGTACTGAACCCTGCCTGGTTCGTCTCCGGAACACCCACATGCGGCGGCTGCGTATTTTTAGAACCCATTCCCCCTAGTCTACCCGAGCAGCCCTGCCGGAAGCAGGATTAGATGAGCGGCAGGCTCCTAATGGTCCAAAAGTGTTACTTCATCCTGCAACGCCCTGTAACTAGGCAAACTCGGATATCCTCGACCAGGAGCCATAACACCAGCAACGGATAGGCGATCCGTCGAAAATTGAGCCGCTGAGACATCCTCGACCCTGCAAATCTTATGCAGGCAGGTCTTCCATCCCATGAAAGGGACTACCTCATGTCTCGAAAGATTCTCGTCACAGGAGCCGCCGGCTTTCTTGGGTCTCATCTCTGTGACGCTTTGCTCTCCAACGGAGACACCGTCGTCGGGGTCGACAACCTCAGCACCGGCAACCTGGCCAACCTCAGCCATCTCTCGCACGAAAGCTGCTTCCGCCTCATCGAGCTCGACATCTGCAAGCCCTTCGACACCGGCAAAGTAGATTACATCTTCAACTTCGCCTCCCCCGCCAGTCCAATCGACTACTCCCGCCTCGGTGTCGAAACCCTGCTGGTCGGCTCTGCCGGCACCATCAACACCCTCGATCTCGCCCGCAAGTATGGCGCCGGCTATCTCCACGCCTCCACCTCCGAGTGCTACGGCGACCCCGAGGTCCATCCCCAGGTCGAGACCTACTGGGGCAACGTCAACCCCGTCGGTCCGCGCTCGGTCTACGACGAGGCCAAGCGCTTCTCCGAGGCCGCCGTCACCGCTTACCATCGCTACTATGGCGTCGACACGCACCTGGTCCGCATCTTCAACACCTACGGCCCGCGCCTTCAGGCCAGCGACGGCCGCGTCATCTCAAACCTCATGGTGCAGGCCCTGCGCGGCGAACCTCTCACCATCTACGGCGACGGCTCCCAGACCCGCAGCTTCTGCTACGTCTCCGATCTCATCGAAGGAATCCTTCTGCTCTCACGCTCCGGGGAGCATCTTCCCGTCAACATCGGCAATCCGGTGGAGTGGACCATCCTCGAATGCGCCCAGGAGATCCTCGCCGTCACAGGTTCCAGGGCCGAGATCCTCTTTCGCGACCTGCCGCAGGACGATCCCACCCGCCGCCGCCCGGACATCACCCGCGCCAGAACGCTCCTCAACTGGGAGCCGAAGGTCACCCTCCGGCAGGGCCTCGAACGCTCTCTCGAATACTTCAAAGCCTGTGTCGCTTAGCGAGAGCCCAGACCAAAATGACCTATACGGGAGGTACGCCCTGCGCGGGCGGCGGTCACTTCGTGACGCGTACACCGGTCTTGGTGGAACGAACGCCGTGGTCCTCCCGTTGGTCGGAGAGAAAGATGGCTCGCGACCAACGGGAGCGCCAACCGAAGGGGTATACAGGTCACGAAGTGACCGCCGCCCGCGCAGGGCGCCCGTCCGGCAGGACACAGCTTCGATCTAATGAAAGGACGGGCCAGTCCGTAACTTCGGATACCAGGTCAGCTGTACCGCAGTCGAAGTATCCTGCTGCAGTCCCGGCTTGTAGACCGGCGCCTTCCAGCCCTCATACTGCACCCATGCGTTCAGCTCCACATCTTTTCCCAGCCGCTTCACAATGCTCGCCTTGAACTGGTTCTGCGTCGTCCCGCCGGGGATAAAGTTCGCGGGCGTCTTCTTGTTCAGATACTCCAGCTGAATCCACTCATTGCCCGAGAAGTGATAGGTCAACCACGCCTGCCCGCCCTTGGCCTCGCGCCCGATCCAGTCCCCCATGATGAACCCGTTATTCGTATAGCCCTGCTTCTGGATCGTCTCCCAATAAGCAAGCTGTCCTGAGTGGGCCACCGAGACGCCCGGGTCCGTGGATACCGCCTCCACCCTGAAATCCAGACCTTTGACTCCCGGAATCTGCGAGAGATACAGCCCCGTCCTATACGACGCACGGCGAGGCGCGCTGATCGGTGTCACATCGTCATGCGAGATCGAGTCCACAACGAAGGTGACATATTTGCGAAGCAAAGGAAGACGGTATGAGGCTTCAAAGTCGCTGAACCTTGCCCCGGGATCGTCTCGTCCTGCCTTCTCTGCCGCGGTCGTATCGTTCGGGTCGAAGAAGCCTTTCAGAAACGTGTGCAGCGTCACCGGCGAATGCCCCTTTCCTCCAAAGATGATCGTTCGCTCAAATCCGAACTCAAAGTTCTCCGTAGGCCGGAATGCGAACTTCTCCGCATGGACCCAGGGGTCTCGCGGAACGTTGTGACCCTTCAGGTCGCCGTAGAAAAAGTCATAACGCAGCGGACCTAATAGCTTTGACACGAAGGGAATATACAGCGGTTCCACCCGGTTGATGCGAAACGAGTAGATATTCTCTGCGTTGTTGGACCATGCCAGCGAGCCGCCTGCCCCCGGTCCCAGCCATGCATCGCTCTTGCCGCCGGAGACCTCGTGGCCCAGCACGTGCACCGAGGCGTATGCCTCAACCAGCCGAAACGGATTCTGGTCCGGGATCGGCCCCAGCGGAATCGTGGCCTGAGGCCCCGGATACGGAATGATCAGGTCGACCGTAGACAAAAGCTGCGCCAGATCGAGAGAGTACCCATCAGCCGAGGGGGCATGCTGATACTCACCGCGGATATACAGCGAAAACGGCCCCCACTCTCCCAGCCCCGAAGCCCCCACAATGCTGTTGAAGCCGCTCTGGTAGGGACGTCCATAGTCGTTACTGATCGTCTGGCCAAGATGGTAGCTGTCCCGCAGAATCGGTCCGCTGATCCCCAGCAGGCGCGTATAGGAGGAGTCCAACCCATAGACAACGCCGCGCTCAATCAGCCCGCCGTCAGGATCCTCCTCGCTGATCTCGTTCTCCAGCTTTGCGAGAATGGACTGCGCCTCTTCGTTGCCGCTGTTGACGATGTCCCCCTGGGAGTCCTGCAGCATATGCAGGATGCTGCGGCGCGTATAAGGCCGCATCCCGAGAAACATCGTGTTGACGAAGCCCATCGAGTAGAGCCGCGTGATCGCCGGATAGACCCAGCTATCGTCCGGAATGTAGGTCGATCCCAGCCGGTCCGGCGGTGGCTTCAGATCGTCAGGAGCATAGCCGGGATAACCGATAAACGGTCTCTCCTTGCTCGTCTGCTCTGGCGGGACGACCGGCTGGGCGGTCTGCGTAGGAGGAGGCAGCGAGGGGTTTGCCACAGGAGGAGTTGCAGAGGGTGTCGGCTGCGAAGGAACTGGCGCAGGCGCTGGCGATTGTTGCGGCGCCGCATAAGGCGCAATGCCATTCGTGGTTCCGTCTGGAGCTGGAACTGGAGCTGGAGCCGGAGCAGAGCCCGAGGCTGGTGGGGGAGCGGGAGGGGGCGTTGGCGTCTGCGCGATCGCTGTCGATGCGGCACATAAACTCAGTGCCGCAAAACAAAGAGAAACTTTGGTCCGCACTTACACCTCAATCTGGAGCTTTGAAACGCCGATACCAGTGTAACTGCCGACAGCGTCCAGTCCGAAGTTACCAACTGATAACGGGGGGAAGTCCCTGTTCAGTAGATGAAATACAGTTCAGCAGAGGAAATACAGTGGCAACAATATATCTGGCTCACCCTTGTTTACTTGGAATTTGCGATAACCCAGCCGTAGATCGTCTCGAGATCTGTTGTTCGTTGGCGTGTTAGTTCTTCAAGGCAAGCTGAATAGGCCGGGCCTGACGCAGTTCCACCGTTGTAGAGATTACTCTCTGCCGTACAGGTCGCGTCTCGAAACTGTATCCAAAGACGTTGCGCCACTTTTAGCCGTTGCAGGTCATCCGCTTGCAGCACCTTCGATATCTGACTGTATCTCTGATTCAGTCCGACATCAGCGGCTTTGTACGCTTTATCGAAGCAGTTTTCCATGGCTACGGTCACCACAACGTTCCGGCAGGGTGCGCTTGCGGAGTTCATGTGCTGGGCTCTGGCGATGGTGCCGGAACAAATGAAGGTTGCGAGCAAGAGCAGCCAACAACGGACAGGAGGGATCATGGCCCACAATAACAGAACCCTCAGTGTGCCTCTTCGGTACTGAGCGTGAAAATAACGTGGTGAGTGAAGTATGTTGCTGCCGATTCAGTTCAGTAGAGGAAGTGCCGTTCAGTGCATGAAATACGCCTTGCGAAGCCGCTCTCCGGCCCTCTTCAGCCACGCCCAAGTGCAGACCTTGCGCCCCAGCAGAAACCCCTGCATCTGCATCAGCGGGTCCTGCGCAGCTTCTCCCCGCACGCCCTCCACCCGATATCCTTTGCATTCAATCAGAACCGGACCCCCGCCGCCCCGGATCCTGCCCAGCGACTCCTGGGTCACGCGATACAAAGCCACCGCATCGTTCACGTCCACCGGCATCCCCGGCATCCCCCACCTGCGAACCTTCGCGCTCAGTTGGGGCACACCAGGTTTATCTTTGCCCTTGCATGGTAAGACCACAAAGATCATCGGCAGATCCAACTTCGCAGCGGACTCGATAATCTCCCGCCACACCTTCTTGTCCAGCTCCGAGTGGCCAACATAGGCGGCCACCACGCTCCCCCGCTTCAGCGTCTTGAACGAAAGCGCCGCACCCATCGCCATTCGCAGCCGGTCGCCCACATCGTCCACCCAAGGCAAAACCCGCGCCAGAGCACCCTCCCGGGCCAGCTTCGCTCCGTCGATCTTTCCTTCGTGAAACCCCGCCACTCGCCCCAACAGGGAGTCGATCTGCGTCTTCGACTGTGCGCCCGTGATCAGATCCATCACCACGCCAGGCTGCGAGTCGCTCACCAGATCGCCCGGCAGCAGCTCCAGCGCCGTGCTCACCCGGCAAGCCTCCTCCCCGCGCGTAGAACCCAGCCGTCGCCGCGCCTTCATGCCCCTCTGCAACCCGGAAATGTGCTCGTCCAAAGCTCTCGCGTCGGCCATCACGCTATACATCTGCAGCAACTTCTTATTCGGCACCAGTGGATTTTCGTACAGCCCCGCGTCGCTCAACCAACCCTCCGTAACACTTCAAGTTACAAAACGAGAGGGTTCCCACAAGGAACCCTCATCGCCATCAAAGCCCGTCAAAAATTACTAGGCACGCGCCGGATCAACCGCTTCCACATCCAGCCCAAGCTCAACCAACGCCTTCTGCGCCGCCTTCGGTTTAAACTTGCCATCGCGAGCCAGCTTGGACAGCGTAGCGCCAACGATCGCCTCGGCGCTCACTTCAAAGTGCCTCCGCAGATGCTCGCGGTTGTCGCTCCGTCCGAAGCCGTCGGTTCCCAGCGTCACCAGACGCGAAGGCAGCCACGGTGAAAGCAGATCCGGCACCGACTTCATATAGTCGCTTGTAGCAATAATCGGCCCAGCCGAGCTGCCAAGCGCCTCGAGCACATACGGAACCCTCTCCTTCTCCGCCGGATGCAGCCTGTTCCACCGCTCCACCGCCAACGCATCCCGCCGAAGCTCCGTATAGCTGGTCACGCTCCAGACATCGGCATGCACGTTGTACTTCGAAGCCAGAATCTCCTGCGCCCGCAGCACCTCGTTCAAAATCGGCCCGCTGCCAAACAACTGCACCGTCGCCTCGCCGCTCGCAGGCTTCAGCTTGTACATCCCGCGCAGAATGCCCTCGGCCGAACCCTCCGGCATCGCAGGCATCGCATAGTCCTCGTTGTACATCGTGATGTAGTAGAAGCAGTCCTCGCCCTTCTCATACATCCGCCGAATCCCATCCTGAATCACCACTGCCAGCTCATACACAAATGCCGGATCATAGGTAACGCAAGTCGGCACAGTGCTCGCCAGCACGATGCTGTGGCCATCCTGATGCTGCAATCCTTCACCCAGCATCGTCGTGCGCCCAGCCGTGCCGCCCATCAAAAAGCCCTTGCCGCGCGAGTCCGCAAACGCCCACACCATATCCCCGATGCGCTGGAATCCAAACATCGAGTAGTACATATAGAAGGGAATCGCCGGCACCTTGTAGTTCACATAAGCCGTGCCCGCCGCGGTAAACGAGGCCATCGACCCCGCCTCCGTAATCCCTTCCTCGAGAATCTGTCCATCCTTATCCTCGCGGTAGTACAGCAGCATATCCGCATCATGCGGGCTGTACTTCTGGCCCTCCGGCGCATAGATCCCTACCTGTCGAATCGCCGATTCCAGCCCAAACGTCCTGCCTTCATCCGGCACAATAGGCACAATCAACTTCCCAATCGCCGGGTCCTTCATCAGGTGCCGCAGTATGCTCACAAACCCCATCGTCGTCGACACAGCGCGTTTATTCGACCCCGCCGTCCACTCGCCGAAGTACTCCAGCCCCGGAGCCTTGAACTCAGTCTTCGGCACCTCACGCGTCGGCAGATATCCGCCCAGCTCCCTGCGCCGCTCCTGCATGTAAACAATCTCGGGAGAGTCCTGCGCCGGCCGATACGGTGTACCCGACTTCGCCGCCTCCTCCGGAATCGGAATCTCAAACCGCTTCACAAACGCCGCCAGCCCCTCATCGGCCAGCTTCTTCTCGGAGTGTGTCGCATTCCGGGCCTGCGCCGAACCCAGCCCATAACCCTTCACCGTCTTCGCCAGAATTACCGTCGGGCCGCCCTTGTGCTCCACCGCCCGCTTATACGCGTTATAGATCTTGGTCCGGTCATGCCCCCCGCGATGCAGCATCGCAAGCTGGTGATCGGTCATATCCTTCACCAGCTCCAGCAGCTCCGGATACTTCCCAAAGAAGTGCTCCCGCAGATAAGCCCCATCCTTCGCCTTGAACCTCTGGAAGTCCCCATCCACGCACTCTTCCATCCGTCGCAGAAGCAGCCCGGTATGGTCGCGCTCAAACAGCGCATCCCAGTCCGAACCCCAGATCACCTTGATCACATTCCATCCAGCCCCGCGGAAGACACCCTCCAGCTCGTCGATGATCCGCTTGTTCCCGCGCACCGGGCCGTCAAGCCTTTGTAAGTTGCAGTTGACGACGAAGATCAAATTATCCAGCTTCTCCCGCGCCGCCACCGAGATCGCCCCCAGGCTATCGACCTCATCCGTCTCGCCATCGCCCACAAACGCCCACACCTTGCGCTCAGTCGGCTCAATCAGCTTGCGGTTCTCCAGATACCGCATAAACCGCGCCTGGTAGATCGCATTCAGCGGCCCAATCCCCATCGACACCGTCGGGAAATTCCAGAAGTTCGGCATCAGCCACGGATGCGGATACGAGCTCAGCCCCGGTGTCTCTCTCAGCTCATGCCGAAAGTTCTTCAGCCGATCGTCGTCCAGGCGCCCTTCGAGATAAGCCCGCGCATACACCCCCGGCGAAGCATGCCCCTGGAAGTAGACAAAGTCTCCCGGCTGCTCCTGCCCACTGGCCGTGTACTTCGCATGGAAGAAGTGATTGAAGCCAACCTCAAGCAGCGTAGCCAGCGACGAGTAGGTCGAGATATGCCCACCGATCCCTGCGTCTTTCTTGTTCTGGCCATGCACCATCGCCATCGCGTTCCAGCGAATCAGGCTCTCGACCCGGCGCTCCAGCGCTCTGTCGCCCGGATACGCAATCTCGTCATGCTTCGGAATAGTGTTGCGATAGGGAGTTGTCAGCTCGCTCGGCGTTGGAACTCCGGCCTCGTGGGCGCGCTTTCGGAGAGCCTCAAGCAGCTCGGATCCCTGCTCCCAGTCTGCGGCGACGACGTCGTCAAACGCCTCGATCCACTCGGAGACTTCTGCGGTAAAGTCCTGCTTGGCGGCTTCTTGCAGTTTCGTTGTCATAGGTCTTCCATGCTCCCACGCTTATAACGATATAAGGCTTGGGCTAAAACGTAAAACCTGTGTTCTGCCGGGCGGGCCTCCTGCGCGGAGGGCGGGCGTTCGCACGCCTTTTTAAAGCTTCGCGCGGTCCTCCCGTTGGTCGGAATCATCTTCCCTCGCGACCAACGGGAGCGCCAACCGAAGGGGTATACAAATCACGAAGTGACCGCCCTCGCGCAGGAGGCCCGTCCGGCAGGACAGCATCTCTAAGTCGAGTAATCCGCATTAATCCGCACATACTCTTCCGTCAGATCACAAGTCAGAAACCGGCACTCCGCCTCACCCAATCCCAGATCCATCGTGATCGTGTAATCCCGAGCCTGCATCTCCGCATGCGCCGCCGACTCCTGGAACGCAGCCGACCGCACTCCAAGCTCAAACACCGGCTGGCTCCCAATCGTGATATTCACCAGAGCCGGATCAAACACCACTCCACTGTATCCAGCCGCAGCCAGCAGCCGCCCCCAGTTCGGGTCCGCACTCGACCACGCCGTCTTGCACAACGGCGAATGAGCAATCGCCTTCGCCACCTGCTTCGCCTCAGCCTCAGTCCGCGCACCGGTAATGTGCAGCGTGACGACATGACCTACGCCCTCGCCGTCATCCACAATCTGGTACGCCAGCGACCCACACACCAGCTTCAGCGCATTCGCAAACGGCTCCTGCGTCCGTGCATCCAGCTTTACTCCACTCGCTCCGCTGGCCAGCAGCAACACCGTATCGTTAGTCGAAGTATCGCCATCGATCGAGATCGAATTGAAGCTCCGCTCAACCGCCGGCTCCAGCACCCCGCGCAGTTGTTCACTCTCCGCCGCAATATCGGTAAACAGATAAACCAGCATCGTCGCATGTGCCGGCCCCACCGGTGCACCCAGCTGCGGATGAATCATCCCCGCACCCTTCGCCACGCCAAAGATCCGTACCTCGACGCCATCGACATCGACCAAAGCTCGCGCCACCTTCATCTTCGTATCGGTCGTCATAATGGCACGCGCAAATGAGTCCGCATGCTCCGGCGTCGCACCCATCTCCTGCTCCAACTCAGGCAGCGCGGCCACTACCTTCTCGGAAGGGAACGGCACGCCAATAATCCCAGTTGAAGAAGGGAAGACCTCGTCGAAGATGCAGTGAAACCTCTCCGCCGCCGCGACACAGGTCTGCACGCAGGCGTCGACTCCAGGCTGCCCGGTCGCGCAGTTCGCATTCCCAGCATTCACCAGCACCACGCCCACGCGCCCGCCGGTCGAGGCCATATGCCGCCGCCCCACCGTCACCGGCGCCGCCACCACCTGGTTCTTCGTAAACATCGCCGCGCCGTTCGCACCTTTAGCCGCGACCGCAATCGCAACATCCGCGTTGCCGCTCGCCTTGATTCCCGCCTTCACCGCGCCCCAAACAAATCCCTGCGGCAACCCCTGCGACTTCACGATCTCGTCACTCTGCATACCCTTTACTCTACAATCTCCCTGCACCTGAACCTGTCATAACAACTACAGGGGGACCTTCAGAAGGAGATAGGCAGCGTGCGACCCTCCAGAGAACTCTGCCGCGCCATCTCGAGCAGCTTGATCGTCCGATAGCCGTCCTCCGGCTTCACGGCCAGCTCAGCCGTACCGTTGATCGCATCGCGAACATTGGCGTAGTAGAAGCGGTAGTCTCCCAGCTCGGTCCTCACCTTAGTCCGGGTCAGGGTGCCAGGATCATTCGGGTCGGGAGCGACCGTCAGCGTGCCCCAGTGCTCCTCGGCGTCGGCCAGCCACTCCCCCTCGCCCATGCGTGGCAGCTTCGCTCCACCCAGCAGCGCCGGCTCCTGCGGATCAAGACCAAACTTCTTGAAGCTCCCCCTAGTTCCATGCAGCAGGAACCTCGGCGCAGCGTCGCAGGCCAACATGCTCGACCGGCAGTGCGCCCGCATCTTCGGATACTCCAGCGTAATGTCGAACGCATCTTCGATATCGGTCGAGTCCCGATCCATCCGAACGCTCGCCGTGATCCCCTCCGGCGCGCCAAACAGCGTCAGCACCTGGTCCACAAGGTGAGGAGCAAGGTCGAACAGCAGACCATTACAGCCGCTCGCTCCCTCCTTCCACGTATTCTCGCGAGGCACCGGCCGGAACCGGTCGAAGTGCGACTCGTACGTCACCAGCCGCCCCACCGACTCGTTCTGCAAGATCTTCTTCACCGTCAAAAAGTCGCCATCCCAGCGCCGATTATGAAACGGAGCCAGCACTCGCCGCTGCTTCTGCCCAAGCTCCTTCAGCTCCAGCGTCTCTTCGCTGGTCGCAGCAAAGGGCTTGTCGACGACCACATGCTTGCCCGCCAGCAAAGCCTGCTTCGCCAGGTCGAAGTGAGTCTCGTTCGGTGTTCCCACCACCACAAGCTGCACCGCGGGATCGCTCAACGCCTCCTCAAACGACCGCAGAATCCGCGCCGAAGGGTAGGCCTTCGCAGCCTCGTCGCCCCTGCGCTGGACAATCGCCTCCAGCTTCAGCCCAGGAACAGCACTCACAAAAGGTGCGTGAAACACCTGCCCTGCCAACCCAAACCCGATTACCGCAACGCCAATCTCAGCAGCCATTCCCAACTCCTCGCAATCTCGCGCAACGCCGGATTGATCCGGGCGTTACGGTTCATAAACCTCATCCACTACAGCTCTGTTCTTTGTCACCAACTAAAGCAAAAAAGCAACAAAAATCTCTTCGCGCAAGCTGAAATCCCGAAACAAAGTTGATGAGAGTGTACCGAATGCATCTTTTGAAGATTTTCCGCAATCGAGTGCATCATTAACTCATACAAGTAGTTTGTGACAAAGCCAATAAGCTCCTGCCGTTATGGCGGCCTTGCCATAAACTAGTCCGTGAATCTAACAAGATGCAGGTTACGATTAACCGTATGAGCAAAAGCAAAACAGTGGGCGCTGCTCAGGCGTCAGTTCGTTATCTCGGGTTCTGCCTCTTTCTAGCCTGCAGTCTGCCGCATGCACAAGGGCAGGGCAGTCAGGCGGCGCAGACCCCAGCCAGCGGCCCCGGCACAGCCACCAATAGCTCTGCCGTAGCGAACGCACAGCAAAATCTGTACACCGCCTCCGGCCAGAACGGCGCCCAGCCAACACAGGACTCCTTCAAGGGCAGCGTGGTCACCGGCAAGGCGACCGAGGGGGTTCTCGACCTCTCGCTCGATGACGCCATCCAGCGCGGTCTGCGCCAGAACCTCGGCCTCATCCTGCAAACCTCATCCGTCAAGAACGCCGCCGGCCAGCGCCTCGAGGAGCTGCAGCCGCTCCTGCCCACCGTCACCGCATCGGCAAGCGTCGAGGTCGAGCAGGTCAACCTCGCCGCCTTCGGCCTGAAGTTTCCTGGCCTCCAGCCCATCATCGGCCCTTTTCAGGTGGTCGACTTCCGCGCCTACCTCACCCAGAACCTGGTCAACGTCTCAGCGCTCAAGAACTACCTCGCCGCGAAGCATAACTTCCAGGGCGCACGCCTCACCGCGGAGGATGCACGCGACCTCGTAGCCCTGACCGTAGGCAACGCCTATCTGCTGTGCATTGCAGACACCGCCCGCATCGAAGCGGTCACCGCGGAGTTGGCCACATCAAAGGTCTCGCTCGATCAGGCCGTAGCCGCACACGATGCCGGCACCAGCCCCAAGCTCGACGTCCTCCGCGCCCAGGTGGACTACCAGAACGAGGAGCAGACCCTGATCTCGGCGAAGAACAGCCTCGAAAAGGACAAGCTGGCCCTGGCGCGAACCATCGGGCTGCCCCTCGACCAGGTCTTCCGCCTCACCGACCTCGTCCCCTTTCAGGCGCTCGACAACGTCGATCCGCAGGCCGCATTTGTGCAGGCTCTCAAGACGCGGAAAGACCTGAAGGCCTACGCCGAACAGGTGAAGTCTGCCAGCGATGAAAAGACCTCGGCCTGGGCCTACCAGCTTCCCGTCGCCAGCTTCTCGGGAGACTACGGCGACATCGGCACCACGCCCGGCCACTCCCATGGAACCTTCACCGCAACCGGCTTGGTCAGCGCCCCCGTCCTTCAGATCGCCAAGACCAGGGGACAGGAGCAGGTCGCCGACGCCCAGTATGAACAGGCGCGTGCGAAGCTCTCCGACCAGGTCCAGCAGGTCAATCAGGATGTGCGCGACAGTCTGCTCGATATTCAGTCCGCGGCAAAGCTGGTCGAATCCACGCACTCGAATGTGGATCTCGCCAACGAGGCCCTCAGCGAGGCGCAGCAGCGCTTCCACGCCGGGGTTTCGGACAACCTGCCCGTCTCGCAGGCGCAGTCCCAGACCGAGCAGGCGAACGACCAATACATCAGTGCGCTCTACCAGCACAACGTCGCCAAGCTTGCCCTGGCCCGTGCCCTCGGCATAGCGCAGACCAACTACAAAGATTATCTCGGAGGAAAGTAAACTTGCCAGACCAAATAGATCAGCAGCAAGAAGGCCAGACCGCGCAGATCAGCGGCGCCAAGCAGAACCCAGGCGCGGATTCCCAGAAGCAGGAAGACGATGACGCTCCGGAGAAGAAATCCGGCCGTAAGTTCATCGTCATCGCGGTCATCATTCTTCTTGTCATTGGAGCCGGAATCTTCTATTGGCGCTCCACCTTCAGCGAGGACACTGACGACGCCCAGGTAGACGGCGATCTCTACCAGGTAAGCTCCCGCGTCACCGGTCAGGTCATCAAGGTCTACGTGGAAGACAATCAGCAGATCAAAGTAGGCGATCCTATCGCCGAGATCGACCCACGTGACTATCAGGTAGCCCTCGAGCAGGCACAGGCGAACCTCGCCAGCTCGCAGGCCGCTGCCATCCAGGCTACGGTTAACGTGCCCATCATAGGCGTCAATGTAAACACCAGCGTAAGCACCACCGGCTCCGATGTCACTGGCAGTACCGCGGCGGTCGAGCAGGCCCGTAAGCAGGCTCAGGCCGCAGAGGCCCGTGTCGTCGCAGCCAAGGCTACCGCGGTCAAATCGCACCTCGACGTAGAGCGCTACACGCCGCTGGTAGAAAAAGACGTCATCTCCAAGCAGCAGTATGATGCTGCCGTAGCTACCGATGCCGCCAACCAGGCCTCTGTCCTCGAGGCCGAAGCGACCGTCATTGGCCAGCAGGCTGCGGTCAATCAGGCGATCCAGAAGCTGGCCCAGTCGCGTTTTTCGGCCGCGCAATCGGTAAAAACGGGCCCCGATCAGGTGCGGGTCCAGCAAGCCAAGGCTAACTCCGCCCTCGCTGACGTCAAGCAGGCCCAGGCCAGGGTCGATCAGGCCCTGCTGAACCTCGGCTACACCCACATCACCGCTCCCACCACCGGTATCGTCAATAAAAAGAACGTTCAGGTGGGCGCAAATCTCAGCATCGGGCAAGACGTCCTGACCATCATCCCCCTGACCAACCTCTGGGTCACGGCGAACTTCAAAGAGACACAGCTCTCCAAGATGAAGCCCGGGCAGTCGGTCACCCTCAAGGTGGACGCTCTCGGAGGACGCAAGTTCCACGGCAAGGTGACGCAGATCGGCGGCGCTACCGGTTCCAGGCTCTCCCTCTTTCCCCCTGAAAACGCGACTGGAAACTACGTCAAGGTCGTCCAGCGAATTCCCGTCCGTGTCGATTTCACCAATCTGCAACAGGAAAACGGCGACTACGCCCTGCGTCCGGGCATGTCGGTTACGCCGGATGTAGAGGTCAAATAATCGAGGGGAAACCGACGCCGTCGCCACGGCATCTGAGAACTGACAGCAGGTTCTTGCGAGGTGGAAGATGGCAGTTGTAATCAAGAAGGCAAGTTCGAGCGCCGCGAAGGTAGCGCCGCACTGGCATGCACAGGCGAAGGAGATCCAGAAGTACGGCTCGGTGGTCGAGGACATGCCTCACCCATTGAGCGCGAAGGTCCGGGCCGACATGGTCGCCCAGCTTAACCAGCTCCTGGCTGACTCCATCACACTGCGCGATATGTACAAGAAGCACCACTGGCAGGTAGCAGGACCGACCTTCTACCAGCTTCATCTTCTCTTCGACAAGCACTTCGACGAACAGATCGAGATGGTCGACACCATTGGGGAGCGCATTCAGCTTCTGGGCGGCGTCACCATTGCCATGGGCAGCGACGTGGCGGAGATCACCCGTATCCAGCCGCCGCCTCGCGGCAGGGAAGAGGTGCCCGTCCAGATCTCCCGCCTCCTCGACGCCCACAAGATCATCATCCAAAGCTGCCTCGACATCTCCGAGGCAGCCGATAAGGCGGGCGACCAGGGCACCAACGATCTGGTCGTCAGCGATATTCTTCGTCCCAATGAACTGCAATCCTGGTTCATCGGCCAGCATCTGGTAGAGATGCCTTTGGTCCTGGAAAAGTAGAACTTCGAATAGTAGGCCTCCTCGAATAAATAGGACGAGGAAAAAATAGACGAGGAGCGCCGGGAAGTCATGGAATCCTGGCTTTACGCTTCACGAAACAGCCCGGTCGCGCGAAGCGTCCGGGCTGTGTATGTTAAAGGGCAAGGGCTCGCATCCAACTGTCGGGTCCAATCATCTGTAATAAGTACACTCCTATGCCGATCGCACTCGCATTCTTCGTCCACTACGCCTACCTGATCGTATTCCTTTGGGTACTGGTGGAGCAGGTCGGCATCCCGATCCCAAGCATCCCGATCCTGCTCACCGCAGGAACCCTCAGCGCGACCCACACCATCAGCCATCTCTATGTCGTGATTGCGGTTCTGTTCGCCTGCCTCATAGCGGACACCATCTGGTTCGCTCTTGGCCGGCGCTTCGGAAACAGTGTCCTAAAGCTGCTCTGCCGCCTGTCGTTTGAAGCCTCCACCTGCGTCAGCAAGACCGAGGGCTACTTCACCCGCCGCGGCCCAGTCACTCTGCTCTTCGCGAAGTTCGTTCCCGGCCTCAGCACCGTCGCAGCCCCCATCGCCGGCCAGACCGGGATGCCCTACGCCAAGTTCCTCATGTGGGATCTCGCCGGCTCTCTCCTCTGGGGAGAGACCTTCATCCTCGCCGGCCGATTCTTCGGCGATGTCGCCAAAAAGAGCGCGCCCTTCCTGCACTGGCTCGGCCACTTTGCCTTCTTCATCTTCGCTCTGATGGTCCTGGGCTTCCTTGCTCACCGTATCTGGAAGCAGCGCAAGTTCCTCCAGCAGGTTCGCGAGCTGCGTCTGGAGCCAACTGAGTTGAAGGCGATGCTTGATGCAGCCGAAGCCAGTGGCAATACGCCTCCCTTCATCGTCGACCTGCGCCATCCCCTCGATTACCTCCCCGACCCGCGCGTGCTTCCCGGAGCGCTCCGCATCGGCCCGAACGAACTCAAGGCTCACAGCGAGATCATCCCCCGCGATCGCGATGTCATCCTCTACTGCACCTGCCCCAGCGAAGAGACCAGCGCCAAGCTTGCCCTGCAGCTGCACAAGATGGGCGTCTACCGCGTCCGTCCCCTCCGCGGTGGCTTCGATGGCTGGAAGGAAGCAGGCTTCCCGTTGGTCGATTACGTCACCGAGGCGCCAAGCGCCGATGTCGTCCAGGAGATTCTTCCGGCTGACTCCAAATCCGCCGTCCCCTCCATGTAAGTCGAGGGCAGTATCTGAGAGATTCCCGACCAACGGGAGGCCTATGTCGCTCCTGGCTGCAGGACAAGGTACACAAGTCACGAAGTGACCGCCGAATCGGGTCCCCGCAAATAGGTCTTCGTTTGCGGGGTGACTGAGCGCAGGAGGCCCTTCCGGCAGGACCAGGGTTATTCTGTTGCTTCAACCTCCCATCCGAAAATTAACCGTGATCGTCGTCTGAACATCCACAGCCTCCCCGTTCAACCGGTAAGGCCGGTATCGCGCCACTCGTATGGCATCCATTGCCGCGCTTTGCAGCATCACCGGCCCGCTCAGTACGTGCAGACTCTCGATGGTTCCGCCTCGCGAGATCACCGCCTCCACGACCACCGTCCCCTCCACATGAGCAGCCCTGGCAATCGCCGGATACACCGGACGAATCGGCGCAATCAACAATCCCTGCGAGACCCCTGTCGAGACGTTAATCGTCTTATGCAGAGCTCCCCCCGAACCCACTCCCGGCCCAACCGACACACCAGGATGCGGCCCACACTCTCTCACGCTAAGCCCAATCGGCAACCCATAGGGCATCCCCATGCTGCCGGGATCGAGGAGCGAAGGCTCTTCCTCCGCCGCAACCCCTCTGCCCGGTAGCCGCGCCGGGAGGATCGCCGGCTGAGGCGGAGCCGCCGCCGCAAAACTCGAAGCAGCCTCCGTAACCCGCTCCACCCGCAACGGAGGCGCAGGCGGCTTCGGCAACAACGGCAGCAGCATCTTCGGCGCTTCCACAGAAAACGGCAGCACCTCCGGATGCAGCAAGGGCAAAGCGATCACAAGGCCGGCAAAGGCAAACTGCAAGCCGATCGACGCCACGGTCGTCCAACGTTTGCTCGACGACACTACACCAACACGCGACTCAACAAGACTCTCCTCAAACATGGAAGCACCTCCAACGTTCGGATCTGGTTCGGATCTAGGGTGCGCATCCAGCGAGGAATACGGCTGTACCTCGTTAGACACCCATGACGTATGCATATGTTCCCGAAGCGGGCGCCTGCCCGCACCAGCCTGGAATGCGGCCATTCGCGCCTCAACCCTTCCCAAAACAGGCAAGGACGATCGCTCTCTCAAACACAAGCCGCGGTACTTGACACAACCAGCGGCTCCCAGCAGCTAAACTGAAAAGAGCAAGTCTCTAAGTCCACTTGCAAATACACTAAGTCCACCCTTAAGATGTTTCGTTCGAAGACTTTGCACACTTTTCAAGGGGGGAGGGGGATACACCCGCCCGCCGTACCAGCATCAGCCAGGAGAGGGAATTGGCCTACAACGATCTACGCGAATGGATTAAGCAGCTTGAGAAGGCCGGAGAACTGAAGCGCATCACCATCGAGGTCTCGCCCGATCTCGAGATGGCGGAGATCGCCGACCGCACCGCCAAACTCGGCCGAGGCACAGGCAGGGCAGGCGGCCCCGCGCTCCTCTTCGAGAACGTAGAAGGCTATCCCGGCGCTCGTGTCCTGATGAATCAGTTCGGCAGCGAACGCCGCATGAGGCTTGCGCTCGAGACTGACTCGCTCGACGCCATCGCCGACCGCATCCGCACCCTCATCAAACCGCAGACTCCAACCAGCTTCATGGACAAGCTCAAGCTCCTGCCGATGCTGTCCGAGGTAGGCAACTTCTTCCCGAAGGTCGTCTCCGCCAAAGACGCCCCCTGCAAACAAGTCATCCATCGTGGCGAAGAGGTCAATCTCCTCGAACTACCCATCCTCAAAACCTGGCCACAGGATGGCGGCCCTTTCATCACCCTCCCCTGTGTCATCACGCGCGACCCAAAGTCCGGCAAGCGCAACGTAGGTATGTACCGCATGCAGGTCTACGACGGCAAGACCACCGGCATGCACTGGCAGCGCCAGAAGGTCGCCGCAGAACACATGCGCGAGCGCCTCCGCGAAGCCTCTCCTGACTCTGCCGCCCGCGTCGACCTGATGGCCATCACCGCCGGCGGCACCGCTGCCGCATCCTCCCTCGACACCCTCACCGCCACCACCGTCACCAGGATCCGCGAAGACCGCATGGAGGTCGCCGTAGCCATCGGCACCGACCCCGCCACCACCTTCAGCGCCATCGTGCCCGCCCCCCCCGACGTCGAGGAGTACCTCATCGCCGGCTTCCTCCGCCAGAAGCCGCTCGAAATCGTCAAAGCCGAGACCGTAGACCTTGAAGTTCCGGCCAACGCCGAGTACATCCTCGAAGGCTACGTCGAGCTGGGCGAACTCCGCACCGAAGGCCCCTTCGGCGACCACACCGGCTTCTACACCATGCAGGACGAGTACCCCGTCTTCCACATCACCTGCATCACTCATCGCAAAGACCCCATCTATGCGGCCACCATCGTCGGCAAGCCGCCCATGGAGGACGCCTGGATGGGCAAGGCCGTCGAACGCATCTTCCTCCCGCTCATGCAGCTCACCCTGCCGGAGATCGTCGACGTCAATCTTCCCGCCGAAGGCGTCTTCCACAACCTCATGATCGTCTCGATCAAAAAATCCTACGCGGGTCACGCACGCAAGATCATGAACGGAATCTGGGCCATGGGCCAGGCGATGTTCACCAAGTGCATCATCGTCGTCGACGAAGACTGCGACGTGCAGGACCTCGCCGAAGTCACCCTCCGCACCGCCAACAACATCGACCCCGAGCGCGACATCCAGTTCACCCTTGGCCCCGTCGACTCACTCGACCACGCCAGCCGCCTGCCCAACTTCGGCAGCAAGATGGGCATCGACGCCACGCGCAAGTGGGCCGCCGAAGGCTTCGATCGCCCCTGGCCGCCCATGCTCACCATGGATGCCGAAGTAAAGACCAAAGTCGATGCCCTCTGGAAGAAGCTTGGCATCGAGTAAAACCAGACAACTCTCCCGCCGGACGATTCAGCTTACCGTGTAGGTGGCGAGCGCAATCGTCACTACATCTTTAGGCGTCTTGGTGGTGGCCCCGTCGCTCTCCGGATGATATTCGACCGTCATCGTCGTCGCATTCACGATCACACGAAGATACCCGTAGTCGGTTGCATCGTAGCTCTCCAGCGTCAGCGTGTTGTCGATCTTGTATGGTGTTCGGAATGTGCCCCGCATCGGCGAAAGCGGATTATGCCCTCCGCAACCCGCGACGATAAACGGTATCTGGAGTTTGTTGACCGTGCGCGTGTATCGCTGGTAGTTATGCGCATGGCCGGAGAAGACCGCATGGGGCCACACTCCCGCCGCTTTACAGGCTACATCAATATCCGCAAGCATCAGCGGACTGCCTCCATGCTCCACACCTCCTGTGAACGGAGGATGATGCACTGCGATGATCACCGCCCCCGCAAATTTATCGCTCTTCACCCGCTTCAGAGCAGCCGTTAGAAACGCAATCTGCCGACTATCCAGCACAGTGTTCTGCCCGTTCTCACCTGAGATTACGCCGGGATCTTCCAGCACATTGCTATACAGGCCGAGGATGCGCACAAACGGAGCCTCCAGCGTGAAGTACACGCCCGGCTGAATCATCGTCGTACGAAGAAGATTCCCCGAGTCCGGCGATTGGGCCGCTGTAGCCGAGCAGAAGTTGCGCAGGAATGCATCCAGCGTAGGCGCGGGATCGTTCGGGTAGACCACCCCATCATGGTTGCCCGCGATCGCGAAGATCGGTGCGGGATAGTCGCGGTAGGGCTCGAAGAACTGGTCGTAGTAGTAAGTGCTTTCGCCAAAGTAATAGACCACGTCGCCCAGGTGGAAGAAGAACGACGGAACATCGGCCGCGTTCGCTTCGCTGAAGTCTGAGACCATCTTGTCGGCCACCAGCGACTGAGTGTCAGGCCCGGTTACGCTGCCGGTGTCGCCGACCGAGTGAAACACAATCTGCTTCGCCTGTTGAATCGCCTTGATGACTCCAGCGCCTGCCTGCCCGTAAGCCTGCTCCAGGGTGACGATCGGCTCGACCGCGCCACCGGCAGGTTGCGGCACGGGCTCAACCTTGGCGATTCCTTGATACTTCTGGTCCGTAACCGGATCTTTGAAACCAATCGGATCGGGAGAAGGTTTAGGCTGCGAAAAGATCGGCTGATCGTTCGCCGTGCCCGGTTGCAGTGGCTTGGCATTGGCACCGAAGTTCTTGGTGGCGTAGTGCAGAGTCTGACGAGGTGTTTTTTTTCGCATCGGGACCTCTCCGGCGGTCAGAGAATGCAACCCAGAATACGCGCCCCTGGGACGAAGAATTGTGAAACTTGGAATATTTGGATGACATGCAAAGCCTGTCACATACAAGACACGAGAGCCACGCCTTACTCCGCGCTCTTCACCGTAATCGCACTCAGATTCCGCACCCAACGCTGCGGCTTCTTGTCTTCACTATCGACAAGCTTGAACTGTCCATCTTCCCCCAGCGGCTTGCCTCCCATACCGGTCGCAACGATCACAGTGCCGTTATGCTCTGACCCCTCTATCTCCGTAACCGAATACAGCACCCAATACTTATCCGTCCCCTCCGCGACGAGGTAGCTTCGCAACATCTTCTGGTGGGTCGTCTTATCGACCGGCAATCCATACTTCGCCAGCAGCGCCCCCAGCAACACACCGGAGTACATCTCATCCGCCTTGGTGTGCTCGTTGTGAACAGTGATCGTCGTCTGCGGCATCGCCGACAGATCCGCAACGGACAGCGTCGTCGCCTTGCCATCCACCGTCAGCACCAGGCTCGTCGAAGGCTGCGCCGGAGCGTGCTGATGCTCCGCCATCACCCCCATCGGAACCGTCTGTGCGGGCGCCTCGACGGCGATCACTCCAGCAAAGCAAAGACTTACCAGCATCGAGAGGGTCAGGGAGGCGGTTTTCATGGCTTTCAGCCTACCGCGCCCCCGTCGTATACTCAAGGCATGTCTATCGTCCGCGACGCCGCAGCCATTGCCAAGGGAATGAGCATCACGATGAAGCAGGTCTTCCAGCCGACTGAAGTCGAGAACTATCCCGACGGCAAAGGTCCCATGCGCGGAGCCAAATTTGAGGAGCGCTTCCGCGGCAAGCACCAGCTCCAGCGCGACGAGAATGGCCTTGAAAAGTGTGTCGCCTGCTTCCTCTGCGCCGCCGCCTGCCCCTCGAACTGCATCTACATCGAGGCCGCCGAGAACACCGAGGAGACTCGCATCTCCTCCGCCGAGCGCTACGCCAAGGTCTACAACATCGACTACAACCGCTGCATCTTCTGCGGCTACTGTGTCGAGGCCTGCCCCACCGACGCCATCACCCACGGTCACGGCTTCGAGCTCGCCAGCCTCAACGCCACCACCCTCGTCATGCGCAAGGAAGACCTGCTCATTCCCACACCAGCGCTTCCCGATGCCGTGCGGTCCCAGAAAGACCAGGCAGAGATCCTCGCCTAAAAGATCCACGTTGATGTTTACAGAACCTGACGGAGAGCTTCCGCGGCTCTCCGCACTACGACCGGCGCGACAACGCACCGCGCAACCAGTGAAGGACATCAAATGAAGATGACGACAGCTAACCAACATCCCCTTGAAAAGATCTTCGAGAGCCGAATTGCCATAATCGACGGCGCGATGGGCACGACGATCCGCACCTACGGCATGAAGGAAGCTGACATCCGCGGCGAGCGATTCAAGGACTCGACCAAGGACCTGCTCAACAACGGTGACCTCTTCTCGTTGACGCAGCCGAAGATGATCTCCGACATTCATCGCAGGTTCCTGGAAGCCGGAGCGGACATCATCGAGACTAATACCTTCGGCGCGACCAGCATCACCCAGAGCGAATTCTTCGTAGACGATCCCCGCGAGCACGGCGGCCGCAAAGACCCAGAGTTCTACCAGAAGATCATCGACGATCCGATGCTCAACAATCTCGCATGGGAGATCAACGAGCAGTCGTCACGGCAGTGCCGCGAATGGGCCGACCGTGTCGCGAATGAAACCGGACGCCCGCGCTTTGTGGCGGGAGCAATCGGCCCGCTGACCGTCTCTCTCTCGAACTCCCCCGACGCCGACGACGCCGGCTTCCGTGTCGTCACGTTCGATCAGGTGAAAAACGCCTACATGCAGCAGGTGCGTGCGCTCATCGCAGGCGGCTCTGATCTCTTGCTGGTCGAGACAATCTTCGACTCTCTGAACGCCAAGGCCGCACTCGTCGCTATCCGCGAGGTCTTCGATCAGGACGGCCTCACTGCGAGCAACAAGGAACTGCCAGTGATGATCTCCGCAGCAGTCGGACGCGGCGGCGAGACGCTCATCTCCGCGCAGACCACGGAAGCCTTCTGGAACGCAGTCCAGCACGTGAAGCCCCTGTCCGTCGGGCTCAACTGCTCTCTCGGCCCCGATCTGATGTATCCGTTCCTGGACGAGCTCGCAACGAAGGCGGACGTGGCGATCTCGTGCTACCCGAATGCAGGCCTGCCGAATCCTCTCTCCGAGACCGGGTTCGATCTAGGGCCGCAGGACATGGCCCGTTATCTCGGTGACTTTGCGCGGGCAGGCTTGATCAACATCGCCGGCGGCTGCTGCGGCAACACGCCCGAGCACATCGCAGCGATCGCCAAGGCACTCGAAGGCCAGCCGCCGCGACAATTGACCCGCCAGATCGAGCGTGCCGCGTGAGTGTAAGCGCAGCCGAGCCCATCAACCCCAAGCCGCTCCGCCTCTCTGGATCACAGCCCTTCACCCAGCAGGCTGGCGTCTTCATCATGATCGGCGAACGGACCAACGTTGCAGGCTCGCCGAAGTTCGCGAAGCTGGTCAAAGAGGGCAAGTACGAAGAAGCAGTCAGGATTGCCCGGCAGCAGGTTGAGAACGGCGCCAACGTCCTCGACATCTGCATGGACGAAGGTATGATCGACGGCGTTGCCGCCATGACGCGCTACCTGCAGTTGCTGGCGAGCGAGCCCGAAGTCGCCAAGGTCCCCTTCATGATCGACTCCTCAAAGTGGGAGGTCATCGAAGCCGGACTCAAATGCCTGCAGGGCAAGGGCATCGTGAACTCGATCTCGCTCAAAGAGGGCGAAGAGAAGTTTAGCCAGAACGCTGCGACTGTGCTGAAGTACGGCGCAGCCGTCGTCGTGATGGCCTTCGACGAGCAGGGCCAGGCTGCAACGTACGAGGAGAAGATCCGTATCTGCCAACGCGCTCACCGGATCCTCGTTGACGAGGTAGGCTTCCCGCCCGAAGACATCATCTTCGATCCAAACATCCTTACCGTCGCCACCGGCATGGAGGAGCACAACAACTATGCCGTCGACTTCATCAATGCCACGCGCTGGATCAAGGCCAACCTGCCTCACGCGAAGGTGAGTGGCGGCGTCTCGAACATCTCCTTCAGCTTCCGCGGCAACAACAAGGTTCGCGAGGCCATGCACTCGGCGTTTCTCTATCACGCCATCGCCGCCGGCCTGGACATGGGAATCGTGAACGCCGGAATCCTCGAGGTCTACGAGGAGATCGACCCCGAGCTGAAAGTCTTAGTCGAAGACGTTCTACTCAACCGCCGTCCCGACGCGACCGAGCGTCTGGTGGAGCACGGCGAATCGCTGAAGCACGTTGGTTCGGTGGTAAGCGAAAAGAAGGCCGAAGAGTGGCGCAACGGCACGGTCGAGGAGCGTCTCTCCCACGCCCTCGTCAAAGGGATCGACACCTTCATCGAGCTCGACGCCGAAGAAGCTCGCGTCAAGCTTGGCCGTCCTCTGTTGGTCATCGAAGGTCCGCTGATGGACGGAATGGGCGTAGTAGGCGATCTCTTCGGAGCCGGAAAGATGTTCCTCCCCCAGGTCGTCAAGTCCGCCCGTGTCATGAAGAAGGCCGTCGCGCATCTGACCCCGTTCATGGAGGCCGAAAAAGCCGAGATGGCCGCCTCGGGCCAGGTCGTCAAGGCCCAGGGAAAGATCCTTCTCGCAACCGTCAAGGGTGACGTTCACGACATCGGCAAGAACATCGTCGGCGTCGTCCTGGCCTGCAATAACTACGAGGTCATCGACATGGGCGTGATGGTCTCCTCCGAGAAGATCCTCGAACGCGCCAAAGCGGAGAAGGTAGATCTCATCGGCCTCAGCGGTCTCATCACGCCCTCTCTCGATGAGATGGTCCATGTGGCCCGCGAGATGGAACGCCAGGGCTTCAAACTGCCGTTGCTCATCGGCGGCGCAACCACCAGCCGCAGACACACAGCCATCAAGATCGCGCCGCACTACAGCGAGCCGGTGGTCCACATCCTCGACGCCAGCCGCGCAGTACCCGTCACGACCAGCCTTCTCAGCGACGAAGGCAAGCCCGCGTTCGTCGCGCAGCACCGCACCGAATACGAGGCCCTCCGCGCCGCCCACTCCGCGCCACGCCAGACGGTAATTTCCCTTGAGGCCGCTCGCACCAGACGGACTCCGATTGAGTGGCGCGCCGAAGACGTACCCGCACCCGCGTTCACCGGTGTACGTGTGCTCGACAACTTTCCTCTGGCCACGCTGCGCGAGTACATCGACTGGTCGCCGCTCTTTCACGCCTGGGGCCTGAAGGGCGTCTACCCTCGCATCCTCGAACACGAGCAGCAGGGCGAGCAGGCCCGTCAGATCTTCGCCGACGCCAATACTCTGCTTGATCGCATCATCGAGAAGAACCTGATCAATGCGCGCGGCGTCTACGGCTTCTTTCCCGCCAGCGCAGTTGGCGACGATGTGGCGCTCTACTCAGACGACACACGCAAGACAGAGCTCGACCGCTTTCACTTCCTACGCCAGCAGGCAAACAAGGAAGGGAGCGAGCCATGTCGATCTCTCGCCGACTTCATTGCTCCCAAAGAAACGGAGTTGCCCGATCACATCGGCGCCTTCGCTGTGACCACCGGCATCGGCCTGAAGGAGCTCTGCGATCGCTTCCGGGCCGACAATGACGACTACAACGCCATCATGGCCGAGGCTGTCGCTGATCGCCTCGCAGAAGCCTTCGCTGAGTGCCTGCACAAGCGCGTCCGGGATGAGTGGGGTTACGGGCTTGAAGAAGGTCTCACTCCCGCCGATCTCATTCAGGAGAAGTATCGCGGTATCCGGCCTGCCGCGGGTTATCCGGCCTGCCCCGACCACACCGAGAAGGGCATCCTCTGGCGTCTGCTCGACGTGCAAGCCAACACCGGCATGTTGATTACGGAGTCGTTTGCGATGTGGCCCGGCTCGAGCGTAAGTGGACTCTACTTCGCGCACCCGGAATCGCGTTACTTCAGCCTTGGCAAGATCGACCGCGATCAGGTGGCCGACTATCATGAGCGCAAGGGGATGAGCGTGGCTGAGGTCGAACGGTGGCTAGGCCAGAACCTGAACTACGATCCCGAGTAAGAAATCTATCGAGATCGAGGAAGCTGCGTAGCGCGTTCGCTCCCCAAGGTGACCCACAGCAATGTCTCCGGTAAAATAAAGACGACCCCTTTTCAAGCGCGGTCGGTCTGGGAGAGTCCCTTCAACCCGCCGACCAGCGTTGCTTCGATTCGAAGACGGGGCGTACGGCCTCAGTGAAAGTTGTTAGAGAACCAATGGAAATCCCCATCAGCAGCACCCGGTCCATCCTGCACATCTGCACCCGCGAAACCATCCGGCCACTCCGCGACCAGGTTCTCCGCCTCTCAGGATTTCATGTTGACTCCACCCTCGACCATACCGAAGGCCTGTCCATGTTTTGGTCGCGTCACTACGATCTCGTGCTGATCGACGTGGAAGGCGAAGAGGGAATCCCGCGCGCCGAACATATGTGCTCCGAGATCAAGACCGCCCAGCATCATCAGCTCGTCGCCTTCGTCTGCAACTGGCGCGTCGCCATCCTCACCGACTGCCCCGACGAGATCGTTCGGACGGAGTTTGACCCCGCCGCTTTCGCCAAGGGAGTCAAGGACATCATCCCGCCGCCGAATACCACTTCAAATTAAATCTGTGGAACCGGAATCGTCCGCTTATCCGCGCTGACCATCGTCTTAGGCTTAGTTGTTGTCGTTGCGGTCGTTGCGGTCGTCGCGGTCGTCGCGGTCGTTGCGGCGGCGCCGTTAGCCTGCCCACTGGCAGCTGGAGCCACCTGCACATTCGCAGCCGGGACCCCGCTCTGAGCAGTGGTGCTCGTAGTCGCGGCTATTGTTGTAGCCGCAGACTTCTTCGCCTTCGCCGTCGTAGCACTCTGCGCCACCGCGAACGAACCAGCCAGCAGCAGCACGCTCATCGCAAAACTCCCAGCAAACTCGATCTCTCTTTTCATCGGCGATTCTCTCCTCAACCAGATTCGTGCACTTACCACCTGCCCAGTACACTCACCCACCCGCATCCCGTCGATACAACTTCCGCGTCAAAAATCTCCACAAGGTTGCCACCCTGTCCGGCCTGTGGTACAAACGATATATTCCAGTCTGCTTCGGCAGATTTGAATTTCATGCAGAGTGGTTGAGGGACGAGCCCTTTGACGCCACGACAACCGGACAGAACAAAGGCGTACCGGTGTCAACTCTCTCCTGGGGGCTTTTGGGCTGCTACAGGGAACATGAGATTCGGAGCACGCAAGCCCGAAATCCAGGTTTGCACCCCGCATTTCATCTTCCTAGCCTATCCGGCGCCCCCCAAAAAGAGAGTAAGCGCAAAAAGTTCACCCTTTCCCCTCGGAAAGAGCACGATGAACTACTCCTGTAGCCGGTACGAGCTGAAGTGCAACGAGTGCGGCAAGCGGTTCGGCAACCAACCCCTCTCCGCCTGCCCCGATTGCCTCGCCCCCCTTGAAATCGCCTATGACCTCGAGGCCGCCCGAGGCATCTTCACCAAGGAAAACATCGCAGCCGGCCCGGCCAGCATCTGGCGTTACACCGCTCTCCTCCCCATCCCCGAAGGCTTCGAGCCCGATCTTCCGGTAGGCTTCACCCCGCTCGTTCGCGCAAAGAATCTCGGCAAGCGCATCGGCGCCTCCAATCTCTACATCAAGAACGACGCCGTCTGCTTCCCGACTCTCAGCTTCAAAGATCGTGTCGTCTCCGTCGCGCTCGCCAATGCGCAGAAGTTCGGCTTCGAGATCGTCGGCTGCTCCTCGACCGGCAACCTCGCTAACTCCGTCGCCGCGCAGGCCGCCCGTCTCGGCCTCAAGGCCACCATCCTCGTCCCCGCCGACCTCGAACCCGCCAAGATTCTCAACACCCTGGTCTACGGCGCGCGCCTCATCCGCATCGACGGCAACTACGACCACGTCAACCGCCTCTGCACCCAGATCGCCGACGAGTACGCCTGGGGTCTCGTCAACGTAAACCTCCGTCCCTACTACGCCGAAGGCTCGAAGACCGTAGGCTACGAGATCGCCGAGCAACTCGGGTGGCGTCTCCCCGACAACGTCGTCGTCCCCATGGCCGGCGGTTCACTCATCCGCAAAATTCGCAAGGCCTTTCAGGAGTTGATCGATCTGGGGTTGGTTGACGCCAAGCCCGTCCGCTTCTTCGGTGCCCAGGCCTCCGGCTGCTCGCCCATCTCGGTCGCCGTCAAAGAGGGAACCGACTACATCGAGCCGCAGCGCCCCAACACTATCGCCCGCTCACTAGCCATCGGCAACCCAGCTGACGGCCCCGCTGCGGCGAAGATGATCCGCAGCACAGGCGGCTGGGCAGAGGATGTCTCCGACGTCGAAATCGTCTCAGGCATCCAGGAACTCGCCGAAACCGAAGGCATCTTCACCGAAACCGCCGGCGGCGTCACCACCGCCGTCACCGCGCGCCTCTACGCCGACGGCCGCATCTCCCCCGACGAAATCACGGTCACCTGCATCACCGGCAACGGGCTCAAAACCACCGACGCACTCGCCCACAGCTACTCGCATCTCAACGCCCGTGCCGTCCGCCCGCGACTCGCAGACTTCGACGCCTACCTTCGCGAACTCGATGGAATCACAGAGCCAGAACTGGCCACAGCAGGAGCCCTCTAATGTCTATCAAAGTCACCCTCCCCACTGCCTTCGTCCGCCACACCGATGGCCGCAAGCACTTCAACTCCGCAGCCTCCAATCTCCCCGGCCTCATCGCCGACATCGACCAGACGTTCCCCGCGCTCTCGACCCAGATCAAGGATGAAGAAGGCAAGCTCCGCCGCTTCATCAACATCTACGTCAACGACGAAGACATCCGCTTCCTCGGTGGCGAAACCTACGCTTTCCAGGATGGCGACGAGATAATGCTCATCCCCTCCATCGCCGGTGGCTGCATCTAGCCGCATAAATCATCACTGTGCCGGGAGCAGTCCAAAGACCGCGACACCACTCTGCGTCCCAACATAGACCTTGCCGTTGACGATCAGCGGCGTAATAAATTTGTTGCCGTTTCCGAAGCTGTCCCGCCCTTTGGGTGCCTGGTTGCTGTTATAAAACTCACGTGTCAGGTTCGACGGGTCATACGCATGCAGCACGCCTGCCGCGGACAAACCCGACTCGAGCGCCCACACAATACCGTTTTGAGTCCTGTTCGCGGAGATTGACGGCGTCGGGCCGGGATGCGAAAACTTTACCGTCGTCTGGCTCGATGGACTCGTGGCCAGCACCGCATTCGTCAAAGGAAACGCCTTAAGTGTGTCCCCGTCGGAGGAGTAGTACAGCGTCCCGTTGAAGTACGCAGGAGTCGAATAGACCATGCCGGTCATAGCTCCAGGAATCTCCTGGTAGATGTTACTGTCCATCGGTGCGCTCGCCGGATTGAACTTGCCAAGATTGTCTCTGTCCGCGAGATAGATATTCTTATCCTTGCCTGCACCCACAATCAAATGATGCACGTGTCCGCTGGCATCCGTCTGGTCGGGCAGAAGCATCTCACCACCTGAACCAAGATCCAAATCTTCACTCGACTCCGTGGTCCCGTTATAGGTCTCAAAATAATCTGCCACCGCCAGCCTTCCAGTGGTCGAAAGCTTCACCATGGCATTGCCGTAGTCTCCCGACGCAGGAAATCCATTCGAGTTCAGCGTCGTATCGAAGGTTCCATTCGCCTGCAGCAGATAGAGGAACCCACTGCTATCGGCCGCCAAACCATCGCCGCTCATCCAGATCGAGCCCTCGTTGCCGTTCGGCGTAAGGTTCAACACCTGCGTCTGTGCCAGCGTCGACTCGCTGTAGCCAATCACCCACCCCGTATAAGGTCCGGAGTCGCAGTGAGACGTCCACCCCGTGTAGATGTTGCCGTTTAGAAGCAGCAGGGCCGCGCGTTCCGCATATTGCACAGGGTCGAACACCACATTGCCATTCTGGCTATTGTCTCCATTGCCAGGATAGGTCGCGGCGATGTCGGTCGGGCTGCCGGTATCCAGGCCCGTTGTGAGGTCAAGGGCATGCAGTCGCTGATGGTATCCCCCGTTCGCATCTTTACTCATTCCAATGGTAAACAGGCTCCCATTCGTACCCTGCCTGCGATCGATCACCGGGGTGGAGGTGATGCCGATCTCCGGCGTAATCTGTGAACAGCCGCGATCGTCGCTCGTCGTCTCTCCGCTTCCAAGGATCGACGTCTTCCAAATCTGCGTTCCGTTATCTGCATCGAACGCGTAGACACTGTTGTGTTCGGTCGCCACATACAGCACATTATGAAGCTGCCCTCCGACAAACACATTGGCAAGAAAAAGAGGCTGCGCGTCTACTTTGCCGTCGACAGCATCGAAGCCGATCTTGCCGAACTGTGTCGAGTTCACATTACTCTGCGTCAGGATCGTCTCCTGCGCATTCAGTCCATCTCGTGCAACATCATAGTGAAACGTCGTCACGTCCGGTGCATTGGTCATCGCAATGGTCTGCACAGTCAAAGCAAGCGTTGACGAATGGGTAAGGCTGCCGGATGTTCCCGTGAAGGTAACGGTCGCCGTGGCCGCAGCTGCAGTTGGCGCTGCCGTAATCACCACGCTTTGCGCCGCTCCCGGTGTCAGGCTCAGAGTCGCCGGATTTGCCGTCACCCCAGAAGGAAGATCCGTGATCGCAACCGCAACCGTGCCCGTAAGCGAGTTGACCGCAGCAGCGGCCACACTCACCGGCAAGCCAGTCGAGCCGCCAACAACCGTCAAGGAAGCCGGCGTCAGCGTCAGAGCGAAGTCTGGAGGTGGCGCAGAGACGTTGGCCGCAACGGTAGAGCTATGAGTCAGCGATCCCGAAGTTCCAGTAACGGTCAACGTGGCGCTTCCAGCAACAGCCCCCGACGATGCCGTAACAGTTATGCTCTGCGCGATCCCCGGAGTCAGCGTAAAGGTGGATGGCTGTGTGGATACGCCTCCAGGTAGCCCGGAGAGGATGATCGTCACCACCCCCGTAAAGCCATTGGCTGCGGTCGCATTCACGCTCAGCTGTTGGCCCGGTCCACCCGGAACAAGCGTAATTGCCGTCGGCGCAGCTGACAAAGAAAAGTCTGCCGCAGGTGTAGGTAAAGGAGCGGGTGCAGGTGTAGATCTTCCCCCACAAGACATCAAACCCACACAAAGAAGCAACCCGAAACCAGCGTCCGCGATCTTCAGAACAGAACCACCCATCGCAAACCTCCAAAACCAGCAAACACCTACACCCCGCTACGTGGTTCACCTGCAGGATCAGATCGAACTTACACCGATCGCCCCGCAAATTTGTCACGCAGATGTCACTTGTTTTTTACCTGAGGGAAGCGGCCGCACTTCTTTCGACCCTGATCCCAATGCCTTCCATTACCTGTGCTTGGCCAATATCTTTGAACCGAAGCAACGGATAGGGAGCATTTTAGCTCTTATGGCCTGTAGACATTCGCGCATTGGCGCAACTCTGTTCTGAGAAAGCAGGTCAACGATGTTCCTCATTCTTGCCGTCGTACTAGTATTGCTTTGGCTGGGTGGCTTTTTCGTTCTTCATGTCAGCAGCTTCCTAATTCATCTACTGCTGATCTTTGCCTTGATCTCAATCATCATGAACTTCGTCAGTGGCAGGCGCGCTGTCTGAGCGTCTGCGAACCCTTACAAGGAAAAGGCCGAACCTGAGAACAGGTTCGGCCTTTTGCGTTACGAGAGCTGATCTACTGATGCGCCACCGGCTGAGGAATCTCGATCCCCGCCGCAGGTATTACGCTCGCCAGCGCCTCAGGTGTCTCTTCCTGTAGCTCAGGCAGATTGCCCTCAAGCGCCAGCTTCAGCACCTGATCCATCTCCTCGACAAAGTGCAGCTTCATGCTCGTCTTCAGCAACTCCGGCAGATCCGCCATATCCTTGCGGTTCTCTTCCGGCAGAATCGCCTCGAATATCCCCGCACGATGCGCCGCCAGCAACTTCTCCTTCAGCCCGCCAATCGGAAGCACCTTACCCCGCAGCGTAATCTCACCAGTCATCGCAATATCGCGCCGCACCTTGATCTTGGTTAGCGCACTCGCAAGCCCGGTAGCCAGCGTAATGCCTGCCGACGGACCATCCTTCGGAATCGCTCCCTCCGGCACGTGGACATGGATATCGACGTTCTTATAAAAGTCCTTGGCCAACCCAAGATGATGCGAGCGCGAACGAATATAAGTCAGTGCCGCCTGGGCGGACTCCTGCATCACATCGCCAAGCTGCCCGGTCGCCGTCATCTTGCCCTTGCCGTCGAGCACCTGCACCTCGGTCTGCAGAATTGTACCGCCCATCTCGGTCCAAGCGAGGCCCGTGACCAGGCCAACCTCACTCTTCTCGTGCACCTGCGAGTCGCGGAACTTCGCCACGCCGAGAATATCCCCAATGTTCTGTCCGGTGATCGTCTCCCTGTGCTCGGCGCCGTTCTTCACCACGCGGCGCGCAACCTTGCGGCACACATTCCCAATCTCGCGCTCCAGGTTCCTGACACCGGCCTCGCGCGTATAACCGCGAATGATCTGCCTCAGCGCATCGTCCTCGAAGACGATCTGCTCTTCCGTCAGCCCGGTGCCTTCCCTCTGCTTCTTCACCAGGTACTGCTTGGCAATCTCCAGCTTCTCGATCTCGGTATACCCATGCAGCCGCAGAATCTCCATACGGTCCTGCAGCGGCCCCGGAATCGTATGCAGGACATTCGCCGTAGCGACAAACAATACCTGCGACAGATCGTACTCAACATCCAGGTAGTGGTCCTGGAACGAAGTATTCTGCTCCGGATCCAGCACCTCAAGCAAAGCACTAGCTGGGTCGCCGCGGAAGTCCGAAGCCATCTTGTCGATCTCATCGAGCATGAACACCGGGTTCTTCGTCCCAGCCTTCTTCATCGACTGAATGATCTGTCCCGGCAGCGCGCCAATGTACGTCCGCCGATGACCACGAATCTCCGCCTCGTCCCGAACGCCGCCCAGCGACATCCTCACGAACTTGCGACCCGTAGCCTTGGCAATCGACATTCCCAGCGAAGTCTTACCCACACCCGGAGGCCCAACAAAGCAGAGAATAGATCCCTTCGGATTCTTCACCAGCTGCCGAACCGCAAGGAACTCCAGAATTCGCTCCTTGATCTTCTCCAACCCATAGTGATCTTCGTTCAGAATCTGTTCCGCATGCTCGATCGAGCGAATCTCCTTCGACCGCTTCTTCCACGGCACCGCCAGCAGCCAGTCCAGGTAGTTCCGCGACACCGTCGACTCGGCCGACATCGGCGGCATCGCCTCAAGCTTCTTCAGCTCCTGCAACGACTTCTCAAGAACATCCTTCGGCATTCCAGCCGCTTCAATCTTCTTCTTCAGCTCATCGAACTCGGACTTCTCTCCGCGACCAAGCTCCTTCTGGATAGCCTTGATCTTCTCGTTGAGGTAGTACTCCTTCTGAGCCTTCTCCATCTGCCGCTTCACGCGGGACTGAATGGTGCGATCCATATTCAGTTTCTCGATCGCCACATCCAGCACGTCCGCAACCTTGGTCAGCCTGTTCTCCGGATCGAAGACCTCAAGCAGTTGCTGCTTCTCTTCAATCGAGAGCTGCAGGTTTGCTGCAATCGTGTCCGCCAGCTTGGCAGGCTCATCCGCACGCACACTCGCCGCCATCGTCTCGTAATTCAACGACTGCTGCAGCTTCACATACTGCTCAAAGAGCGAGTGAACCCGCTGCATCAGCTGCTCCACCTGCGGCGTCATCTCCAGCTGCGTCTGGCCCGTACGTACCGTCGCGACAAAGAAACCATCGACGTCGTTGATCTCGGTAGCGTGGGCCCGCTCCACACCTTCAACCAGCACTTTAATGTTTCCGTCCGGCATCTTCACGCTTTGGACGATATTGCCAATCGTGCCCGTCTCATAGATATCATCAGCGTTCGGCTCGTCCACGGAAGCATCGTGCTGGGTCGCGAGAAAAATCTTACGGTCACCCGACAGAGCCTCTTCCAAAGCCCGAACACTGGACTCACGTCCAACAACGAAGGGCGTCATCATATGAGGAAAGATGACCATGTCACGAATGGGCATCATCGGAAGCTTGCGAACATCGCCGCTTAGCGCTTTTTTTGGTTGATTTGTCATCTCTCTCCAATTAGACGTTAAAACGCCGGAAATGATGCAACGGCGTTGCGGCTTCAGGTGATTGTAATTCCTCACGCCTCATAAAGGTATTCCACAAATACAACTGGAAGGGAATTGAAAAATATACTCGGCTGTTAAAGCAGCAATCGCAACGACAAGCGATATCGTTGCGACCCACTGAACATCAAAGCTAATCTCTCCTGTCAGGCAATCTATGCGCCAGACCGATGATCTAGCCTAGCCTGCTTTTTCCAGCAGCATCGGCAGCGTCAGGCTGTGCTTCTTCACCATCTCCGCCGTGATCGAAAGTTCCTTGACCTTCTTGTTTCCTGGAACGTAGTACATCAGATCCAGCATCAGCTCTTCGAGAATCATCCGCAGACCACGCGCCCCGACCTTCCGTTGCAGCGCCTCGCGAGCGATCTCTCGCGCAGCCTCGTCCGTAAAGATCACCTTCACGCCTTCGAAGTCAAACAGCTTCGTATACTGCTTCAAGATCGCATTGCGCGGCTTGGTCAGAATCTCAACCAGGGCCACCTCATCCAGCTCGTCGAGGATTCCCAGCACGGGCAGCCGCCCAACAAACTCCGGAATCAACCCATACTTCAGCAGATCCTGAGGCTCCGCCTGACGCAGCAACTCCGCATCTCGCTGTGCCCGGATCGGCGTCACATCGCCGTCCTTTGCATCCGGATCGGCAATCGCCTTGAACCCAAGCGCCTTCTTGCCAATCCGTCGCCCGATCACCTTCTCCAGCCCGACAAAGGCCCCGCCGCAGATGAAGAGGATGTTCGTCGTATCAACAGCAGTAAACTCCTGGTGCGGATGCTTCCGTCCACCCTGTGGCGGCACATTGGCGACCGTTCCTTCCAGCAGCTTCAACAGCGCCTGCTGGACCCCCTCACCCGAAACATCACGCGTAATCGAGGGGTTCTCATCCTTCCGGCCAATCTTGTCGATCTCGTCGATGTAGATGATCCCGCTCTGTGCCCGCTGTACGTCGCCATCTGCAGCCTGCAGCAGCTTCAGGATGATGTTCTCAACGTCCTCGCCCACATACCCGGCCTCGGTCAGCGTCGTGGCATCGACAATCGCAAACGGCACGTCGAGCATCTTCGCCATCGTCTGTGCCAGCAGCGTCTTACCCGACCCGGTCGGTCCCACCAGCAGAATGTTCGACTTCGCCAACTCCACATCGTTGCCGCGTGTCTTGTTCATCTGAATCCGCTTGTAGTGGTTATAAACCGCCACCGCGAGCTTCTTCTTCGTCTGGTCCTGCCCGATCACATACTCATCCAGAAAGGCCTTTACCTCCTGCGGCTTAGGCAGATGCGCCGGCGCAGCGCCCGGCTGGGTCTCGGTGCGGTCGTCTTCCAGAATCGAGTTGCAAACCGCCACGCACTCATCGCAGATATACGCCCGCGGATAGTCCGAAGGCGACGAGATCAGCTTGGCAACGGCGTCCTGCGATTTATGGCAGAAAGAACAACGAAGAGATTCGTCTGAGCCCCGTGAAGTTTTCATAGATGCGACTACTCCTGAGTCCTGCGCGCAACAAAGTCTTACTGTAAGTTTACACCCGATTCAACTTACAAAGCATGGTCCGAAAGGCACCGCAGTACCCCAAAATGGTCATATGCGAAAGAGCCCGAACCAGTGGCCCGGGCTCTCCCAATAGCACTGCGGTAACTAGGTGCGGGGCCGATCGATGATGTCGTCGATGATCCCGTACTCCTTCGACTGCGCGGCTGTCATGATGAAGTCGCGCTCCACATCCCGCTCGATCCGCTCCAGCGTCTGGCCCGTGCTGGCGCTCATCAGCTTGTTCGTGATCTCGCGAATCCGCAGAATCTCCCGCGCATGGATGTCGATATCGGTAGCCTGTCCGCTCAACCCGCCCATCGACGGCTGGTGGATCAGAATCCGCGAGTTCGGCAGAGCAAACCGCTTGCCCTTCTTGCCCGCCATCAGCAGAAACGCCCCCATGCTGGCAGCCTGCCCGATGCAGAACGTCACGACATCGTTCTTGATGTACTGCATCGTGTCGTAGATCGCCAGACCGGCCGTGATCGATCCGCCCGGCGAGTTGATGTAAAGCTGAATGTCCTTCTCCGGATCCTCGCCGCTCAGAAACAGCATCTGCGCAATGATCACATTGGCGATGTTGTCATCGATCGGCGTGCCCAGAAAAATGATGTTGTCCCGCAGCAGACGGCTGTAAATGTCGTAGGCGCGTTCGCCCCGGCTCGTCTGCTCGATCACCATCGGTACTAGTCCCATAACGCTCTCTTTCTAAAAGATCTTTAAACAGAATCCTCTGTTTTGTTTTTTATATCTACGAAGCCAGCTTCTCGTAGAGCACGCTTCCAGTCTTCTCGCGCCGCATCTGCTCGCGAATCCGGTCCAGCCCGCCATCGTTCGACAGCCTGTCACGAAGCGTCTCCAGCGGCTCACGCGACTGAATCGAGAGCAGCAGCAACTCGCGCTCCAGATCCTCTTCGCTCAACGTGACGCCCTCCACCTCGGCGATGCGATCGAGGATCATCGAAACCTTCACCTCGTTCACCGCCAGGTCGCGCTGCGAGGCACGCAGCTGCTGAAAGTCCAGCTTGCGCATATCCTCCACCTTCATGCCCTGTTGCGCCAGAGCCCGCAGCCCGCGATCCAGCCGCGCCTCGATCTGCTGCTGTACAAACGCCTCGGGAACAGGGAACTGGAACTTCTCAATGAACTCGCCGAGCATCTTGTCCTTGGCGGCGCTCTCGAGCGCGCTCTTCTTGCGATCCGAAGCATGCTCGCGCAGCTTGTTCTCGAACTCCTCCCAGCTCTCGTAGTTACCCAGCTGCTTGGCGAACTCCGCATCGCGCTCCGGGAAGCTCTTGTATTTGATCCCCTTCACGGTCACGTCATAGCTCACCGTCTGGCCCGCAAGCCGCCGCTCGCCGAAGTCCGCCGGATATTCCACTTCGAACTTCAGCTCCTGCGCAGGCTTCGCTCCACGCAACGCTTCGTTGAAGGCAGCCAGTGTATTCTTTCCGCCAATCTCGATCAGCACATTCTCGCCCGTAATCGGCTCGGTGTTCGAGACGCTCTGCACGCCATCTGCGGTCACCGTCTGCGCCAGGTCTTTCACCTCGCCGCGAAACTGAATCTCCGCCCAGTCGCCGTCCACCAGAGGCCGATCCTCCTCCACCGGCTCGACCGTTGCATGGCCATCCAGCACGCGCGCCAACTCGGCACTGTACTCCTCATCGGTCAGCGCAGCCTCAGGCTTCGTCACCGAAACGTTGTCATAGCCGGCAACGTCGATCTCCGGCGCAACCTCAAACGCAGCCTTGAACTTCAACGGCTGTCCGTCGAACAGCTGCAGGTCCAGCAGCTGCGGCTCCGACACCGGGCGCAGCTGCTGCTCATCAATCGCCTTGCGGAAGCGCTCCGACACCAGGCTCTCCAGAACCTCCTGCCGAATCTCCTTCGCAAACTTCGAGCGCACCAGCGTCTCCGGCACCTTCCCGGCACGGAAGCCAGGAATCCTCGCCAGCTTCTGATACTTCTTCACCACGCTCTTGAAGCTCTTCGATACTTCATCAGCGCCAACCTCAACGTCGATCTCCCGGGTCAGCTCCGGGTTCAGCGCGGGTGCATGCTGATGGGTGTGCTCGTGATCGTGGTGGTCATGAGCGTGGTCATGATGCTCATGGTCATGCGTCGTCGTTACTTCTGGCTGCAGCTCTGCAGTCTCATTGGTCTCTGTCATCTCAGTCGGGGTCAAATCCATGCCTTCTAAAGTGCGCCTGTGTATGCCGCGCCGTCGCCGTTATCCTGACGAGCGCGAACCACGCCTCTTATCTACTGTACGAGTCCCGGTACGAGGGGGTCAAACCAGCGTCGCCCTTCGCGCCGTTCCGGATCTCCGCAAAGTCTCCGCAAACTCCGCCCCAAAACTCCAGACCCCGAAAATCCAACCCTAAAAGCGTTCCGGCTGGGCCGAATCTAAGGAAAATATCTCCAGCCTCACCCTCCACTGCGTGGACTCGCCCGGCTGCAGCATGACCATCCCGGTATCTTCCCCCCTGGCCCACTCATGCCCGAAGGGATCGTCGTAGTTGAACTGTGGCTCTATCGAAATATAGGATCCGTCCAGCGGGGCATACACTCGCAAAGCCTTGATGGTAGCCGAGGTCGCAGTAATTCGCAGCCCGTAGCCGCTCTCAGGATCGCGCAACTCCGCCACCGGACCATCGGCCATCATTCCGCGCTTCAGTTCCACAAAGCTGTCGTCGAGATTCAGCGCACCCAACTGCGCCCCCTGCCCGGTAAAGTCATACTCGGTCCCCGCCACCGGCAGCAGTCTTCCACTCAACTCACCTGTGCGGCGATCCTTCACCTCCGCGCGAAGGCCCTCCGGCAACCGCAGCATCATCTGCCCGCGATGTCCGCTCAAAATCGCAAACCGAGGATGCCAGCCAATCCCGATCGGCTCCGCGGTATCGCCGATATTGTGGGCGACGATCTTCATCTCAATCACCCTGCCGCTCAACACCACGGTCGTATTGATCTCAGTCTGCGAGAGCCAGTGGCCGTCGAAGTCCCCCGGACGAAACGTCGCCCTTGCCTCTCCTCCATCCGGCATAATGTTGGTGCTCGTCGTAGTCGACGGCTCCTTCAGCAGCAAGCCGCCGGCAGCAACCGCACTGTCCAGCCCATAGCTATCCTTCACCCCCGTCGGCAGGTTCAGATGAACTCCGCGCCACATGGACATCAGTCCACCATCCGGCGTCCGCGCCCCATAGATCCGGCCCGCCCACGGAGCCTCAATCGCCGCGCCCATCGCAAGGCTCTTTGTCCCCGTAGCGTCCGCCCCACTGCCGCTCAACTGCTCCGCCGCACTCTCCAGCGGCGGCGAAGCCAGCAGATTCACCTCGCCCTTGTCTGGAAGATAGGCCGAGATCTGCAGCATATTCATCCCGCGCCCCGGCATCAACGTCGTTGACAGAAACTCAGGGCCGCTCCCACCCACCAGCTGGGTGCGCTGCAGCGTGATCACATCCTGCCCACCCGGTCGAAAGACAATATCCTGCTTCGGCTTGGCCCGCAGCTGCTTCTTCAGCAGCGCAAACTGTCCCAGCCTGTGGGTCCGCCAGCCAAACGCCAGACCCGCAATCAGCAGTCCCAGAACCAGCACCGTCAGCAGGCCGGAGCGCATCACCGCGGCATGCCAGATACTTCTACGCCGTCGGACCGCCCACTGCTTCAGAAGCGCCCAGTACATCCTGCTCAATCTTGGATCTTCCAACTTTCCGCCTATTCCCGTCGTGATATACGAACATCATTCTACCGAGTTGTTTGACGCACCAATCTCCCATCCCGTCTCCCACCAACTATCATTGGAAGCAGTGACCCCGGCCAACCCACAAAGTACGTCTCCCCTCCTGCAACAGATTCGCGAAACCATCATCACCTGCGAACGTTGCCCTCGACTTCGTGACTACTGCCGCGGCATCGGCGCGACCAAACGCCGCGCCTACCTCGACCAGACCTACTGGTCCCGCCCCGTTCCCGGCTTCGGCGACTCGCGCGCCCGTATCCTCATCCTCGGCCTCGCCCCAGGCGCCCACGGAGCCAACCGCACCGGCCGCCCCTTCACCGGCGACGGCTCCGGCGACTTCATGTACCCCGTCCTCCACGAGCTTGGCCTCGCCAGCAAACCCCGCGCCATCACCCGCGACGACGGCCTCAGGCTTCGTCACGCCTGGATCGCCTCCGTCGTCCGCTGCGCCCCGCCCGGCGACAAGCCGCTCCCTCAAGAGATTCGCAACTGCAGCACCCACCTCGCCCAGGAGATTCAGGCTCTGCCCCGAGTGCGCGTCGTCGTCTGTCTCGGAAAGATAGCCTTCGACGGATACATGGCCTTCCTCCTCGAAACCGGCGTCATCGCTCGCAAATCGGACTACCGCTTCTCCCACGGGGCAGAGTACCTCCTCCCCAGCGGCCTACATCTGCTCGCCAGCTACCACCCATCCCTGCGCAACACCAACACCGGCCGCCTCAACCGAGTCATGTTCACACGCATCTTCCTGCGGGCAAGGGAACTGGCCGGACTCGTCGTCTAAAGTTCGTTCTTTTCTCCAAACACATCCAAGGCAAAAAACGCCGGCCCCACGATCATTGCAAGAAAAACCAGCCCGATCACCACGTCTTTCATCGTTCACCTCTACCTCACTCTAGCCCGCGCCTCCCCTCCGCTGCGCAGCATGGGAAAGCGGGGCAACCGCGTCGCCATTACCTCGAAAGATTCCCTCTAACTGCTTCAAAACCTTCACCATGTCAAATAAAAAGCCAACCAATTGGCGCTTCGGCGAATCATACTTTTCAGGAAAGCGAAATCTCGCACGAGGTACTTCGAATGAGTGCAAAGAACTACTGGTTTGCGTTTGGCATCGGCGTCAGCGCAGGAGCCGCAATCGCTCTCCTCTACGCTCCGCAAACAGGAATCAAGACGCGCAAGCAACTCCGCAAACGTGCGGAGGATGCAGGCGACTATCTCGAAGATGCAGGCAACTATCTCAAAGCCCAGGCCGAGCGTCTCAGCGACGAGGCCCAGAAGGCCATCAAACGCAGCAAAGGCCAAGTGGATTACGCCATCGACAAAGCAGGCGACGCCGTAAACAGTGCCGTCAAGACCGCTCAATCGCTAGTCTAGCTCTCACGATCTAGCTCTGCTGGTCTGATTCTCTTCCTCCCAACAGGTCTGGATTTTCTGCACCAATCTGCCTTCTCTGGAACGCGAACATCCCGGGCCCCTCCGGGTTGTTCGCGTTAACTTCATTCCCCGAAACAGCCGTAATTTTGACCCTGAGCGTAGTCGAAGGGGAAGAATCCCTGTATTTTGTATTTGCATTTGTTGTTGTCTGTTCTTTCACTCACCCTCAAAAAAACATCGTCATTTCGACCGAAGCTGTTCACGGCCTCATCATGAACAGCGCAGTGGAGAAACCTCCGTATTTCGTCTTTGTGTTGTCTGTTCTTCACCTCACACCACTTCAAGTATCTGAAGCTTCGGCACACTCCAAAAAATCAAACGCCCCGGCGGTCAGCCGAGGCGTTTGAAGTCGAATCCGTACTAACAGCACTAAACAGTAGTCAGTTCAAGCCCAGCCATCTTCTCTTCACCATCGGCAGAGATCGGACGGTAGTACAGCTTGTTGTTCTCCATGTACACCTCAAGGAACGCAGGCCGCTCGACGATCCCCCCGCCGATCAGCGCCTCCGACAAAGGATCCTCGACAAACCGCTGCAGCGCCCGACGCAACGGCCGTGCCCCATAGCTGCGATCCGAAGCCGTCTTCTCGATGATCCACTTCTTCGCATCATCGGCCACAGAGATCGTGATCGCCTTGTGCACCAGGTTCACGTTCAACTGCTGCACCAGCAGCTCGAGAATCTGCATCAGGTCCGCATCCGACAGCGACGTGAAGATGATGATCTCGTCCAGACGGTTCAGGAACTCTGGGTTGAAGGTCCGCTTCACCTCGCCCCGCACCAGTTCCTCCATCTTGTCGAGAACCATATCCTCCTTCTCGCTCTGGAAGCCCAGCCCCTGCCGCTTCTGCAGATGCTTCGCTCCAATGTTCGACGTCATGATGACGATGCAGTTCTTGTAGTCGACTGTGTTTCCAAGTCCATCGGTCAGCTGCCCATCTTCAAACACCTGCAGCAGCAGGTTGAACACATCCGGATGCGCCTTCTCGATCTCATCGAGCAGCACCACGCAGTACGGATTCCGCTTCACGCGCTCCGTCAGCTGGCCGCCCTCCTCATAACCCACGTAGCCCGGAGGCGAACCGATCAGCTTGCTCACAGAGTGCTTCTCCATGAACTCAGACATATCGAAGCGAATCAGCGCCTTCTCGCTGCCAAACAGGAACTGTGCCAGCGTTCGTGCCATCTCCGTCTTACCCACGCCAGTAGGTCCAAGGAACAGGAAGCTTCCAATCGGCCGAGCAGGATTCTTCAACCCCGCACGCGACCGTCGAATCGCCCGCGCCAACGCAGAGATCGCCTTATCCTGCGAGATCACGCGCTTGTGCAGCTCTTCCTCCACCCGCAGCAACCGCTGCGTCTCCTCTTCCTTCAGAGACGTGATGGGCACGCCAGTCCAGCGGCTGACGACATCCTCAATATCCCCGCGCGTCACAATGCCCGCCGAAGAGTCATCCAGGTGATACTTGTCCCGCAGCGCCCGCAGATTCTCCCGCTCCTTGCGCTCCTCATCCGAGTAGAACCGAGCCTTCTCGAACTCATGATTCGCAATCGCGTTCTCCATCCGGTGCACGATGAACTTGATCCGCTTCTGTACCTCGGTCAACTCTTCAGGCATCGAGGTCTGCCGCAGCTTCACGCGCGCACCAGCCTCATCGATCAAGTCGATCGCCTTATCCGGCAGGAACCGATCAGGAATATACCGGCTCGAGTGCGACACCGAGAACGTAATCGCGTCGTCGGTATAGCTCACCGCATGGAACTTCTCGTACTTCTCCTTGATCCCCATGATGATCTTGATCGCATCTTCTTCGTTCGGCGGAGGCACCTTCACTGCCTGGAAACGCCGCTCCAAAGACCGATCCTTCTCAATCGACTTCCTATACTCCGCAGGAGTGGTCGCGCCGATGCACTGAATCTCTCCGCGAGACAGAGCAGGCTTGAGGATATTGGCAGCATCCAAAGACCCCTCCGCCGACCCAGCGCCCACCAGCGTATGCAACTCGTCGATGAACACGATCGAGTTCTGATTCTCCATCAGCTCCTTCATGATCGTCTTCAGTCGCTCTTCAAACTGTCCGCGATACTTCGTTCCCGCAACGATCAGCGAAAGATCCAGCGCCAGCACCCGCTTGTCCGCGAGAAAACTAGGCACCTCGCCATCAGCGATCTTCTGCGCCAGCCCTTCAACAATGGCAGTCTTACCCACACCAGGCTCACCAATCAGCACCGGATTATTTTTCGTGCGCCTGCACAGAATCTGGATCACCCGATCCACTTCGCTGTCTCTGCCAACCAGCGGATCCAGCTGCTGATCCATCGCCGACTGCGTCAGGTCCCGAGAAAACTCCGCCAGCATACTCTGCTCGCCGCGCTGTCCCTTGCTTCCGCTCGAAGACGGCGTCTTCTCCTGCGTCGTCCGCTGCAGCTCCTCGCGAATCGCCGGCAGCCGCAACCCACGCTCCTGCAGAATCTCTGCCGCAAAGCACTTCTCCTCACGCAGCAGTCCCAGCAGCAGATGCTCGGTCCCAATATGTTTGTGCGAAAGCCGCTCTGCCTCCTCCGCCGCATACGCCAGCACCCGCTTGCACTCGTTCGAGAGCGGCAGATCAACCGAAGTCGATACCTTCTCCCGAATCGTCGTATGCCCTTCAATCTGTTTGCGTATCGACTCCACCGACGCGTGCGACCGCAAAAAGCGGTTCGTCAATGCCTTGTCCTCACGCAACAAACCGAGCAGCAGGTGCTCCGTCTCGATGTAAGGCGACCCAAACTGACTGGCCTCATAGCGGGCAAAAAAGATCACCCGCCGCGCCTTCTCCGTATAGCGTTCGAACATATATCCCCTTCAAGCCGGCCACCACTTAGCCCGAAGGCCGCATAGCGCCGTTGGTCCCTACAACCATCTCCGTGCCGCTCACTCCCGGAGACAAATCAGGCTACTTCAACCTGCGAAGCATCCATCCCACTACTTCCTAGTGTAGTCGTCCCCGCAAAATATTCGAAATCCCTCGAAAGTTATGCATAACTTAGCACTCTTTTAGACGAAGCCTGTGCAAAACCAGCACCAAATTAGGTGCACTTCTAGGAACTGTGCTTCCTTCTCTTGATTAGATGATTTGCCAAACAGGGAAGAAGCAGGATTGCAACTCGCTGAGGGATCGTAAGATCGCGAACCGAAGCCGGGCCGAAAGCTATCTCAGCCGAACCGTCCTTCCCGAAAAAGAACACGAAGTCGAATCAATCGCTGCGGCAAAATCTGCGAATCAACTCTTACGTACGTGAAGTTTCAAACCGTGGACGCCCAAAACAGTCCGTGAGAGCCCAAGCACAGTCGCGTTCAATCCCGCGCACTCTCTTCCGTTCGCGCTCGACCGTCCCCCGCTCGCCCATCCACCAGCCGCCCCTCCCGCAGCTTCAGCACCCGATCGCACCTCTCCGCAAACTCCAGATTATGCGTCACCAGCACGCTCGTCAGCCCATGCGCCTCATGCAGCCGCTGAATCAAGCTGAACACCGCCTCCGCCGTCTTCCCATCCAGATCGCCCGTCGGCTCATCGGCCAGCAGCAGCCTCGGTTCCGTCACCAGCGCCCGCGCCAGGCTCACCCTCTGCTGCTCCCCCCCACTCAACTCCCCCGAGCGATGCTCCGCCCGATCCCCCAGCCCCACCTCCGCCAGCCAGAACTGCGCCTTCTCCAGCGCCTCCGCCCGCCTCATCCCGCGAGCCAGCAGAGGCATGGCAGCATTCTCCAGCGCAGAAAACTCCGGCAACAAATAATGAAACTGCCACACATACCCCACATCCCGATTGCGAAACTCCGCCGCCTGCTTCGGCGTAAACGAGCTCAACCGGCTCTCCCCGCACCAAACCTCACCTGCCGTCGGCGTATCCAGCGCCGCCAGCAGATGCAGCAGCGAGCTCTTCCCCGCGCCGCTCTCCCCCACAATTGCAACCATCTCGCCCGCATGAACCTTCAGATCCAGCCCTCGAAACAACTCCAGCGCCGGCCGCGCCGCACTTGTGCTTGAAGACCCTTGGCTCGCCGAACCTGTGCGTGAAGACCCACCACTCGAAGCAACCGCCGCATAGATCTTCGTCAGCCCAACCGCCCGCATCACCACCGTCCGCTCCCGCACCACCGGCAGCGGCTCCAGCGTCCCCTCATTCTCAAACCGAACATCGCCATCCAGCGAATCGCTCAACCCTTCACCTCATCCATCTCCAAAGAAACCGTTATCTCCGAGGAAACATCCTCTCAACCCCAAGAAAGCATCCTCTCAACCCAAAGAAGCGTCGTCTCGACCGGAGGCGGCGCTTTTTGCCGCCGTAGTGGAGAGACCCTCGCATTTCTTCTTCTCCGCCACTTACCTCTCCATTGACGATTGTTCGACACTCGTCCCCCCGCCGTCGCCATGTCCCAAGTGCGTCCCCAGCGCAATCGAGATCCGGTTCCAAGCATTGATCGTCGTAATCACCAGCGTCAAATTCACCGTCTCCACCTCGGTGAACTCCGCCCTCACTGCCTCATACAAAACATCCGGAGCATGACCCTCCTGAATATTCGTCACCGCCTCCGCCCACGCCAGCGCCGCCCGCTCCCGCTTCGTATAAATCTCCGAGTTCCGCCAATCCTCCACACCCGCAATCCGCTCCGCCGTCTCATTCATCTTCCGCAGCTCCGACGTATGCAGACGAATGCAGTACTCACACCCATTCATCAACGAAGCCCTTAGCCTCACCAACTCCCGCAACGAAGCCTCAAGCCCCGTCTCCGTATTCAGGTAATGCTCCAACGCCGACATCTTCGCCAAACCCTCAGGCGCCAACTGCCCATACTTCAATCTCGGATTACTCATACCGTAAAGCCTCCGCTGGCAACACCTTCGCCGCACTCCCACTCGGATAAATCGTAGCAATCAAACTCACGCCCAAACTCACCGCCGCAACAATCACCGCATCCAAAACCCGCGGCGCGAACGGCAGATAATCAATCGAATAAACCGCCGCATCCAGCCGAATAAATCGGTAATGCCCACCCAGCCAACTCAATCCATAGCCAAGAATCAACCCAAGCACCGTCCCAATCACCGAGATCAACAACCCCTGCATCAGAAAAATCCGCCGCACCTGGGTCCCACTCACCCCAAAGCTCATCAGCACCGCAATATCGCGCGTCTTCTCCATCACCATCATGGTCAGCGCAATCAGAATATTCAACGCAGCCACACAAACAATCAGCGCCAGCACAATAAACGTCACCACCTGCTCCAGCTTCAGCGCACGAAACAGCTCACGATTCTGCTCCATCCAGTTTGTCGTCTGAAACCCCTTGCCAGCCGCATCTTCAATCGCCCTTCCCACGCGATCCGCATGATAAAGATCATCCACCTTGAAGCTGATCACTGAGATCAGATCCGGTTCACTGAACAACCTCTGCGCATCCGCCAACCGAAGAAACGCATAGCTCGAGTCATACTGATAAAACCCCGACTTGAAGATTCCCGCCACCTGAAACCGCTCATACTTCGGCACCAGCCCCAGCGGCGTCAACTCCCCCTGCGGACTCGTCACCAGCACCCCATCCCCCACCTTCGCCCCCAGCGACTCCGCCATATCCTGCCCAATCACAATCGGCGGAATCTCCCGCGACACACCTCCTCCGCAATCATTCCGCGCACTCGTCCCACCCCCACAAGGAGCAGCCGCAGCAACCGGCTCCAACGCCGCAGCCGACCCCTGCACCACACTCTGCAGCAGATCCCCCACCGTCTTCTCATCCTTCGGAATCACGCCCTTCACCAACCCGCCCCCACTCCGCGCACCCTTCGAGATCAGCACCTGCCCATACAACCCCGGAGCCGCCGCCACCACATGCGGCACGCCACGAAGCCGCGCCAGCAGCGGCCGCCAGTCCCGTATCCCATCCCCCGCAACCCGCATCAGGTCCACGTGCGAGGTCGACCCCACCAGCCGCTCCTGCAGATCCCGTCTCATCCCATTCGTAATCGCCAGCGCAATAATCAGCGAAGCCACACCAGCAGCCACGCCGATCACCGAGATAGCCGTGATCACTCCCACCACAGCCTGCCGCCGCTTCGCCCGCAGATAACGCGCCGCAATAAAAAATTCAAATCGCATCGAGTTCCAGCTTACTATCCGCCCCAGCCGAGCAACGCGAGGCCCCAAGCCTCTAACCCACCAAGACAAGGTATACAAGTCACGAAGTGACCGCCCCACGCGAAGTGGGCCCGTCCGGCAGGACAACCAGTCTCAGTGCGCCACCACCTTCGGCAGATTCCAATGCCGCGCCACCGCCACCATCCGCAGCACAAAGCAACAAACCCCACCCACCGTCATCGCAATCGTCCTCGGCACCTTCAGCCACAGCCCGATCACCATCACCACCGCACCCGCCAGCGCCGCCGATGCATAAATATCCGTATTCAAAATCCCCGGCACCCGCGTCATCAGCACATCCCGAATCGTTCCGCCGCCCACACCAGTCAGCACACCCATCAGCACCGCGATCATCGGATTGATCCCAAACTCCAGCGCCTTCGCTGCACCCGCCATCGCAAACAGCGCCAACCCCGCCGCATCCAGCGTAATCAACAACTGCTGAGGCACATGCTGAAACGACTGATAAAAACAGAACACCGCACCACCACCCGCAAACGCTGTAGCTCCATACCGCCAGTCGCGAATGCTATTCGGAGGCACCGCACCAATCAGCAGATCCCTCACTGTCCCACCACCCAGCGCCGTCACAAACGACACCACCAGCAGCCCCAGCAGATCCAGCTCGCCACGAATCCCCGCCAGCGCCCCCTCCACCGCGAACACAAACGTCCCCACCAGGTCCACCGCCAGCAGCACCACATCCTGCCTGTACTTCGGGAACCAGTCCCGCACCGCCATTACCGCACCACCGCCTTCACCGCGACGACATTCTCATACCGGTCATACACCCTCACCGCCAACACATGCTCCTTCGCATCATTCACCGGAGCAGTCGCCGCAGGCACAGCCACGGTAAAGTCATATCGCTCCGCCAACGAATCCGAAACCTTCCCCACCGGCTCAAGATACTGCCAAGGTCCCGCATCAATCGAGTACTCCGCGTGCGCGATCGGCGAAGTAGCATCCCGCACCTCCAACGTCGCATGAATAAAAGTCGAGGCAGCTTTGTTCGGACCGCTTTGTTCAAATAAAGTCTGTTTCGTGGCCGTTAACACCCCAGGCACCGGCGGCGTCGTATCCACCACAAACACCTCGCTCGCCCGCTCTCCCGTCAGCGCCTCCGCATCCGTATGCACCGGAGCATCGCTCGCCACCACCTTCACCTCATAGCTCCCATCAGGCAGCAGCGCCGAATCGAAGCTATAGACCCTCTCCGAGATCTTGTCCTTCAGCAACCGCCAGTTCGCCTCACTCACCCCGCGATACCACACCGCGAACATCAGTTCATCGCCGTTATCGTCATGCGCCATCCACCGCACCGTCACCGCGGTCTTATCCTTCTGCGCCATCAGCGGAGCAGCGTTAGCATCCGTAGAAAAACTCACCGCAGGCGTAGCCCCCGCAGCAGCAGGGAAGGCCACCTGCACCGTAGCATTCGCCGCAACCGGAGCCACCGGCGTCACCCGCGCCCCCGGCTGCACCACCACCTCATCCACCACCGGAGCCAGGTTTCGCTGCAGATAGTTCAACCCCACCGCATCCACCGATCCACCACTGCGCAGCACTGCCTTCCACTGCACAAATCGTCCCGGCGGAACCGCAAAGCTCCCATCCGCGCTCACGCGAGCCCACTCGCTCCACCCCATCACCGGGCTCTCCACATTTCCGCTCCGCACAAACAGATCGAACCCCGCAGCCCCACCAGATCGGACCTCCGCGCGCCCCCACCGCGAAAAGCTCTGCGCATCGAACACATCACTCGTATAAGTCGCCGCCTGCGCAACCCCATCTCCCAGCCGAAACACCTTGCCGCTATTACTCGTCGCCACCAACAGCCCATCCTTCACCGCAGCAAACGCCATCCCCTGCGAAGCCTCCAGATGCGCCACATCACTAAACCGCCCACTACCATTGGTATCGACCCGATACACACGCCCACGATTCCCCGTAGCCGCCAGCAAGCTCCCACCCCGGACCGCCAGCGCATACACCACATCATCCTTCAGCGTCAGCAGCTTCTGCGGAGCACCATCCGCCCCAATCCTGTAAATCTCCGACCCATCCGGCACCAGCGTATTCGTCCCCGCCGCCGTCGACGACCCCGGCTGCACAAACGTAATCGTCACCCCCACGCCCCCCGTCACCGGCAGCTGCGGCAGCGCCGAGTGTCCCTTCGTCCCCACTCCCGCCGCATACACATCGCCCGCTGCATCCATCGCCAGCGCCGTGATCTCCCGCCGCCCCGCAGCGTAGGCCGCAAACGGCTTCGCCCCCGCCGTCCCCGTCGCAAACCGATACACCACACCCGCGCCATCCGACCCAGCCCACAACGTCCCATCCGCCGCCAGCAACAGGCAACGAATATGCTGATCCGCCGTCCTGAACAAAACCTCCGCCTTACCGCCGCCCGCCGCCACCCGGTACACCACCGCCGGAGCCCCCGCCGCCACATAAACCTCGCCGCCTTTACCCACCGCCAGATCCCAGAGATACTTCGGCCTCTCCTCCGTAGTCGAAGGATCGAACACCACCGCCGCCGCCCCACCACCCGCAGGAATCCGATACACCTTCCCATCCGGCGAGGTCGCCGCCAGCACACTTCCATCCGCCGCCACGCGGACCGCCTGCACCGCCAGCTCCTTCCCCGCAAAGATCTCCGTCGCCTTCCCCTCAGGCGTCACCTTCATCACCACGGCCGACCCCGCCGCCGTTCCACCCAGCCCCACATAGCCGTTCCCCGCAGCATCGCTCACCAGCGCCCACGCATAGCTCTTTCCCGTCTCATATACCAGCGAAGCAGCCGGCCCCGCCTCCAGTCGTCCATCGCTGCGGATCGTCACCCCCTCCGCATTGCCTTTCTCCATCTCGTCGTAGCGTTCCACGCTCCACAGCTTCGTACCCTGCGCGCTCGCCCACCCAGACAGCAGGGAAGACACCACTAATCCCGTAACCAACACTCGTCGCATCATCACCCTGAGTCTAAAGTATCTACGCGGTCCCCAACGCGATCCCCGACGCAATCTCAGACGCGATCTCCGAACGACGAGGTCGACGCACTCCCAACCTCAGCCTAAAATCGATCACGTGACGAAACCCGCCACCATCCAGGCAGTCTTCACCGGCCAGCCCAAATCCATCACCGACAAGCGCGGCACCTGGACCTCCTCCATCTTTCGCGATCGTGTCGATGGCCCCGTACGGGTCTCCCTCCGCGGACTAGCCGGAGACAAGGTCGCCCAGCCCTATCATGGAGGTCCAGGCGCAGCCCTCTGCGTCCATCTCACCGATCACTACGCCTTCTGGAACACCCGATACAACATGAACCTCGAAGCCGGGAATGTCGGCGAAAATCTCACCCTCGACGACCTCGCCGAAGATCAGGTCTGCGTAGGCGATCGCGTCCGTCTCGGCACTGCGCTCGCTCAAGTCAGCGGCCCGCGCATCCCGTGCGCCAATCAAGCACGTCGAATCGGACGCCCCGACTGGATCAAGCTCACCATTCAAGAGAATCGCACGGGCTTTTATCTGCGCGTCCTTGAGCCGGGCACACTTCAGCCGGCAGACCCCTGGATCATCGAGGAACGACTCAACCCCGAAGGCTCGATCCCCGCAATCAACCGCTGCATGTATCTGAAGTTCGATCCAGACTACGCCCGCCGAATGCAGGAGATGTCCGGCCTCGAATCATGGTGGAAAGACCAGGCACGCGAAAAGATCGAAGACCGAACCGGCCACTGGACCTCGACCATGAAGAACGGAGGCGACTAGCAGCAGCTAGCCTGCTCTAGTTCGTCAAAACCGCCCGATACCTCACCTGGTTCTTCTTCACCTTGGTCACCGCATCATTTGCTTTGGCCATCGCAAACCGCTCCGTAATCGCCTTCACCCCATGCCGAGCCGCAACGTCCAGCATCTCGCTGATCTCCTGCGGACTCCCGGTATTGCTCCCCGCAACAGCCTTCTGGTGCGTAATCAGCGACCCCCCCAGAATCGGCATCGGAGAAGGCGGCGCCCCAACAATACACAGAGTCCCCTTCGGCCGCAGCGCATTCACATAAGCCTGCCACTCCTGATCCGCGCCCACCGTCGAAAGCAGCAGATCAAACGATCCCGCAACCTTCTTCAGCGCTCCCGTATCGCGTGTATTCACGAAGTGATGCGCACCCAGCTCCTTCGCCTCGGCCTCTTTGTCCTTCGAGGTTGAAAACGCCGTCACCTCCGCGCCAAACGCCTTCGCAAACTGCACCCCAAGATGCCCCAGCCCGCCAATCCCGATCACGCCCACGCGCGACGACGGCCGCACCTCATAGTTCCTCAGCGGAGCGTACACCGTAATTCCACCGCACAGCAGCGGAGCCGCATTCTCGCTCTCAAGCGCCGCAGGCAAGGGAATCGCAAACCGCGAATTCACCCGGACCCTGTCGGCAAACCCGCCATTGCGTCCCACGCACGTTGGTTGTGCCTTCGCGCACAGCTGCTCCTGCCCCTGCCGGCACCACTCGCAGATTCCGCAGCTATCGGCCTGCCAGCCAATCCCCACGCGCTCGCCCATCGCGCGGTCCTTCACACCCGAGCCCACTCCCACAACAGTTCCCACAATCTCATGGCCCGGAATAAACGGATACTTGCTGATCCCCCAATCGTTATCGATCAGGTAGACATCGCTGTGACATACGCCGCAGTGCGAGATCTTTACCTCGACCTCATTGGCTTGCAGCGCGCCCGGATCGTATTTATAGGCTAGTAAGTGTGCGCCGGCCGCATGCACAGCGAGACCATGTATTTCACTCATTCGAAGTCTTTCCCTTTTGGCGCAGAACATATCCGCCGCGCCGACCCTTTGATGCTATCTACCCTTTGATGCTACCTGATGCTACAACACCCAACCGGAGCAAAAAAACATCCGCACGCTAATCGCACCCGATCGCAACAATCGTGTAACAAGACCTGCCTCAGCACTTAGAAAACTGGCAGGACAGTCTCTGGCCCGACCTCATTCCACCCACTACCGCACCACCAGGTTCAGCACCTGGTAGCCACTCACCGCATATCCCGCCTCCACCGACCCCGCACTCACAACACTCTCTCCTGTCAGCTGCATCTTCTGCGCCTCTTTCAACGGCTCGAAGATATTCGCCATCGACAACGGAACCTCAGGCAGAGCCTCGCCCTCCAGCACCACCTGCGCCGAATGATTCAGCAGCGTCACATAAACCCGATCGTTCTCATGAATCCTGTTCAGCGCCGCCACCGTATCGGCCAGCCCCACCGACCGCTCCGCCCCCGTCTTCGTTGTCAGCTTGTCCACCGTCGCGCCATCGCTCACCACCACCCGCATCGACCCCGCGCTCACATCCTCCGGCAACCTCACCTTCACCCGCACCATCCGAGCCTCAGCCTGGTAAGGATGCACCACCGCCTCCACCTCAATCTCATCCCCCGCCCGAGCCTCCATCCTGCTCAAACGCGCCGACTCCAGCACCGCCGACATCCTCGCCGGAATCGCCTCCACCCTCAGCCTCACCCCCGTTACCACCGGCTGATCCAGCGCATTCCCATACACCTTGCTGAACCGGTCATTCACCAGCAGAGCCGCGTTGATCGTAGCCGGATTGAGCTCGTTCTGCGTCATCAACCCCTGCATCGCAACCGGCGGCAACCCCTTCAGCTCAATCTCGCCCGACAGCCGATAGCTCAACTCCTCCGCCGCCGTGTTATTCGTCTGCAAACTCTGATACACCGACACCACCATCGCCGACGGAGTCAGTTGCCGGTTATCCAACACCTCAAAGTGCAGCGTCCTAGTCTTGGCCTGCACTCCCTTATCCATTGGAGGAGGCACCACCTCTACCACCACCGGAATCATCCGCGCCTCCACCCCAAACCGCCCCATAATCGCCGAAGCGCGATCCTCCGTAAACGCCCCCACCGTCTCGGTTGTATTGATAATCTTGAACGCATTCAGCGGCGACGCCAGCGAAGCCAGTACCGTAGCCTTAGTCATCGGCATATCCACCGGCCCATACTGCGTAATCGGATGCCCGCACGCCAGCAGTCTCGTCGGGTCCACATACGTCACCGTGCAAGTCCCCGCCATCGACAGATCCCCCCGCACCAGAACCGCGCTCACCGCACTGCCCGGCACCAGCGGCTCCGGCTGCACCGCGGCAGAGTCCGCCCCGCCCAGCCCAACCACCGGCGTCAAACCCATCGCCCGGAACCGATCCCCAAACCGCTCCACCGTCTCCTGGCTGAACCCGCCCATCACCAGCGGAGTCTCCATCGCCCGCATCTCCGGCTGCCCCTCAAACTCCCGGCTCACAGAAGCCAGTTTCATCCCCGCCGCGCCATCCTCATCCCGCACCTGCAGCATCGACTCGATCGGCGTAATCCCCGCAATCGGCTCCTTGCTGAACTGCCCAATCCGATAACTCAGCGCCCCCACCAGCCGCCCATCGATGTACACCGGGCTTCCGCTCATCCCCGCCACCACGCCCGTGTACTCCGGCTTATCCCCATGCAGCCGAGCCAGAATCATGTCCTGCCCCGGCCCCAGCGCATCCTTCAACAGCCCAAGAATCTCCACCTGCATCGGCTCCGGGTTCACCCCTTCGAAGACCGTATAAGCCACCCCGCGCATCCCCCGCCTCACCTCAGCCAGAGGAAAAAATTTAGTCACCGCCGGAGCCACCGAAGGCGCTGCCACCGCAGTCCACCCGCCCGCTCCACTCACAGCCTGCGCCGCCGCCCGCGGCCCACCCAAAAGCACAGAACTCCCCAACACCCCGCCCACCATCAGGCCAGCCATCCCCAACCGAGTCTTTACCGCATCCATCACGTCTACAGACTACTAGTGTTCCGTCTTTAAAGTTCTTTTCAGACACAAGACCAGAAGATAGGTCCTGCCGGACGGGCGGTCACTTCGTGACGTGTATACCGGCTTCGCCCGGTCCTCCCGTTGGTCGGAATCAACTTCCATCGCGACCAACGGGAGCGCCAACCGAAGGGGTATACCCGCCACGAAGTGGCCGCAGCCCGGGCAGGGCGCCCGTCCGGCAGGACAAGTCCCAGCGTCTCTCACAATTGCACTTAAACCCCGTCCAACATTCGGAGTAAAGTTTCAGATGATGACTATCCTTCCGCATCCCAGGGCTCGCATCCTCCTCCTTCTCTCCTGCTTCCTCATTCTCACCCTGCCCGCAGCCGCCCCCGCGCAGGAAGCCCCCGCGCAAAACCCGCCCCAGCAGACCAAGCCCACCCCCGACGACGCCGGCCCCGACACCGACAACGGCTCCATCATCCTCAAGAAAAAGAAAGAAGCCGACGAGCCCCCCCCACCCGCCGCGCCCGTCGCCCCCAAGGTCAAAAATCCCGACAACGAGACCTTCTCCCTCCGCGTCGACGTCCCCATCGTCAACATCGACGCCAGCGTCATCCTCGACAAGACCCACCAGTTCGTCCCCGGCCTCAAAGCCAACAACTTCCTCATCCTCGAGGACGGCGTCCCCCAGACCATCACCAGCGTCCGCACCACCCAGACCCCCATCACCGCCGTCATGCTGCTTGAGTTCGCCGCCAACAGCTACTACCTCATCAACGACATGCGGAACGCCTCCTACTACTTCTTCCGCTCCCTGCGCCCCGACGACTACATCGCCGTCATCACCTACGACCTACGCACCCACATCCTCACCGACTTCACCAACAACAAGGACCTCATCGCCCAGTCCCTCCAGTCCCTCATGATCCCCGGCTTCTCCGACACCAACATGTTCGACGCCCTCTACGAGACCCTCGACCGCACCAGCCGCATCGAAGGCCGCAAGTACATCATCCTCATCGGCTCCGGCCGCGACACCTTCTCCAAGCTCACCCTTGACAAGATCCTCGCCAAAGTAAAGAACACCCCCAACATCACCATCTTCACCATCTCCACCGGCGCGCTCCTCAACGAGCTCCGCTCCGGCGGGGGCCCACGCGAACTCGACTACCTCCAGGCCCAGAATCAGATGAGGACCTTCGCCTCCATGACCGGCGGCCTCAGCTTCGCCCCCATCTTCCAGGGCGAACTCCCCGACATCTTCGCTCAGATCAACCAGTCCATCCGCAACGAGTACATCCTCACCTACCGACCCACCAACAACAAGAACGACGGCACCTACCGCAAGGTCAAGGTCCTCCTCGTCGACAACGAAGGCCACCCCTTGCGCATGCAGGACGAAAAGGGCAAGCCGCAAAAGTACTCCGTCATCGCCCGCGACGGCTACAGCGCCAAACTCCCCGTCGAATAGTGCAGGGCATGCCGATACGCAAGAAAAAACTCTCCAACTTGATCTCTGATCAGAGCAATGCCATCACTGACGAGAAGCCGACTTACCGCTACGAATCGGGTAAGTGAGTGCATCGGCGATTTGGCAACAGCTGAGAATAGGCAGAGGCTTTGAAGGTCTGGCGCTCACTGGAGTTTCGCTGGGTCTTCGAAGCTAATGATAATACGCGATGCCGTAGCACTTTCGGTCTTCGTTGTCGCTAATCATTGAACATTCGAAGCAGTTGTGACGTGCGTCTCGTTTGAGATGGTGTAGCTGGTGACACGCTGGTCGGCGGTGAGTACGAGGAGTTGGGTTCCGTGGTTGCGGAACTCGGCAAAGCGGAGGGGGCTGTCGAGGGTAAGATGCACAAGTTCAGCGCCAGTCTTGTCGGAGACGGTGGTCTCGTTGCGGCGGTTGTGGGTGCAGATGGTCTGCGAGGCGATATCGGCGGCGACGACTGATCCGTAGAGCTGGCGGAGTTGGACGCCTGTCTTGAGCGAGTAGACGATGATGCGGTTGTCGCCGGTGGAGAGGTAGAGGAGGTCGCCGAGCCTGCTGAAGCCGTCGACGCCTTCGTACGTGAGTGGTACCTGGACCACGACCTGGGCACGAACGGTGCCGTCCTCTGCGTTGACGATCTCGATAAGACGTCCGGCGGGCTTTTGTTTGATTGCGTCTGTCTGCTCTTTGAGGATGGCATTGCTGCGGAGTTTCTCCTTCGCTGCTGAGGACAGCAGCAGGTCGCTGAAGATGAGGTCTGTGTCGCCGTAGTTGGTGGTGTAGCCAGGACGGCCCTCTGGGAACTGGCGGGTCCACTTTACGGCGAGGTCAGCGGGCGAGTAGGCCGTGAGGGTCCAGGCTTTCTTGTTCTGCGACTTCCACTCGAGGAGGTCATTATTCTCGAGATGGGCTTGGTCGGGGAGCTTGTAGGCCATATTTTTGGCGAGACGAGGCTCGGGCGTGAGTTCCCCGATGACGGCGGGGTGCTCCTTGTCGGTTGCGGTGAATTCGGCGAGGAGCTTGCCATCGGGGGTCCACCAGGAAGAGCGGAAGCCTCTCATGAGGAAGATTTGTTTGCCTGTTGCGAGGTCCCACACGGCGCCGCGAGTCCGGGCGGAGAGGGCAAGATAGCGACCATCGGGTGAGATCGCGGTGGAGCGGGCCGGAGCCAGGGGGCTGAGCGGCATGTTGGCGCTGAGGATATGCATCGGATTCGGATCGCTGAGCTTTCCAAGAACAATGGAGCCGGCCAGATTTTCAACGACAAATGAGTCGCCAAAAACGTCGATCGCCGGGGACTTGGAGCCGAGGACATATTTTGTCGCGTTCACATCGACGACCCCCACTACGGCCTCGTTGGAACCTGAGGTGGTGACGTATCCGGCGGTGGTGGTGGCGTTCATGAAGGGAAGGCCGAGCTTGAGCGATTGGAGACGTTTACCGTCGGGGAAGCTGAAGACACCTGAATTTGCGGCCTGGAGGGCGTGGACGGCAACGATCTTGTCGTTGCCCTCGAAGCAGTAGGTGATGGGGAAGTCGTAGCTGGTCAGTGCTCCGGAGATCTTGATAGGAGTTCGGGTGCGGAGATCGAAGGCGAGGCGGTCGGCACCGGGACCGAGGAGGAGGGTGTTGCCATCGGCTGAGAACGCAGAGGTCAGGACGCCGGACGTGTCTTTTTCGAGCTGGCGGACGAAGACCGACATCTCGAAGTTGAAGTTGGGGTGAAACCAGTCTTTCTTCTCGAAGACAACTTGCCCGGTTTCGATGTCGATGAGGAGGGCCCTAAGGTTGACCTCGGCCGCTGGATACGCGATGCAGATGAGGGTCCGGGCGTCGGGCGACAGGAGGGTCTGGAGGCAATTTTCCTGAGTGACGACCTCATGGGCGGAGACGAGTTTTTGTTGGGCGATGTTCCAGAGCTCCACATGGAGGTTGGGGGTGTAGAAGGCAATCTGTTTGGAGTCGGGGGTGAAGTCCGCGGGCAGGCCGCGCTCGGCGTCGAAGCGAAAGAGCTCTCGGAAGGGGCTGCGGGAGAGGACGAAGATGGAGCTTTCATCCTGGGCGAGAATGTATTGGCCGTCGCGGCTGAAGCGGAGGTGGTCGATATTGAGGCGCAGTGGCGGGTTGAGTTGGATTGGCGTGGTGTTAGTCGATATTGCGGTGGCAGCGGGCGCAGTGGGAGTGGCCCCGACTTGGTCCTCGAGCACCAGAGTGTGCCAGTGCTCGAAGGCTGTGGAGGTGTTGTCAGCGACGGCGCCGCAACCGGAAGGGAGTTCGGCGATGATGCCGCGGATGCGGCGCAGACGCTTCTGCGAGGGAGTGGTGGTTTGGAAGAAATCGCCTAAGCGGCCGCCGGTCTTGCCGCCGACGAAGAAGGAACGGTCCCAGAACTCGGCATAGGCCTGGGCCCGGTAGCCGGCGGCGGCAGCAGCGTAGACGGCCACGCGGTCCGCCCCGTCCTGCTTGTCGTCCGAGTCGACAGCGATGGCGTGCTTGTCGTGCTGGCGGGCATCGGTAAGGCGCTGGAACTTGGTGTAGATGTCTGCCCGGTCGGTGACGGAGGTGACGCCGAGCAGGCGACGAAGATCTGCGGTGGTCTCGATGGCGAATTGGTGGGAGAGGATGTGGCCCATCTCATGGGCGACGACACCCGCGACCTCGTCTTCGCTGTGAGCGCTGGCGACGAGCTTGCGAGTGAGATAGACGCGGCCGCCGGCGAGCGAAAAGCCGTTAACTTCGGGAGATTCGACCAGGAGGAAGTGAAACTGGATTTTGGTGGGTGGCAGTGCGGCAAGGAGGCGGCCACCGATCGTATCCAGGTAGGCATTTTCTTTGGGATTCTTGACGGGACGGTTTTCGGTTTCGATGTAGTCAGCCATGGCTTCGCCGAGCCATTGCTCCTGTTGTTCGGAGAAGATGTTGGCTTGGGTAGATTGGAGAGCTGCTGGTGGTGCTCCGCAGGCTGATTGGGGCGTCGATTGCGGGAAGGCATGAGAGATCATGCTTAGGTGAAGCAGCGGCAGAGACAGCAGCAGGTGCAAACATGAGCGCATTGGAGGACCAGGGTTAGGAATCATCCTATTACGAAAGGGTAGCTGTCCGAACCTCCCGAAAGTCGCACTTGGCAACTACAATTCTCAGCGGTTGATAACAGGACAAAGCACTCATCGACACACGTTTGGGGAAGATTCGGGATGAGTCCTCAAAAACGCGCTTCTGTTGAGTGGCCTCTATGGCCGGCGGCCTCAGCTTCGCCAATTGAAAAATAGTGTGACATCTCTCTTGACAATCCATAACCAAACAGTTATGGTTTTGCCTGTGAAGCCGACCAGCGCCCATCACGTCTTCCGTGCCCTATCCGACCCGACCCGCCGGGCCATCTTCGAGGAGTTAACCCGGCAGGGCGAGCAGACCGTCCACGCATTGACCAGCTTTGCCGGCGTCTCCCAGCCCGCTGTCTCCAAGCACCTCACCGTACTGAAGCGCGCAAAGCTGGTACGGCATCGCCGTGCGGGACGAGAGACTCACTACCGCGCGCAGCCCGATGCCCTGGCCCCCATGGTCGACTGGCTGCGTCACTACGGCGCCTTCTGGCGCGACCGGTTCGACAAGCTTGAAGCACTTTTGGAAAGGATGGAGCCATGAGCCAGAGATCAACGACCAATCCAGCAGAAGCAGAGAGTACCCGTACCCTTGTCATCGAGCGAGTCTTCCCCCACACACCGGAGAAGCTCTGGCGCGCACTCACCGAGAGCCCGCTCCTCGCGCAATGGATGATGAACAACGACTTCGAGCCGGTGGTCGGGCGCAAGTTCCAGTTCCGCGCCGACCCCATGCCGAACTGGAACGGCATCGTCGACTGCGAGGTGCTCGTCGTCGACCCACTCCAACGTCTCTCCTACAACTGGGGTGTTGGAGGAGGCGAAGCCGGCCTTCAATGGGTCGTGCTCTTCACCTTGACTCCAGCCGACGGCGGCACCCACCTACGCATGGAGCAGTCCGGCTTCGGTCCCGATCAGCAGGCAGCGTATCAGGGCGCAAACTACGGTTGGCAGAAGTTCTTCGGCGGCCTCGAGCGTGTCCTTGGAGAGGTGCAATGACCACGAGAGCAAAAAACATTACTTACTGGACAACGACCGGACTCATAGCATTTTTTATCGGAGGCGGCGGCGCCGGGCAGCTGATACAGTTTCAGCGCAACCCCCACGGCGTCGTGCCCGTCCTCGGCTACCCACTGTACTTCTTCGCCATCCTGGGCATCTGGAAGGTGCTTGGCGCCATCGCCATCCTCGTGCCACGCTATCCGCGCCTCAAGGAATGGGCCTACGCCGGCATCTTCTTCGACCTGACCGGCGCAGCCGCATCCTGCGCAGCAGTCGGCGGCTACGGCGCCTACGCCTTCCACGTCCTCGCCCCGCTCATCCTCACCGGTATCACCGTGGCATCCTGGGCCCTTCGACCCCAAAGCCGCACCATCGGCCTCCTCTTTCCCGCAAGTCGCGGCCAAGGAGGTATCGAGTGACGATTCCGACTGCCTCCGTTTCCGACGCGTCTCACATCGCTGCCCGTGGCGCGATAGTTGCCGCAGGGCTAGCATTGCTCGCGCTGGGCGCTTTACACATACTCCGCCCCGATTTGGACCCATCGCGTCAAATGATAAGCGAATATGCGATTGGCCGGTTCGGTTGGCTCATGACCGTCTGCTTCGCGCTGTTCGCAGCTGCCAGTGCCTCCTTGTTTCTTGCCCTGATGGGGAACACATCGACACTTGTCGGACGAATAGGTCTGATCTTCCTTTTGGTGGCAGCCACCGGACTTGCGATGGGCGCCGCCTTCCGCACGGATCCTCTATCTACGGCACCCGAAGCCATGACCTTTTCTGGGCGCATGCACGGTGTGTCCTTTATGATCGGCGTTCCAGGTGTGCTTGTCGCGACTCTTCTCTTATCCTTCGCGCTCCGGACTCACGAAACCTGGATTGGCCTGCCACTTCTTTCGCTCATGGCGATTACCTGGCTGAGCCTGGCTGCAATGGCTATCGCCATCGCCGTCACCATGAAGCACTTGGGAGTCGATGTATCCAGCATTGTTGGATGGACCAATAGGCTGTTTATGGCTGGTTACGCCCTGTGGGTCATCGTCGTAGCTTGGCCGATGGCACGATAAAAGCCGCCTCCAATAGCAAGCCGAGCGCAGCTAAATTACGATTACGTCCAAGAGTTTGGAGCTATACATGAAAAAAGCCATCCCGGTGGAATCAACCTCTGCCTTCATCGATGCGAAGATCAACGAACTCGGCGACTGGCGCGGCAAGACGTTCGCGAAGGTCCGCGCCATCATCCACAAGGCAGACCCTGAGATCGTCGAAGAGTGGAAGTGGATGGGCACTCCCGTCTTCTCTCACGAAGGCATCGTCTGCACGGGAGAGACCTACAAGAGCGTCGTCAAGCTGACCTTTGCCAAAGGAGCTGCGCTGCCGGACCCATCCGGTCTATTCAACTCCAGCCTCGAAGGAAATGTCCGTCGCGCCATCGATATCCACGAAGGCGACAAGATCAATGAGGCGGCCTTGAAGGATCTCATCCGCGCTGCCGTCGCGCTCAATCTCGATCTCAAGACCGCCAAAGCCAAGCCCAAGCCGAAGCCCAAACCTGTGAGCAGCAAGCAGGCCGATTAGCTCATTCGCAGCCCGCGGCACCAGCGAAGCGAATCACCGAGCGTTCTTCGCCAACAGCTCCCTCATCGCGGCCGCAACCTCCTCCACATGCGTCTCCAGCGCAAAGTGTCCTGTGTCCAGAAACTGCACCGTAGCGTTTGGATTATCTCGCTTGAAAGCCTCAGCACCCGGAGGAATAAAGAATGGATCGTTCTTCCCCCAGATCGCCAGCAGCGGCGGCTTCGACGTCCGGAAGTACTCCTGAAACTTCGGATATAGCTTCACGTTGTTCTGATAGTCGAAAAACAGATCCAGCTGAATGTCGGTATTCCCAAGCCGGCTCACCAGCGCATAGTCCAGCCAGTAAGCCTCCGGCCCAATCGTCTCAGGATTCTTCACCCCATGCACATACTGAAACTTGATCCCTTCAAAACTGACCGCGGCCTTGCGTACCTCCTCGCGATTCGCCGCCGAAGGATCGCTCCAGTACTTACGAATCGGCCCCCACGCATCGCCCAGCCCCTCTTCATACGCATTCCCGTTCTGCGAGACGATCGCCGTCACCCGCTCCGGATGCGCCATCGCCATGCGAAACCCCGTCGGCGCGCCATAGTCAAACACATATAGCGCATACCGCTTCAGATCGAGCGCATCGGTAAAGGCCAGCATCGTCTTCGCCAGCGCATCGAAGCTGTACCTGTACTGCCGCGCCTCCGGCACCTCGGTAAATCCAAACCCCGGAAGATCCGGCGCAATCACCCGATACTTATCCGCCAGCCGCGGAATCAACTCACGATACTGAAACGAAGAAGCAGGGAAGCCGTGCAGCAGCAGCAGCACAGGCGCACCCGCCGGCCCAGCCTCACGATAGAACACACTCACCCCATCGGCCTCAACGCGGTGAACGGTAGTCAGCGGAACTCCTGAACCTGTCACTCTTGAACCAGGTACTCCTGAACTAGTAGACATACTCTCTCCTCTCCCGAAACTTCGTGTGTCTTCCAACCAACCTTGTGAAAGGGCAGCAGGAGCAGCACCCGCCAGGGCAAGCAGACTCCCGCCTCCCGCCAAAAAGCCTCGACGATCCATTCCGCCCTCCCATGTAGTTCAAATTATGCGAAACCGCTGAACGCATCATTCAGCAGTTACAGGTAAGATGTAACCCAGCAGGATAGGTTTCACAAGTTACAATAAAACAGAAGAAAAATCCCCATGCCGACACCCACCCATCTCCCTCCATCCATCGAGCCACCAAAGGCAGGGGATCATCCTGCGCTCGATCTCCTCAACACCGTCTTCCTTCTCAACGGCACAATCGTAGACTCCCTCCAGACCGATCAGGATGTACTTCTGTGGCTCGCCGGCGCTGGCTGGCCAGTCGAGCACGACCTCGCAAGATCAAAGCCCGGCGCCCTCCTGCGCAGCGCCCGGACTCTCCGCGAAGCAATCCGCCGACTCGTCGAAGCCAGAAAAGCCGGCAAGCGCGCCGACCCGGCTCCCCTCAACGCCTTCCTCGCCCAGTCGCAGAGCCATCTCAAGCTATCGCCCGCCAAGGGTCGAACCCTCCACCTCGAACGTCAGTGGAGACAGCGCACCCCCGAAGAGATCCTCGCCCCCATCGCCGAAGCCGCCGCCGAGCTCCTCGCCACCGGCGACTTCAACCTCGTCCGCCACTGCGAAGCCCCCGAGTGCGTCCTCTGGTTCTACGACCGAACCCGCTCCCACCATCGCCGCTGGTGCAGCATGGCCACCTGCGGCAACCGCAACAAGGTAGCCGCCTTCCGCCACCGCCAATCCACCACCTAACCACCACCTAGCGACCACAACTCACCACCAAGCCGCCACGACGTGACCACAAACCACCACCGTTTTTTTGTCATCCCGCAGGGATCTGCTGTCTCTCACCTACCAACAACATCGTCATTTCGACCGAAGCGGACCACAGTCTCATCGTGGTCCGCGCAGTGGAGAAACCCCCGCATTTGCTTTTGCCGTTGCTGTTTCCCCGCAAGGAAATCCCAAAGCGCGAACAAAAACCCATGTCAAGCCCCAAACAAGCCTAAACTTCTCTATCCAAAGAACATCCACGTGGCGTATCAGATAACCCCACCGAACTATACTTAAGGAAGAACAGAAAGGAGAGATAGAAGAGATTTCAACAAACACCTCTCATGTCTCCATCTAACTCATTGATTACAAGTATTTTGCAAACAACTAACCCGCAATCAATACCTTACAGACAGCCACCCCTCTTAAACCACTAAAAACAAACAGCTTCCCTGCAAGATACCCAGAGGGGGGAGGGGAGGGGCACCACCGCTACCTGGGCCGAGGAATCGTAAGGTCAAGATCCCCAGCAGTCATCTGCTTGGTCAGCAAAATAATCTGCCCCACATGCTGCTGCACATGTCCCACCACCTGGTAGATCGCCTCCAGCACACTCACATCGCGCCCCTGCGGAGTAATCCTCTCCGACAGCCGCCCCGCCGGCACCGCCGCAATCACACCCTTCGCCTCCGCCATCGTCGACTGGAACAGTGCAATCAACTCCTCCGCACTCATCCCACCCTCCGCACTAAACTCCGCATCCCGAACCCTGACATCGGCCGCCCCACCCACCCCATGCATCACCCACTGCCGAGCATTCCCGCAAAGATGAAGCACAAGATTTCCCACGGCATTCTCATGGGCCCCCTGCCGCTGCCACACCTGATCGTAGGTCAGCTTTTTCAGACAAGCCACCAGGCACTCGCACATCATCTCCAGCCGGCGACACGAAACATCAAGAAAATCCGCAGCAACAGCATCAAGGGTCGTAGTCATCCCAGCATTCTAACCCGCCCAAAGGCGTCTGAATCCGTCGAGCCGTTGACGGGTAGGGGGATAGGAGCCGGGAAAAGTGCACCCCCTGAGATTAGGATAATAACTCAACCAGACTGTTCGATAACGACAGGGTGGGATGAGTGTGGAGTGTCGCGTTGTCCTATAGTCGTCGAATTCGTCTCAGATCCTACCCGTCGAGCCGTTGACCTTCTCTCCCTCACCTCGTACACTCATAAAAGGCAGTCAGCGAGCACCCTGTTCGCGACGCAAAAGCGCACCCACGCCAAGCACGTTGCCCCCTAGTTCAATGGTAGAACAGTCGGCTCTGAACCGATCAATCGGGGTTCGAATCCCTGGGGGGCAACCAATCGTAACTACCCCCTGAATCCTCAGCCCAGACGGATATTCGTTCGAGGTTGTTCGCAAGAGTTAGCGTGCATTATTTCCGCACACCCGCTCGTGCAAATGCAAAGAGGAAACAGGTTGTACGCGCCCTCGACGCGATGGTGAACAAGTGGGTGTGAAACGGCTCAGTTTTCAGCAAGTCTGGCGTAGTTGAGCGAGCAAACACATCGCTGACATGTTGGGTTTCGGGCAACGTCTAATGTGCGCCGGAATTGCTGCGCCTCTTCAGAATTAACGGCGTCTTCTAACGAGCCCCTCTCGACCGTGCCAATCTTATGATGAAAAAAACAAGGCCGAATAGACCCGTCGACCTCCATTACCGCGGAAACCCAGGGTGCGTTGCAGACAGGCGACACTGGCGTCAGCTCGCCCAGATGTTCGCGAAATCGGCGCACGATATGTCGTAGCTTCTCGGGCGGCTCTACGATGTAGCGCCGAGCGATTTCGTCGCGGAATTGTTCGAGCAGCAGTTCGATCTCGACTTCAAGGCACGCTATTTCTGACCGTGTCAGCGCGACCTCGCTCTGCCGTTCTCCGGGCCAAATGAGCTCTCGGTTGAATGCGTGCGACGATACGTCAGTCGCCAGAAAAGAGATGGAATCAAAGCCCAGCCGTTTCGCCGCGGCTACCGTCTCGCGCAAAAAGAGAAAGTTGGCACGCTGCACTGTACTACGGGCTTGGATCGATATCCCCGGCCGATGGCACCGAATCGCTAGTATGCCCGCCCGAATTAGATCAAAGCCTCGAATTACCCGCCTGATACGATCATGGATCGCTTCTGGGCCGTCAAGCGAAATGATGATTTCATCCACGGACCTTGCTACGATATCCGCTCGTTTCTCAAGCAGCAGTCCGGTCGTCAAAAGAGTAACTCGGGCCCCGCAGCTCTTGAGAAAGCTACATAATGCCTCAAAGTTCGAGTGAAGCAGGGGCTCGCCTCCCGTCAGTACGACCTGCTGTACTCCCAGGGCCATAATGGAATCACGGTGGTGTCTGAAGCTTGCGAGGTCGAGCCCCAAGCCAGGCGGCCTTTTCCAAATATCGCACATAAGGCAGCGGCAGTTGCAGTTCTCATGCATGTTCAGCAATAAAATCGGGAGCGATGTGAGTTTATGCGGCAACGCGTGAGAAAGTTGCGCCTTTGCTTCCAATTTAACTGACATGGCATCTCCTGCGGTAAAACTTATGTCGGGTAGCGGGTTCGTCGACATGGCTTATACCTGCATTCTGGAAACTCGGAGACCGCCGACACGAACGTTACCGTCACCCAGAACATTCTCCGTTGCTTCGAGCAACACTGTGGCGGGAGCACGCAGCCAACGGACTTCCTTCTCAATCATGAGCGGGACAAGTGCTCGCCTCATCTGTGCTGTGAGCCTGTCGAAGATTTCAGATGAAGCTAGTTGTACCAAGCCGCCGACAATCACCAACTCCACATCCCGCCAACTCAACTCACTCAAAATATGTGCTGGGCTTCCAGCTCGCTGAGTTACAGCAATAAGGTCGGCTACGGCACCTTCGCGCAGTGAACCCTCACCACCCTGCAGACGTAAAAGCTGTGCGGCTTCATCAGTAACCATTGAGAAGAGTCTGTCATCGTTAAGGTCGCAGGCCCACCTAGTAAAACGAATCTCATCTAGAAGATCACCGTTTGAAGTCAACGGTGAGTCGCTCCCAAGTCCAAGCCTCTCGATGGAATGTAATAGTTCACGTGTGAGGGCCTTTTCGAAGAGAAAGCTGTTTGAAGAAGGACAAATTACCAAGGCAGAGCGGCGCTCATTCAGGAGTGCCGCGCCTTTGGCATCCAGTGCTAATCCATGTATGAGGACGGTACGCTCCTCGATCGCGCCAACAGCATCGAGTATGTATAACTCTTCGGCTGCAACATGATCGACACCTTCGCACGCATGGATGAGAAAGGGAGCATTGGCGGGAGTATCCTCTAGGGCGGACCGGATATCTTTTGCGAATGCCAGCGAGTGGTCCCATCCGTAGTTTGTGATCACCCGTATGGGAAAGTCCCTAGTCAGCAGCAACGGATCGACCGGGTTGTGCTGACATACGGTGGTGACCCCGCACAGCAGGTTGCGGATGCCACCCCACCACAGGCGAACGTCTTTCGGCACTTTTTTGTGAAGCGCAATCTTCTCGGCCTCCTTCACTTGAATATCCAGCGCCCACTCGGTCGCGTTCTCGTATGGAGGAGAGCCCAACCGGGGAAAGAGCGCAAACTCAAGGTGATCGTGTGCATTCACCAGCCCCGGAAAGACGAGATATCCAGTCAGGTCAATTTGATTCGTTCCGTTTCTACTGGCCGTCTGTGCAGTTTCTGTCGCAATTGAAGCAACTAGTCCGCTGTCCACGGTGACAGAGGTTGCAAGACTCTCATGTGCGCCCAAAACGCATTGCGCGCCTCGCAGATGAAGATCTTCATACTCCCTAATTGCAGGTGAAGACGCGGACATCCTGCGAAGATGAAGCAAGTAGATTGCAGGATTTCCAGCCGCTTGCTGCCACGCTGCCTCTTTGCCCGCCGTCATGAACAATTCATGGTCACTCTCGTCGAACGGCGGTTCGAGGCACACGACAATCGCGAAACCATGAGCGACAAACGTGCTGATCAGATCGGTCAGGGGCCGAGTATGTGCTTTGAGTCTGTATGTCTGGACGGGAGTATCAAAGCCACGTTTCCAGCCAAGTGTAGCCGCGGTGCCCGGATGCATGTCTGACAGAAATAAATCTCCACCAGGACGGATGACTCGCGCTAATTCGGACGCACATAGTTCGAGATCTTCCACATAACTCAGAACGAACGAGGCGAGTACCAGATCCTTGCTGCCGGACGCAATCGGGATAATAGGAAGTGCGGCATGGATCAGTTCCGTATCCGAAAGCTCTTTGCGAGCGGCTATATCAATCATCTCGCTGGAACTATCGAGACCATGCAACGAGGCTGGTTCGCCGTGCACGAAACGCGACAGCCATCTTCCACTGCCACAGCCTACATCTAAAACATGCCGGTCTTTCGTGTGCGGCAGAAGATGAGCGAAATAACGTTCCTCAAGCGCAAGCAGCGGATTCGGCTGCTTGTCATATACTTTCGCCCAAGCTGCGAAGGCATGTTCGTTTTCCGTCTTTGTTCCACACTCAGCGATCCTCACAGGCTTTCCCGCTTTGGCTTGCGTAGCTTGATAAAGCTGTTCGCCCACTGCAACTCAACCGGATAGCTGTACACCTGCAGCGTATACCGCCATGAGCTTAAGGTTTTCAGTAGAATGCGGCTCCACTTAGGCGCGCGAATGTCCTGAACGGTAGGCCATCGAGATGCTACAACTAATTCGAAGTTGTCGATCAGCTCCTTCGTCGTGGATTTCAGCCAAGGGGCACTAGTGTCGATGCGAAGAGTGAAGTCCATCCACCGTTTTGTCGCCCATCCTGCCGGGCTGTCGGGAAAGGAAATCTTGTCGTCCACATCCCCGTACATAGAGCCTTTCTGCGGAGTGGGTGTGTAGTGCTGGACGATGATCTCCGAGTCCGGATTAATTCGTTTGATCCTTCGGATAAACCTCAGAGTTTCTCGCGTGTCCCGTTCAGGATCTTTAGGGTTTCCGACCACGAACGAAAATTCAGGAATAATTCCGAATTTTCGCGTCCGCTTGGCCATGGTCAGGGTTTGTTCCGTGGTTATACCCTTCTGCATTTCTTCTAATGCCCAATCGGAGCCGGACTCGGCACCAAAGAAGATCATCGCGCAACCTGCACCGGCAATTGCGGCCATCGTCTCGTCCGAGTATCGTGACATGATGTCTACTCGTCCTTCACACCACCACCGCAGCTTCAGGGGAGCCATCAGATCGCAGAGCTTGCGTGCGTGGTCTTCGCGAAGGAAAAAGTTCATATCGTAGAACTGCACAGAGTCCGCGCCATATTGGTCGATCAGATGCTTGAGGATTGCCACCGTACGTTCCGGCGATTCCATCTTTTCGTCGCGTCCATAGGCCGCATGAACGCCGCAGAAACTGCAGTTGAAAGGGCACCCAATGCTAGCGTGATGGACTGCCGTGCGCTTGCCGAAGAAGGAAGGCCGCAGATACCTCTCTACTGGCAGCCGATGGAACGGAGACCATGGAAAGCTATCCGGGCCTCTCATCGGACGTTCAGCATTGCTGCGATGCAGACCGAACGCATCTTTGTAGGAAAGCCCGCGGATTGAATCCAGGGGGCGATTGCCCCGAAGCGCATCGATCAATTCCAGCAGGGTATCCTCACCCTGTCCCCGCACGATAAAGTCTACATACCTGGCGTTCAGTGCTGCATCCGGATAAATCGAAGGAAAGTATCCTCCCCATACGATCTTTACATGTGGCCGCAACTTGCGGATCTCACGCGAAACTTCCATGGCTGAGACCATTTGCGGTCCAGGCATAGTGGAGACACCGAGTAACTGCACCGGATGCGCGTCGATAAGCTTCAATAGCGCTTCGACCGGTTTCTCCTCGAGGTTGCCGTCAACGATCTCGTACTCTTCACGCCCCTCCAAAACGGCGGCAAGGGCGAGCACCGCCAAAGGCAGCCGACAGTTGCGCGGTCTTGTAGCTCGTGGATGAAAAAGAAGAATCATGCGGATTTCCTGGCTGTATAAATCTGGAAACGTGACGGCTCGCGGCGACGATTCCAACGTGCAATCCACGGTCGCATCGTCCAGCGGAATCCATAGAACGGATTGTGGCGTTCCCAGCGGATGCCGAGCTTTTCTTCCAGATCTCTAAGCCGCTCGTCTGTCAAAAACTCGAGGCTTCGAATTGAGTTCGAAGATGTGCCAAACCGCTTAAGAAACGCTGCCTGCCGTTCCGCAATCATCTGCTCACCGCTACTCTCGTTGGAGTACCACGGCGAGTCTGCCACGACGATTGTTCCACCGCTCCTAAGGCAGCGCAGCGCTTCCTGCAGGCTTGCCTCGTAACTCTCTGCATAGTGGAAGGAGGCGTTGAAGAAGACCGCATCGAACTGGGCAGAGGCAAATGGCAGGGCCGTACTTTCGGCCTGTACACGCGGAAACATCTCCTGTAGGTGTTCGTGATAATGTTTTGCGGCACCGAGTCCGTCCTGATCATTGACCAGCAAGTCCACCGCAACAGGTCGAAGCCCCATCTGCGAAAACCGATAGCTCATCCATCCGTTACCGGCGCCCACATCCAGAACGCGTGCATTCACTCCCGCTTCTGTCTGAACCTTCGGAAGAATCTGCTTAGCAAGATAGGAATAAGTACGCGCACGGATTGTCCATTGCGCCTGATTCTTGCCTGAAAGATCCTTGTATGGGAGTGCCAGATAGTAAGCCGCGTTTTGACCGCCACGCCCCTCGGCAGCGCGAATCATCTCATAATCTGTAATGAACTGGGAATAGTGCGCCGTGCGATCTTCGCTGAGTGCAATCCAGATCCCTTCGCGAAGAACCACGGAATGGCGACATCCATTGCAGATGAGGCCGTTCTCTTCCCGCTGATTCTGTCTGACCTTGAGCGAGTCATCGCATCGTGGGCACCTCGATATCAGATCTGTAGCGCTTCTATCGCAACTCGCATTTGGGTGTTCCATCACACTTGGCATGGCCGCACTTTCTCCAGATGTAACAGCATGTGGTCTCCCAAAGTACGCAATCCTGGCCAGGTGCGTGCGGTCTCATCGATGACCTCGAGAAACTTCAAAAGACGTGGGCGAGACGTCACCCAGGATTCGACATAGGATGGGGGCACGGCGAGACCGACAGCAGTCGTTGAGACAAGGCGAAACTCAGGCGCGAAAGCGCTACGCAACTGTGCAATCGTCGGATAGTACACAGGGAACTCCAGACCATCGAGGCGTGCCTCTGATACGCCCTTCCATCGGCGAAGCGCCTTGCGCGGATCCCCACGCAGCAGAAAGTAAACGATCTCCCACAAGCAGTACCGAGTAGAAAAGCACAGCAGAAGCGGCGCGCCTGATGGCAGCCGCTCGGATAACTGTTGTGCGAGGCTAGTCAGATTCCCAACACAGTTCAGCCCAGAGAAGTTGGAGAATACGCCGTCAAAGCACTGTGTTTGTGGCAGAGTGCGGATCTCTTCCGTACGAAGAGGGATAAACTCCACAGTGGCACTCGGGGCCTCTGCAGCCATTTTGTAGCGCGCTTGTTCGATCATGCCCAGCGAGGCATCGCATGCAGTGACCGTCATGCCTGCCTTGGCGAGAAACAAGGCATCCTGCCCAGTCCCACAGTTTAGTTCGAGGATGTGGCTGCCTCTTGCGAATGCTTTTAGCGCAAGTTTCCAGACAACCTTTCGTTGTGATCTGCCGATCGCCGAAAATGTGAAGAGCGAGTCATAAGTAGTCGCCAGACGGTCAAATGCCAGTCCGGCTGTGGAGGTTTCGAAAGTATTCATCACCGCTCCACCTCGGCGTAGGTCGCTAGCAGAGCGGCGCGCTCGCTTGCAATGGCCTGCCGCAGCAAGGCTGCCTGTCTCGGATCGATCGTCTGGTCGGCGCCTTGTGAGTTATCCAACATTCGGGCTAGAGCGACCTCATCTCGCAGCACTCTGTCTGCATGCGTATAAAAGGCGCGCGAGTGCCTCCCTTTGATTTCGAGTTCACGGTCTGAGGTTTTTCCCCAGGGAGAAATCTGAACGATCCGAGAAGCAATGCGGTTATAGTATGGCGTTCCCTTTATTGGGTACGAGACGGTTGTAAAGAAGATGTCTGGCTTCGAGGTGCTAACGTGCTTAATTGTTGCCTCGATATCTTCCATTTCTTCTCCTTCGTAGCCCCACATAAGGAACATGCCGCTTTGGATACCGCGCTCGCGGCACATTTCCACGGCCTTGTGCACCTGCTCGATCTTGACGCCGCGATCCATCGCGTCAAGAATGCGCTGCGATCCGCTCTCCGATCCTATCCACATGCGGAAGCAGCCCAACTCTGCCAGAAGGTCCATCATCTCGGGACTCAACCGGTCTGCACGCGAGATGCACTCAAAAGGAATGCGGATTCGACGTTGTTTCATCTCAGCAGCATAGGTGCGCAACCATGCGTGATTGATCGTGAACACATCATCGGAGACCCACACCATGTCTGGTTGGTACTCGTCCAACAGCCATGCCACCTCATCGACGACCTTTATGGGATCACGTCGCCGATGGGACTGCCCAAAGACCTGGTGGCTACACCAGTTGCAACGAAAGGGACATCCACGTGCCGTGATGAAGTTTATCGACCCAGTGCCGTGATGAGTCCGCCAGGTCTCAACATACCGACGGATATCGATTGCGCCACGTGCAGGCCACGGCTGTAGATCAAGATTCTGAATCTGTCCACGTGGTTGGTTCTGGCATAGGTTCCCATCGATGTCAAGATACGATAGGCCGGCAATTTTGGAAAAATCCTTTTCTCCGCATCGAATCGCAAGGAGCAGATCCTCCATCGTTAGCTCACCTTCACCGGCAACTACAAAGTGGGCTCCAGCCTGGAGATATTCCAGCGAATAAGCGCCTGGCTCAGGCCCGCCCACCACGGTCGTCCAACCGGCTTCTCGAGCCACAGAAAGAATCTCAACGACATTGCTTCGAGTCATCAGGTTTGCGTACACGCCGAGCACCGAAGGCTTTTCTGTGCGCAGGTGGTTGAATAGTTGCCCACGACTTGAAAAGGTCGTGTCGAATACATCGACGTCAAAACCCCGGCTACGCAAGTGCGAGCAGAGATACAGAATTCCCAAGGGGGCATAAGGCTTCATGATCTGCCGTTCCTTTGGGTCTTCGAATAGGAAGTATCCATGAGTGAGTAGAAGATCGAGCATCTATGCCCCCGTTGCTCCAGTGAGCTGATGAATGGGAACCAGGTTCACCCGAGTCTTCCCACTCGCGTTCGTCGCGATAAGTTCGATTGCATTTGGATTTTTACTAATCGGCTCCAGAAGAGATACCTCGTTCCACAGTCGTTCGACGGAAGCCTGGGCCACCTCGAAGCCCTGACCATCGAGAGTCCAGGCGTCGACTTCTGCGTGAAGAGCATTGCGGACAGCACGATAAAACCCGCTCGTATACTCTGCTTGAAACATGATGCACAAGTCATCGCTATCGGCCCAGTTGCGTTTCGACCCAAGTTGTGTCCGCACGCGCTCATAGAAAACGGTGCCAGGAAGGGGGTATGAGAATGAGATCCCAATGTCATCAGGACGTGTATTGCGGACGAAAGCGATGGTCTCTTGCAGATCAGACCAATGTTCTCCTGGATAGCCAAATTGTAGGAAATAACCTGCACGAATCCCGAACTCTTTCAACCTTTGTCGTGCCGCTCGGACCGAGGATATATTCAGACCTTTGTCCATCGCGTCCAGAATTCTCTGCGAACCGGATTCAACACCCATCCATACTTCCGCGCAACCGGCCGACCTCAGCGCTGCCACCGTTTCCTCAGTCATCAGATCTGCGCGAGACTGAATCTTGAATGGCAGCGCGGCCGCTCTTTGAGAGACTTCTGAAACAAACTCCTGGACCCAATGACGATTCAACGCGAACACGTCATCACTGAACCAGATGTGCTCAGCTCCCGCTTCATGTTTAAGCTGCCTCATCTCTTCCGCAACAACAGATGCAGCACGCAGTTGAAATTTGTTGCCTGAAATCGGTTTTGCGCACCAATTGCACTGATATGGACATCCACGGCTCGAGACCATGTTCACCGAGAAGTATCCGTGCGCTTTCTTCCATGCATGGCGGTACGAGCTGAAGTCTGTCAAATCGGTGGGCGGCTGATGCAAGGTGGTCCAATCAGGATTTCTCGAGAGCGCTCGATCACCAGAGGTCGCGTCACCGCTGTCTCCAATACATACGAGTCCGCCAATCTCGGTGGGCGTTCTTCCCTTAATCAGGTCTGTGCAAAGGGCTACGAGAGTCTGTTCCGCCTCGCCACGCAGTACATAGTCGATTCCATGACTCAAGAAGAGTTCGGGGTGGTCAGTGGCATCTGAGCCATGCGCGATCACCGGAATTTCTCTTTCTTTTGCGGCGTCCGTGAGGTGCCAAGCCACTTCTCGCATTCGTGTTAGGCACATCTTCGTCAGAAAATTGAAGTCGTCTTCATAAATCACCACAATCTTTGGGTCGTGGTGCGCCAAAGACCTTCTGAACTCCATATCCGGATCCGACAGCATGGTATCGAACAGAGCCACAGAAAAACCTGCATCGCGAAGAGCTGCCGCTGCGTATAAGGTGCCGAGCGGACGGTAAGGCTGCATCTTTCGCACTTGCTTCTGATCGTAGGCAAGGTGATACGAATGTGTGAGCAGAATGTCTACCAAGAATCACCTCTGCGCATCAAGTTGGCGTGCCGGCAAGCCCCACTGAACCTGGACTTGACGATGCAGCGCCGGCCTAGCACGCGGCCTCCGCTGGTGTGTTCGCAAGTCGTTTAGCATCTACGGCAGGTTTCATTGCCGTGTATTGCTTTAGCTTGTTGTTGAGCCAGAGCTCTACTGGCATGCGATACATATCGTGGTCCAATCGCCAACGTGCGGGGAGCGAAATGCACTTCTGCATCAGTCGGGTGATCTTACCGCGCTTGTCGGCTCCGATTGGTATGCGGTCGAATGCAACGCGCAGATAATCCCGGGTCACCTGAAGTCTGTCGTGTTCCCTTCCATTAAGCCAGGGAAGCCGTGTGTACCGCGGGAAGTAATCTGCCCATGCCTCAAGTGAAGCCGGCAACTCGATGCCGAGCTCCGTGGCCTTTGAAAAGATCGGTGAGCCGGGATAGGGGGTGAAGATGTTCGTCCAGAATTCGGCGCCTGGAAACCTTCGGCAGACGTTCATCATGAAATCAATAGTTTCGCGCCGTTCGTTCCTGCCTTCACCCGGAAATGCGAAGATGATATTAAAGGACGGCCGTATTCCGGCTTCCAGACAGCGTGCCGCGCTTTCGTAGATGGAGTCAAAATCCTGCCAATCCTTATTCATTGCCTTCAACACTGTAGGTGAGCCAGAATCCACACCTTGGCAGATCTGCTGCAAGCCCGCTCGACGCAGCATGCGCAGATCCTCTGGTGTAAGCCGTGCGACCACATTGCTGGTTGCCTGAATGCTCCACTGGAAATGAGAGTCTTCGCGCACCAGACCGTCTGCGATTCCTCGGGCTCGGTCCATGTCAACGAGGAAGTTGTCGTCAACCACCCAGATCATATCGAGTGCATACCTGCGGCTCAGATCTACCGTCTCTTCAACAAACTGTTCCGGAGGCAGCGCGTTCCACTTGCGTCCGTAGACGCCGGCGTTGGTGCAGTAAGCGCAGTTGAATGGGCAGGCGAGGCTAGACGTGTACATTGCCCAACGCCGTCCGCACTTGCGCTCATAGGCATCGAAATCCGCGATGTGGTATGCCTTCGGAGGCATTTCGGCCAGCGGACGCAGTGGACGTTCCGGTGTCATGACTAACCTGCCATCGCGTTTAAATCCGATACCTGGAACGAAGTCCGGAGCGGAACCTGATTGCAGATGCTGCACCAATTCCAGAAAGCTCTCTTCGCCTTGTCCTCGCACAATGTAGTCGAGGTAGGGTGCCTCAAGCGTCTGCTTTGGAAGCAATGAAGGATGCCATCCTCCTAACACTATCGGGAAGTCCGGGCTCCATGCTTTCACAGCCTTCGCGATCTCCACGGTTTCGCGGATCATCGGGCCGGTCACTAGAGAAACGCCCAGACACAGTGCATTCTTGACTTCTTCCAAGACACGGTTCTTGAAGTCGGGCGTGATAGTCGAATCGATCAGTACGATTTCGAAGCCGGCACGGATCAGCGGAGTCGCTACCGCCAAAATGCCGAGTGGCGCCGTCGCCTCAGAACTGGCAAACGATGGAAAGAAAAAGACGATCTTTCGAGATGTACGCACGCTATGCCCGCCGTTTCTTTGGAAAAGCATAGCGAGTTGGTGCGGCGGAGCTTGTCACCAGGTTGTCAACGGACTGTCATCTTGTTACCTGCCAAGAAAACGCGCTCTGCCAGACACGCAACTTAAAACTGACAAGGCACAAGAATTATCGGCGATGGAACGGCACTTAACGGTATAGCTACTCGTTCAAATGCACCTCCGTTAAGAATGGCAACAATCGAATGACCCCGAAATGACGGCGGGGTGACAATCACAGAGCGGCTATTGAGCAAGCATGAGATGTGACCGCACTTTCGGACGATCGTATTCTGCACTGGCTTGAGAGGGGTCTCCTCGTCATCCTATTGCTCTATCTGGGAGCACACACCCTGCCACGTGCATGGGGAAAGCTGAATACCGATTTCCCAAACTACTACCTGTCTGCGAAACTGGCGCATGAGGGGTACGATACTAGCCGCATGTATGAGTGGGCCTGGCTACAGCGCGAAAAGGATCATCGTGCTCTGGACGTTCGTGTAATTGGGATGTTGCCCATAACGCCGATATCTACTTTGACTATGTGGCCACTGACGCGGTTCTCACCGCTTACGGCAAAACGTTTGTGGGTGCTGCTGAATCTTGGGTTGCTAGTCCCCCTCTGCTGGCTGTTGCGCTCTCTAACCGGCTTGTCCTATCAGCGGATCGCACTTGTCTTCACACTAAGCTTCCCTTTGCATCGAAACCTGCTGTATGGCCAGTTCTATTTACTTTTGCTATTACTGATTGTGGCTGCATGCTGGGCATACCTACACAAGAAAGATACGCTTGCCGGTTCCCTGATCGCAGTCGCAGCAGCCTGCAAAGTATTTCCGATCTTTTTCTTTGTCTTTTTCGTGCAGCGCAAGGCTTGGCGCGCCCTCACTGCGGGTGCGCTCACCGGGCTAGCAACTCTCGCGACATCTGTCTCGATCTTCGGCTGGAACGTACATCGCACCTATCTCCAGGAAATTCTTCCATGGACTCTGCATGGGGAAGGTCTGCCACCATATGCAACAGCCAGTGGTTCCATCTCGAGCGTTCTGCATTACCTCTTACTCGATGAACCGCAGTGGAATCCGCATCCTTGGCACCACTCCCCATTTTGGTATGCCATTCTGCAACCGACCTTGCAAATAGCACTGTTGGCGCCAGCGATTCTGCTCATGCGAGGGAAGGGTCGAGCCCCTCACCGGACACAACTGGAGTGGTCGGCGCTGCTGGTGGCTTCCCTTGCTATCTCCACCATACCGGCTTCATATAATTTCGTTCTCCTCGTTTTTCCTGTATGTGTGTTGACAGCAATATTGCTGGAGCGAAAGAGATATAGATGGCTTCTGGTTTTATCCATCGTCTACTTGGGTATTGGGCTACCCCTACCGGGCCCAGGCAGTGTGATAGGTCCAGCAGTCCTGCTGTATATCCCTCGGTTGCCATTGATGCTTGCGCTGCTACTGGGAACTTATATGCTGTTACGTTCCGAACGGTTGGTCCCGAGTTCATCACGCAGCAGCTGGACGCAATACGTGTGGGTCGCGGCGATGACCGCTGCGGTTATGTTCAGCGTGCATTACACTCTCGAACGGGAACGGGCCGTCCGTCAAGAGTACGCTTACCGGCTACCGCTCCAGACTCAAGTTCTGCTTGCTGCCAGCCCTGAATTAGCAAGTAAGGGAATCAGATATCTGGCATTCACTTCGGCGGGATATCACCTTGAGGGCACGGCGGACGCGATAGGAAGCGATCCCACGATGAGCGATGAGCTCTCGTTTGCCACCAGTGCAAAGGGTCTATGGGCCGAGGAGGCTCTTAACCCAGAGTCACGAATCATCGAGCGAGGAGATTCTTCGCATGTGATAGTGGAGAACGCGCGTGAGCCAATGCTCTCAGCCGATCAAGCGAGCCTGGCTTTTGTTCGTGATTACCATGGTCGCGGCACTTTATTCGTTCGAAGAAACTTCCAGTCCCAGACGGCATCGGATGTGGTACTTACACCTCCGTCGCTCAACTTATATGAGGCATCTTTCCTTTCCGAGCACGAGTATGTGTTTTCTGCGGTGAAGGGACATCACCCACCTGGAATCTACTTAAGCGACGCTTTACATAGCAACACGCCGCTCGATCTGGGTGAGGCGCGATATCCGGCGCTTTCTCCAGACGGGCGCTGGATGGCATACAGCCACTTCGATCGAGGCGCTTGGAACCTATGGATTCGAAATCAACAAACCGGCGAAACGAGACGCATTGCGGATGTTCCCTGTAATCAAATTGAGCCAAGTTGGGAGACCGACTCGAAGACTCTGCTTTACAGCACCGATTGCGGTCGCAGTCTATGGTTTACCGCGGTAGCACGTAGACGCGTCGTTCCATGAAGACGTCCACTAGTGGATCAGCCTTCAATAGCAAAGGAGATCCCATTGTCACTGATAGAGCTAAAGCAGATCGCCCAAGTGGAGTTCCCAACCCGGTGGACCGATTTCCATCTGCTAGCTTTCGAGGGAACGTACACGAGTCCAGGCAAAAAGGAGAAGCGTGTACAAACAGCGCTCGCCCTCATCGCGGGTAACCTTTACCACGATGCTCCTGTGGTCCGTATTCATTCTCAATGCGCCACAGGAGATGTTTTCCATTCTCTCCGGTGCGACTGCCACGACCAGCTTCATCTTGCGTTGCGCACGATTGCGGAGCTAGGTACAGGGATACTACTGTACGAGCACCAGGAAGGGCGGGGAATAGGCCTCATGGAGAAGTTGAAAGCCTATGAGCTACAGGATCAGGGTCTCGACACAATTGAAGCAAATCTCCGTCTAGGCCACGCAATCGATCATCGTGACTATCAGCTACCGGTAGACATTCTCCGTTCGCTGAACATTCGGAGGGTCCGTCTGATGACCAACAACCCAGAAAAGATCCGGGCAGTTACATTATCAGGAATCCATATTGTCGAACGTTTAAATGCTGAAGTTCCGATCGATCCCCACTGTGCGGACTACGTTGCCACCAAACGAGAAAAGCTAGGTCATCTCTCGACGCACCCTGCTGCGAGCCTAATAAGCTAATCCTCCGCATAACTCCACGTCGGCTAGAATATTCGCGGCCATGGAGGACCATTATTTTCTCTCCGTCCATAAATACATCTGTGACATACGGCCAAGCCTCGCATCTTTGGAATGTTTGATTGATTCGTTATTTCGCGGGATGGCGTTCTCGCTTATGAAATGTGTCCGCTGCAAGGGAGCGCGCCAGTTCTCTATCGCGCTGTTCAAATTTCTTGAGTCTCCAGGATTGGTAAAAACCGTGGATCGAGCAAAACGTCAATTCATTAGTGTATGTTTCTTCTTCCAGGATCTGCCCAATGAAGAAGCGGTGGCTGCCAACAGCGATGGAGTTCCAAATCTCAAGCTCCTTCACTCTCTGTGCGAACTCTGGAATGGGAATGCTGAGTGCCTTTGAGATCTTGGTTGCGAAAGGAAGCTCACTCCAATCGACGGATTCCTTTTTGTGCTGATTTGCCAGACGGTAAGCCAAATAGCCTGCCTGCTCAGGCAGGCTGCTGAGAGCCACGTAGCCAGTCCGCTGGACAACCGTACCGGCAACTCGTTCCGTTCTCAACGCAAAGCCGAAGTATCCGTTGCCGAGATATCCGCAGAGATTCATGGGGAAGAGGTTGCCTTCTTCGTGATTGCCAACACTAACCAACATGATAGGGTGAGGCCGGATGAACGTGACCATAGATGCACGTCTCTCGAGGAACGACATTTTAATACCTTGCGTGTTGTCTCTCCTCCATTGACGATATGCGTGAAGAATGTAATGGAGTCCGAGCTGCGCATTCGGCAAGCAGAAATTCTTTGAACTCCTCGGTTCGAAAAACATGAACTCCGTGCGTACGCCAGACAAAGTTTGCCTGTAGTCGAGACCGATTTCGCCCAGGACGCACTCTTGGCCGTTTCGCTCCGAAAATACCAAGGTCAGCTCAGAGAGCTCTCTGGGGCTTGGGCAGGTGCCCTCATCGAAGCCGATGCAGATTGTCAACGGCTCAGCACATGCCGTCGACAGGTGTTCCGTTACGTCACGATTCACACCTGCGCCGCGCAGAAAGACAGTGATCTCGGTCTGCGGCTCCGGCAGCCCGAGAGTGAATTCCTGTGGAAGTAAGGTTTTTCCTAAGGCAACTGTCTTGATCCCTGCGCGGACTCTGGTCGCGATCGACATATAGAAGATTCTCCTTGAGTAGTTGTTTGGAATGGAGGGGACGTCGAACCTCAAAACGAGCAAATCTCTTGTTGAACTCCGGACGTCGACCAGTGATCTCATCATCGGGTTGACGCTCATTCGTTCTAGGCTTTTAGTACAACGGGTCGAGGGTGGTGTGTCGTCAGCTGTCGCCAATGGAAAGCAATATCTGGAATCAGAATGGCTAGAAATGTGATTATGATGATCTCGATAGCGAAACCGGCCTCGCTATGTCGGTTCCAGGCCGGAATCGGTTGAAGCACGCGAGTACCCACAAATGTAAGTGTCACGGCATAGGAACGGACCATCCATTCGCGATGCTGCTGAATGTGGCCATTACGAGCCGTGAGAAACGCCGCAAGTGTAGTAATCATCCATGTGCAGGCTTGAACAGAAGTGGCCACTACAAAATGGATAGCTCGGGGGTCGTGCCGGTGCTTTGACAACGTGATCGCGAGGGGAGCGGCTACAAATACGGCAGTCACATAAATTCTTCCAAGTGCCCGGTGAAATCGCGGATAACGTCTGCGCAATCGGCTCGAAAACTGAATTGGCCCGATAAGAAGTGCGAGCACGCCCCCCGTTATGTGCGGGACTATGAGAAAAAGAATGGAGCCCAGGTACGCCCGTTCCGCTGCTTGACGGAGGAGCGGTACTTCGCTGTAGAGCGTAACCGAGAGTGTCATCGCGCCGATGAGCATCCAAAGCGCAACCTTCATAAAACGCGGCTGAGAAGAATGGAGAACCTGTTTTTCTGCCGCTGCTTCACCAAGTTGCGCGATCCCTCTGGATGGGTCTAAGGGAGCACCCACAGGGGACGACCCTATGCCCTCGTGTAGTCCTCTCAGCATCGCGTGATTGTCTCGATCACCGTTGAGCACCATGCGCTCCTTCTCTTGCAGCAAGCACCGGCGCGTCGACGGCGGAATAGACAACCGCGGGTTTGCGGCTGAAAGTCTGCTCGATCAAGGTAGAGTTGGCTAGGGCCGCTGCACCTCCCACACCGGCACCGGAAACCCTATGACTGTGCCATCCCGACGTACGTCTATCCATCAGCGTTAACGCATTTGCTCCTTCGCCAAGCAACTCCCCGATCAATTCGCTGGACGACTGATTGGCGATATACAGCACCGAATGCCTGGTAATTGCCGCAATCCTTTGCAGGCACTCAGTCATCGCCCCTGCCGATAGATTTGAAACTCCATTGGAGCTAAAGGTGATGTCGATAGAAGCATTCTGCATAGCCGCCAGCGCAGATATAGGCAACAGTGCTACGTCAACCTCTGAGAGAGCGTCTTGGGTCAGCGACTTCTCGCCATATAGTAGAAAAGTTAAATGGGGAAATGCCTTCATCAGATGGTATGAGCTCAGAGCAATTCGCTCCGGAACGTCAAAATCAAAATAGGTTAGAGGTCGATGATCACGGAGAAGATAGTAGGCGACAGCGCCGAAGCCACCACCGATTTCCGCTACGGTCGAATGGGGTATGCAGAAGCGATCTACTAAGCCGGCTACCCGCTGCGCGCAATAGTGTGAGTACTCCGCTCCGACGGTGATATGCGTCCCGTCGATCACAACTCCGAACGGATTGCCGATTCCCGATCCTGCTAGGTCCTTCAGAGAGAAGCGGTTGCTGGTAAGAGATTTCCAGTAGTCGAGTCGATATAAAACGTGGCTTAGATAAAAATGACGGTAGATGTCTTTGATTTGCGGTCCAAAATAAGCTTTCGACATTCCTTGAGGAGCTGCCAACAAGCCGGCAGAGCAAGGATCGCGGTAGAAGTTTCGGTACATCTCGCCTAAAGCAACAGTTTCATGCTTAATGAGCGCCCGGATTGATGGGCTCAAACTTCCTTGTCGCAGCCTTCGCACCGACTCCGACGCTATATAGGCGCCAAGTACGGAATGCGGTTCGCTTTCGGCTTTATTGTAGGCTGCACAGATGCGTTCAAGAAGAGGTGTATCGTCAGACGCTTCATCGATTCGATTGGCGAAGCCAGCCGTGACCTGTTGCAGATCATAGCGGGGATCTTTTTTAAAACGTCTTCGGCCGTGGTTGCCAAACCTCCACATGTGAACATGAGCGGCAAACCATGACTTCGCCTTTCTGGCGCTGCGAAGCGGATGACTTATATTGGTCAAACTCACGGAATCATATCCTCTGCACTCCTGAACAAATCTTGGGCACATTCAACACCCGGCACAGTGATTCGCCATCTTCCTATAGCCACTTGGACTCGTAGTGCAACAGACATCTCAACCGTCAAACTGGAGTTGGGCATAGGTCTCCTTCGCCGGTTGCCAGAAACAGGTTGCTTTCAAGTCTGTGTTGTCTCGTGTAGAAGTCATAGTAATGTTGCTGGAGCGAATACAGAGATTCATGCGTTCCACGTTCGACGATCTTCCCGTGATCAAGCACAAGAATCTGGTCGGCGCTTTGGATCGTGGAAAGCCGATGAGCGATAACAAAAGTTGTTCTGCCCCTCATCAAAGAACTCAGACCTGCCTGGATCAGCGCTTCCGATTCCGAGTCAAGCGAACTTGTGGCCTCGTCGAGGATGAGAATGCGCGGATTCGCTAAAATGGCGCGGGCAATGGAGATCCGCTGGCGCTGTCCCCCCGACAGCCGGATTCCCCTTTCGCCCACGACTGTCTCATACTGATCCGGAAGTCGCTCTACGAATTCATCCACGCGGGCGATACGGCAAGCCTCGAGCCATTGTTCTCTATGTGCGCCAGGACGGCTAAATAGAACGTTTTCGCGAATGCTCCCATCGAACAAAAATGTATCCTGCAGCACCACGCCCAGTTGTTGGCGATAGCTGTCGAGCTGCACGGTTGACAAGTCGACGCCATCGATAAGGATCTGACCGTCAACTGGAATATAAAAACCGCAAATCAGCGAGATGATTGTAGATTTACCAGCACCAGAAGCACCGACCAGTGCGGTCACTGTACCTGGATCGGCCTCAAACTGAAGCCCATGCAATACAGCCTTCCCGGTTGTGTAAGTAAATGAAACATCCCTGAAAACGACGCTACCTTGGATTGGGCCAATCATTCGGGTACGGCATATCTCACTGTCCTCCTTAGGTTCTCTAAGGAGGACCGCGGTACGGTGAAGCTTGGCGATGGACTCTGTAAGTTGACTTCCAACACTAACGAGGAGTGCAATGGGAGCTACCATAAAAGCCAGCAGCATGATGAACTCCACATAACTGCCAATGTCTAAACGGTGTTCCTTCACCTCCAGCGCACCGAGGTACATGATCAGGCCGCCAACTATGCCAAACAGGATAGTAGACGCCAGCGACATCCATGATTGTGCACCAATGGAGCTCACATGGTTCTTAAGTATGCGCTCAGCGCCATTGGCGAACACATTGGCCTCGCTAGCTTCGGCACGGTAGCCCTTTACTACACGCACAGCTGCAAGCGATTCGGTTAAGCGCCCCGCTACCTCAGCAGTCAGCTTGGAGCGTTCATGAAAAATCGGGCGCGTGATGCCAAATGCAGTCTTAAGAAAGAACCCGAACCCGACCAGAATGCAGAAAGTCAACATTGTCATCAAGGTGCTGATGCGTAAGAGAAGGACAAGAGCGATGATCGCGGTCAGCATACCTCCTGCCAAATCCACGAGGCCGGCGCCTACCAGGTCACGGACACCTTCCGCATCGTTCATAATGCGGGCTGTGAGATCTCCAGCGCGACTGCCATCGTAAAACGAGATGGGGAGGCGCCCAATATGTTTCTGAACTTGTTTCCGAAGGTCCGCGATCAAACGCTGACCAGTGATGGAGAGCTTTTGAGAAAGGAAAAAAGTAGTAACACCCTGAATGCATGTCGCCCCAGCGACGGCACTAACGATCAAAGCTAACTTATCGAAACGACGTCCGTACATTACATCGTTGACTAAGTAACGGAAAGCGACGGGAACTGCAAGGCCACATATGCGGTTAACTATCATCAACGCAAAACAACCAAAGATGAGCCAGCGAAATGGCTTGACGAGCATCCAGACTTCAGGGATTGCCGCGACAAGCTTCGGCTTCCATACGCGTTCCGATGCACATACAGTGCCTCTGTCGCTGGATGATCTGGAAGAAGAATTCATAAGCGCTCGTGTCCCGGTCGATTCTGCGGCAGCGCAAGCCGGCTGGATAGAGAGACCTGATCGACTTCTGAGATGACATCGAGTGGCATCTGCAGCTTGATCTGGCTCAGAATCCTGTTGTAACGTACTCGCATCCGCTCAGAATCGGCGGTATTGACAAGGGTCGTCAGTTCGTCAATCGATGGCTTGAATTTCAGAGGCAGGTGCTTCCAGAAGTACTTAAGATCCTCCGACAGCCAATGGGCATAGGTGCTTTCCCATGAGCGATCGTTCGAGCCGGGGAATACGAAGTTCGCAGGATTTGAGACATGGGAGTAATCCTGAAACCTGCAATCCATAGAAATTCGGAGTTGACTGGAAGTGTTTGGAGAGGCGGAGTGAACTGTTAAGCCATGGAAGATCAGCGCATCTCCAGCATTGATCGCTCCGCTCACCCATTCTCTGCCTCGCGCATTATCTCTTGAGATCACCCCGGTGTCGGGATCGGCGTCTTGCAGGCCGAAATGATGGGAACCCTCCAGGACCTGCAGCGGACCAAGTTCAGCCGGACAGTCGTGAAGTGGCAACCATGCTGTAAAGCAGTCCGTATCGCCTCCAACAGCTAAGTGGTCCTGATGCGCATGAATCACGAATCGATCGCAATTAGGAAAGATCAATCGACCGATCGGTTTCGGGTGAACAAGCAGCTTGGGGCCTACCAGCAAACGCATCACCTCGCGAAGTTTCGGGTGATGAGCAAAAGAGTGAAAAGCTTCAAGATTGAAGACTTTTTCGTAGACTCGCTTAAATGCAGGATCAGATTCGCCGCAGGCTGCCTTTGGGTTGGCCGCTCGCACCATGGGGTGCTGATTTGGCAGCAGCCAGCCTTCGTCAGAGAGAATCTGCACGATCTGGCGCAGCAAATTCTCAATGTCTTCAAATGGCAGGAACTGCCTGATGAGCACGTAGCCGCGCGAATCCAACTCACTCTTTACGTAAGCTGAATCCACGTGACTAGCGTCGATATCGCGGAATGACTCCATCTAATGACCTCTAGCTCGTTGTCCTCTGGATCACGACAAACATACTAGCGCTCGTAGTTCATCGGCGTACCAACAGACCTCAGACCTCCAAAGGATATGGTCGGTGCTGCTATCGTTTGTCATCGAGTTGTCACTTCATTGTCTCTTTGGATCTACATGCATCGTGAGGTATGCCAGCCTGCCGATCGAATCGGATCCCAACTTGCCCATGCATAAGCCTCGACAATGCAATGAAGACATTTAGACAATCTCGCGACAAGTAGAAAATACCCAGACGTATACCTTGGGAAAGAGGCTGCGAATTGAGAATCGACCAGGGGATAAAGGAAGCTGTGAGCGTCTGCCCATCATCTCGAGCCTGCCGACCAATCTGCTACATGAATGTCAATATGAAATTAGCTTCGAAGTATCTACGAAATCCGGTTCAAACGCTGAGATCCGCCGGCCTCAGGTGGCGGACGGCGTGGGCAAATCGCGAGCTTCTATACCGGGGCGGTCATCACTTCAAAGGTGATCCGCGATACGATCTTGATGGCGTCACTCGCGGGTTTAGGGATCGCATCGGCGACAACAGCTCCGATCGGCCATTGCTGCAAAGGATTTGCAGGGCCTACTCCCTGGCAATGAGCCGAGAACAGGCCGCATCGACGAAATACGATCCAACCCCTTGGTGGCAGCAACACCGCGATCTCACACTTGAGCCTGTCATGCGGGCTTTGGCTTCGCACGACCTCGATACATTGCAGAAGATGTACGAGAACTTCTTCCGCGATGATTGTTCAACGGGGCTGCTCCCCGTGCAAAGGGTGAAAAACAACTATTTCGGTCATGTCATTGCCGACTTCTACCGCCGTCTGTATTTAGTCGATGCCCTCTATCGCCTGGACTATTGGAAGGCGGAGACAAGCGGCTGTTATACGGTTGGCGATCTGGCTGGCCCGGCGACCGGAAACCCCTTCGGCGTTGCTCTGGGGGATACCCTTGTCAGAGTAGGCTCCGAGTACCAGCACTACTGTGCGCAGAGAATTGCCCAGCTTCTGCACGGTCACGCCACGATCGCCGAGATCGGCGGGGGGTTCGGTGGAATGGCATATTATCTTCTTCGCGATCGCCCAGGAACAACTTACATTGATTTCGATGTGCCAGAAAGCATATCTCTCACATCGTATTACCTGCTGAAAAACTTTCCGCATCTCAAGATTGTTTTGTACGGAGAGGCAGAGTTGACCTCCGATACGATCCGGCAGGCCGACATCGTCCTAATGCCATTAGTCGAGCTTGCGCATCTGCCGAACGACATAGTCGACCTTAGCTTCAGCTCACATGCCATGTCAGATCTCGCACCGGAAGTCATGCCCGAGTACTTATGCGACATCGCCCGGATCACACGAAATCATTTTCTCTATGTAGGAACCGAAATCTCCGCAGCGAGAATTGTGGATTTCTCCGAAGCTATGCCTAGCCAATTCATATTGTTGGAGTCGCGTCAGTCCGGCTGGAATCGTCATATCGCGCCCAACGCTGGTCATGTGGAATGTATCTACCAAGTTAGTTGTTCAACTTCACCCATATGTTGGGACAAAGAAGTGACAAATCGGTAACAACACGCAAAAAGACTCTGTTCATAATCAGCTTTGATGCAGCACGAGCATATGACAAAGCAATTTCATAAATCCGACATGAGCTTCTCCTGTGCGCAACTCTTCGGAGCGCCGGATACTTCTCGGCCTCACGAAGATAAAGGAATCCAAATATGACGATCCAGGAGATTGAACGGGCGTGTGACAACTTACAGCCACTGGACTTTTCCAGGCCCGAGCTCCCGAAATCCAAGCTCTCATTGACCAGAAGGTTCTATCCATATGGATTTCCCGTCGAAGTGAGGACAAACTCAGTCGACGTGTTAGAGGTGCTGGAGGGTATTTGGGGCAAATTCGAGCAGCGATACAACACAACTCCCATCTCTTCCGAAGTGCATTTGGTGACGAGCGATTCTCTCGACTGTCCGCCCCTGCCGGTGTACCGCCTTATGTCGTCGTTGTTTATAAGTATCGCGGACAAAGATAACTACAGCATCGTCGATATGGAGCGGAATACCGCGCAGATATGTCTATCGGATGCAGCCCTCCGTCACAAACTATACGCAGGATATTACTTCCTCGGAACCCCGGTCTCCTGCATTGCGTCTTGTCACACAACACCGGTACATGCAGGATGCGTGGCCCTGAACGGGCGCGGTGTGCTGCTTTGTGGAGACTCAGGAGCGGGCAAATCTACATTGTCCTACGCATGCGCGCGAAACGGATGGACGTACGTCTCCGACGACGGAAGTTATTTGTTGAGCTCCGGCAAAGATCGCGTGGTTACAGGCAACTGCCATCAGGTAAGGTTCCGGCCGACCGCAGCGGAACTGTTTCCGGAGATCGGAGAGCTCAAGATGATGCCACGAGCGGCCGGGAAACCATCCGTAGAGATGCAGACATCAATGATCCCGGGGTTGACCTGTGCTCAGGCAACCAAGGTCGACTTCATCGTGTTCTTGAATCGTCATTCGGAGGGTAGGCAGGGTCTTGTACCCTATCGCAAGGACGTGACGCGCAACTTTATGCGCCAGATGCTATTCGGACCACCAAATACGCGCGATCGGCAACATGCGGCTATTGAACAATTGTTGACCGCCGAAGTCTTCGAGCTGCGGTACAAGGATCTGAACTGGGCAGTTCATCGGCTGGAGAAGCTGGTTCACGACGGACGGTAGTGGATTTTGCTCCCACATCTGGCATATTAGTCGGCAAAAACAGAGACGCCATCCCTGACCCTAACGATCTCACAAAGCATAAACAACCGGGCAATCCACCTTGCCGAAGATTTGAAGTACGCAATCCCACCCAGGAGGAAAGGTATGTTGCAAGCTAATCAGGCATTTCAATCGACGCGGAGAATTCACTTTTCGAAGTCAGGATAGATCCAAGCGCCATTGAGACAGGTCAGCTTGTTAGGGATTCAGAAAACGTAGGAGCTCTTGTGCCTCGTGCTGACTGAGCGATGCTCGCACACGCATGTGGCGCACCACCGTGCCCGATATATTGGGCGAGAACCCATCAGGAGCCGCATGGCACCGCGAGCAGTTCTGTGCGAAGATGCGATCGCCCTCACTATGGGGAGCCTGTGAGTTTTGTTTCGTGGATACTTTCTGCTCAACGTGCGCGGAGGCTTGCTGATTCGATTGAGGTTGAGTTTGCGCCGCTAGAAACGGCGTAAGGAGCGCACTTAGACCAAAAGCATAAGCGAGAAGATGTGTCTGGCTCATTATTGTTTTCCTTTCCAGGCCGGGAAGAGGAACCGATATACGATTCCGGTCTCCCAGATGTTGACATTTCCGCTGGACGAGAACTGTCGCGAATAGCTTGTGAGAATTCTCGTATTGTGCGGTAGGTTATAGTCCAGGCCGAAGTCTGCACGCTGTGTGTTGACGGCTGGCAAACTATCGCTCGCTACGCTGTCGATTCGAAACGTCTGCTGAATACGAAAGATAGGCTCCAGTCGGCCGATCCAGCTATTAAGTCCCCCGAAGTTTGTGGGTCGATAATCAGCTTCCACCCAATAGCCCTGTGCGTGCTGACCCCGAGCCCACTCTGAACGCAAACGAAAAGCACTATCCTTGGGTTCCCACCAGACATGCGTTCCGTAGAAGTTCTCTTGAGTGCCTTGCAAAAGCCGACCATAAGAAAAACCTACTTCCAGACGTTTCTCCGGCAGATAAAGGCTCACCCGTCCACCGGAGGAGCGTTTTGAATTAAACTGTTCGTTCCCACTGCGCGTAGAGAAGTATGCAGCATAGTCAATGGAGAAGTTATGCCGTGAGATTGCGGATCCTCGCAACTGACCGCCGAGACCAACTCCTGTGGTCATAACTCCTAGCGTCTGGATCAATGGTCCGTCCTGAAGATTATTGATCCAGATTGGAGATAGGCGTTCGTTGTAGGTTCCGAATGGGGTCAAGAAACTCCCGCCCACAACGGTCACATGCGGAGAAACAATGTAATCGCCCTGAAGATAGGTCAACCCAATGAAATGACTGTGGTCGTAGCCGGACTGACCGTCAGCTTTCGGTGTAAAGTCCTCGAGCAGCGTCGCTCGAGACTCGATAAGAAAGTGATCTCCGATTGGTGCGGCTAACACGGGCGAAATGATCGGCAAATAGCTTGTACGGCCCGCAGTGGTATTCGTAAAGAAACCAACGCCACCGGAGATTAACGGCGTGTCCTGGGCATTCCCGTACTGTGTAGCGAAGAGTACGGCCACACTAAATAGGAGCGGTCTCGCAGACCATAGTGATTTGAAAAAACGGAAATCTCGTCGGGGGCACGGCATAGATGCAACTGTAGTCACGTCTCCAACCGGATGTGTCTCATGCTCGTATGTCCTTTGTCAAAGGTTTGTCACGCAACATCAAGCGAAATCTTCTGACGTACCCACCGGTGTATAGGCCCAACGGGCTCGACCTTGGACGTGTTCGTATTCACTGATCTGTATGTCCGGCAATCGAAGCCAATTGGCACGATGCAAAAAGTGACAATTGGTTTACAGCCTTATGACAAACGTCCACAGAATCTTTCCTACAGTTGAAGTCACCAATGCAGGTTGGCGAACAGTGTCGCGGAACAGCTTGGTATTTGTCTTGGTTACTGGTTCGCATGAAATTTGAAGCGATAAAAGAATCCCTGAGCGCCGAACAACAGATCAGGCACGCTGTGCTGCTGACCTTCTGCGACCCGCTTCCTGCCCAGTGTTCGCTACTGCGACATATCTCCTCTAAGGATTGGAAGAAGCTACTGCATTGGCTGGATACCAGTGGTCTTGCATTGTATTTTCTCGACCGGATGCTGGAGCTGCAACGATCCGAAATGCTACCGCCATCGGTACTGGAACGTCTGCAGCAGAATCTCAACGACAACATTGCCCGCACTCAGCGCATGGCGGCCGAATCAAATACGATTCACCGTGAGTTTCAGCACTCACACCTCTCTTATGCAACCCTGAAAGGATTTTCGCTCTGGCCACTTTCGGCGCCAAAGCCGTGGCTGCGATCGCAACTAGACCTGGATTTCTTAGTAGCGGAGGATCATGTACCCGAGGCGCGCCGGATCTTGGAACAGCGAGGCTATTACCTGCACGCGGTCAGCGACAAGAGCTGGGAATTCAAGACGATCCACGCTCCGGGCAGGTCTGTGAAGGATTTATACAAACCTCTTCCGTTGCGTTGCGTAGAGCTACACGGTGAAACAAGCGATCAGAGCCGTCCCTCAGTGCTCGCACGAAAACATGAACTCGACTTCAATGATGTCTCCATTCCGGTGCTTTCTCGCAGCGATCTTTTCGTAGGGCAGGGGTTGCACCTGTTTAAACATGTAGCCAGCGAGTTTTCACGGACTGCACACCTCGTCGAATTCTATCGGCACGTGCTCGCTCGTTATCACGATGACCTCTTCTGGAAGGAAGTCCAGGCTGCGGCTGAGGAGAATCCAAAAGCGGCTGTGGCACTCGGGGTCATTACAATGTTGACTACTCAGGTTATGGGTAATTTCGCTCCTGAAGCACTGACAAACTGGACGGTTCATCACGTCCCCGCTCGCGTACGGTCCTGGGTAAGACTGTACGGATGCAAGTCTGTTCTTGCTAGCTTTCCCGGCAGCAAGCTTTACTTGTTGCTCCAGACAGAGCTTGAACGCGAAGGTATGCCCTCGAAGCGGTCGCTCCGACAATCACTGCTGCCGCGGAGTTTGCCGCCGGCAATTGCCCATACGCCTCCGCACGAGACAGTTCCTGAGCGGATCCGTCGATACTTTATGCAAGTGCGTTTCGTATGTTTCCGCCTGCGGTTTCACTTATTTGAAGGTCTTCGCTACCTCTGCGAGTCGGTCAAATGGCGTCAGCGAACACGTCGGCTTGCACTTTGAATTGACGTCCCAGCTCACTCCATATTGGCGGCGGCTCATTTGTATTCAAACAAGCCCGACAGGGCGGGGTAGGCGATCTATGCCAATTCCTATTTGTCTGAAGCACCGCTTTGCTGTTGGTGTGAAGACGCAGGGCGCGTGCTCAACTTCCTTGAGTTCAATCACGACAACAAAAGAGTGACAATTCACTGACGCACGCATGACATCGCAGTTGTGTTACTTCGCTAGGGTAAATGGTGCACATCGGGACCAATTCAGTGAGCCGGTATTCATTGGTCTAAGCCACAACTCTGAGGCAACGCACGTATGTGACCGTCATTATCCGTCTCTCCGTCCGCTTTCTGTTGCAAAGCCCGCATCTTGAACAGCGAGTCTGATCGGCCATCGAGTCGTAAGCGGCGACGAGTGTCAACCGGCGCAAGGATAGACACTGCAACCCTCATCTCACGCAGACAAGAGATTGACATTTGCCTTACGAAGGCATGACACCGCACCGGTTCGAGTTCTTTACGTTGAAAGACGAAGAGAAAACCTATGCTGATATCTTCCAGGCCATTCCGCATTCTCAAGCTAATTCGAATCACACCCTCGCTTGAGACTGCCTACCGCGGTCGTATGTCGCGTTCGCACGCGGTTGCGGCAAGCGGCTTATTGGCACTTACGGTGATGCTGGGTCAGTCTTCACAGGCGCAAGGAGTGTTCTCACCTCCGCAGAGTACGACCCAATCTCCCTCAACTCCAGGCCCAGGTCTAGGAGCTCCGGAGCAATCCCAAAGTGACGGATCGCAGGACGATAAAAGCAGCTCCTCAAGCAGCCTCGCCGTTCCGGCTACTCTTTCCTCGAACCAAATCATCCATATCCTGCAGCAGAATCCCGATCTGGTTGTGGAGTTGAAGTCGCAAGTAGCCGATCGCCTCCAACAGCAGGGGACGCCGATCGATGCCAACGATATCTCCGACCAGATGCTCTATAGCCAGATCGCAACAAACAGCGATCTGCGCGCGAACATCACGATGTTTCTTCGCGCAAGAGGGTACGTTTCACAGGACGATCTCCAAAGTTTGGGCTCCAATTCAAATATTGAAACCACGGAAGGCAGTGACCTGACCGGACAAGAAGGCAGTGGACTAGCAGGTCAATCTCCTGTGTCGGCTGGACTTGATACTGCCAGGCTTGCTGCAGCTGGTCTCTCTTCGCCCGATCAAATCGATGCTACGGACCGCGCAACTCAGTTGATAGGCCCGGCCGCCAATCAGTCCTCCAGCGAACAGAAGCGTGGCCATGAACCGGTGAATGCCTCCACTGACCCACCGAAGGTTCTACGCCAGCCTGCTCCTTATAACCTGCAATCGATGCGTGATTTATATACGCAGATCCCCGAACAGACTGTCCCACTCAAGCGCTTCGGTTCAGATGTATTTGTCAATCGCAACGTCTCCGCGATGGCTCGTGGCGGGGCTGGTCGGGACACCCCTCTGGATGTGCCACTGGGTCCCGACTACGTGATCGGCGCGGGTGACACACTCACGATCAACATGTGGGGTGGCATGACACAGAGTGTGAATCGAGTCATCGACCGCGACGGTCGCATCTTGTTGCCTGAGGCGGGCTCGCTGGACTTGGCCGGGCTTTCGCTCGATCGTGCGGAGAGCCTGATTGACAACGCACTTAAGAAACAATATCGAGATGTTAAGGTTACCGTGACCGTGTCGCGCCTTCGCTCCGTGCGAGTGTACGTTGTGGGCGATGTGCAGCGGCCCGGCGGGTATGACATCAGTTCTCTGGCAACTCCGTTAAGTGCACTCTATCTCGCGGGTGGCCCGACCGCGGCCGGGTCGCTTCGGATGGTGCGTCATCTACGCGGAGAGCAGCTCGTTGAGAATATAGATCTCTACGACTTTCTGCTGCATGGAATCCGCGCCAAGGGCGCCCGTTTCGAGAGTGGTGACACCTTGCTGATACCGCCTGTAGGACCACAGGTTGCGGTCTCAGGCGCGGTCAAGCGGCCCGCGATCTATGAATTGAAGCCGGACGAATCGACGTTGGACCTGGCCATCAGCGATGCAGGCGGTCTTACTGCGGCAGCCTCTCTTGGGAACATCACGATCGAAAGAATCGATATCAATCGACAACGCGAGACTGTCACGCTTAAGACTTCTGCGGCCGGAACTGCTGACGCCGACCGTGCCACCATTGCCGCGTTCCAGATCCGGGATGGTGATCGCATTCGGATTGCGCCTATTCTGCCCTATAGTCAGCGAGCGATTTATCTTGAGGGGCACGTCGTTCGCCCAGGAAGGCGTTCGTACAGTGACGGCATGCGTCTCAGTGACGTTTTGCACAGTTACCAGGACTTGTTGCCGGAGCCGTCGCCTGTAGGGGAGATTATCCGCCTCGTACCACCCGATCTCCACGCAGAGACCATCAACTTCAATGTGCCGGATGTGCTCATCGGGAACAGCAATCTCGAGCTTCAGACATTCGATACGATTCGCATTCTGGGTCGATACCAAGCGGATGCCCCAAAGGTGACGATTCAGGGCGAGGTACTGCGACCATCTACTTACCCATTGTCCGATGGCATGACGGCTGCACAACTCGTCCGTATGGCCGGTGGATTCAAACGCGACGCCATGCTCGATGAGGCGGATCTTACAAGCTACGGCGTGGCGAATGGAACTCGAGTCACGGGAAATCTTGTTAACGTTCACATCGGCGCGGCTGTGGCGGGGACTGAGCCGGGCGCAGACGTTCCGCTTAAACCAGGAGACATCCTCACCATTCACCAGATCACGGGATGGAATGACATCGGTCAGTCGGTACAGATCGAAGGGCAGGTCGCTTATCCCGGTACGTACGGCTTTCGGGAGGGAGAGCGTCTCAGCTCAGTGCTGCGTCGCGCTGGCGGATTCCGCGAGACGGCATATCCAGCGGGCGCAGTCCTTGTTCGTGAACAGGTGCGCGAACTCGAACAGAAGAGCCGCGAGGAACTGATTCGACAGATTGAGACGAGCTCGGCTTCGGCACGTCTTTCACCGAATCTAGGCGCTGGCGACTCCGGAGCAACGCTGAAGTTGATCCAGGCGCAACAAGATCAGGTGCTGGCCCGCTTGAAGAGCGAGCCCCCGACAGGTCGTCTTGTGGTCCATATCACCGCGGACATCGATAGCTGGGCGAACACCGCTGTTGACATCGAAATGCGCCGCGGCGATGTGTTGACGATTCCTAAACGTCCCGGATTTGTTCTGATTACCGGTCAGGTATATAACGCCACGGCACTGACCTTCGCACCAGGAAAGACTGCGAGCTGGTATCTGCAGCATGCCGGTGGCACGAGTGATACGGCGAACCGAAAAGAGATCCTCGTGATCCGTGCCAATGGCTCAGTCATTGGTCGGCATTCGGGCGGTCTGTTCGATCCTTCTGTCCTCTCCACACGGCTTGGCCCTGGTGACGTGGTGGTCGTACCGCAGAAAGTGCTTGGGGCCTCTCTCTTCTGGAAAAATCTCCTCACTGCTGCACAACTCGCGTCGTCGATTGCCATCACCGCAGCCGTAGCGAATATCTAAGGTCGCTATGGTCGCACCACTCAGCGTACTGGACCCTGACACTTCTATGCCGAACGGGACACTTCAAGGCACAACCAATCCGGGCAGTAAGCAACAACACCGCTCCCTGCCGAGGGCAAGGACATGAGCGAAAGTGTCATGACACCATACGTGGAATCCGCTCCGGAGTTAGCAGCTTCAGCGCCTATGGATTGGCTTAGCCGCGCAAGACTGCTTTGGCAATACCGCCAGACGCTTGCGCGTGTCACGGCCGTTGCGCTCGTAGCAAGCCTCACGATCGCATTCCTGATTCCTAAGCGTTACAAGTCCATTGCGAGCATAATGCCTCCCGACCAACAGGGCTCAGGTGCGATGCTGCTGGCTGCGTTGGCCGGACACTCTGGTAGTTTGGGCAGTCTCGGTAGTCTGGGAAGCCTTGCCGGCGGCTTGCTCGGTGGGCACACCAACACTGCACTCTACGAGAGCCTGCTGGAAAGTGGGACTGTCCGGGGACGTCTCATCGATCGCTTCGACCTGCAAAAAGTCTACTGGTCGCGCTACCGCTTTACCGCTGCGAAACACCTGGCGAATATGACGAAGATCACGGACGACAAGAAGAGTGGCGTGATCACCATTGCGGTGCAAGACACCGACCCGGTACGGGCGCGTGATATGGCACAAGCCTATCTGGATGAATTGAATAATTTACTGACGCGGACGAGCTCGTCCTCCGCCCGGCAGGAACGCATCTTCATCGAGAGCCGCCTTCACTCGGTAGGGGCGGATCTCGAACAAGCCCAGCTTGAGTTGAGCGAGTTCTCTAGCAAGAACAGCACGATCGATATCAAAGAGCAGACACGTGGACTGGTCGAAGCAGGAGCAAGAGTGCAAGGTGAGTTGCTGGTTGAGCAATCAGGCCTTCAATCACTGCGTCAGATCTACGGTGATGGAAACGTGCGGGTTCGTGAGACCGAAGCGCGAATCGCATCGCTGCAGCGCGATCTCCAGAAGATGACCGGGACTTCTGCTCCTCTGACTAAAGGCGACGCGACCGGCAGCCACGCGTCGGCGAACCCCAGCGATCAAGGCGAACTGTATCCGCCACTGAGACAGCTTCCCCGTCTCGCGGTTCCGTATGCCAACCTGTACCGCCGCGTACGAGTGCAGGAGGCCGTATTCGAACTGCTCACACAGCAGTACGAGCTGGCTCGCATCGAAGAGGCGAAAACCATTCCAGTCGTCACAGTCATTGACTCTCCGGGAATACCAGAGAAGAAGTATTTTCCGCCTCGTCTCTTGCTGACCCTGTTGTGTACCTTCCTCGCGTTTGCGGCCACTTCAGCAATGATCGTGGTTCGTGAACATTGGCGTGCAGCCGACAGCCGCGACCCGCGTAAAGAACTGGCGATTGAGGTTCTTTCGGTTATACGCAAACGCCTTTTCCGGATGTCCCGACGGGGGCACATTGTCGAATGAAAAAACACCTCGTTAACGCCGTCTATGGAGTTCTCGACTACGGCTCATATCCGTTCGGGATGTTGCTGGTTGCACCCATCGTGCTGCACAAACTTGGTGCGGCAGAGTATGGGGTTTGGATGATCTCAACGGCGGTCGTCAGCGCTGGAGGCATCATCGCCTCGGGATTCTGTGACGCCAACATTCAGCGGGTTGCCATACTTCGAGGAATTGGCGCAACCGATTCGATGGTGAACTCTGTGCGTAGCATGCTGGGCATCAATCTAGTGCTTGGCATTGCGTTAGCGATTGCCTCCTGGATTGCGGCGCCGTACGCTGCGCGTCATATCACGGTCGCATCTTTCACTCCGGTTCGGGAGTGTCTGATTTGCCTCCGCATAGCGAGCCTGCTGATCCTGGTGCGCGCTATCGAAAGCGTAAGTGTAAGCACGCAGCGCGCCTTTGAACAATATCGCGATGCAGTGCAGGTAAGCGTCGCGGTTAGACTCTTGACGCTTGCTGCAGCAGCTCTACTCGTCCAATCTGGCCACAGTGTCATCTCCATTCTGACAGGCACCGCTGCATTCCTGATCTCGGGTACGTACCTTCAGTTTCGTCAACTCTGGCGCCTACTCGGCAGGCCCTCCTTGTTGCCCGCCTTTCATTCCGGTGAGACGCGATCGCTGCTGCGGTTCGGCATCTTCGCTTGGGTGCAGGCTCTGGGTGGCATTATCTTTGGACAGCTCGACCGACTGTTGCTTGGTGTCTATTTGGGTGCCGTGGCCCTCGCCCCTTACGCTTTGTGCATACAGTTTGCGCAGCCCATCTTTGGGCTAACTGCATCAGGACTCCACTTTCTGTTCCCCTATATCTCTGGACGGGCGGCTACAGTCTCCCGCGAAGAGTTGAAGCGAACAGTGTTGAAGGCATTCGCGTGCAATTTGCTGCTCGTTTCCGGTAGTGCGGCCATGCTACTTAGCTTCGGACCCAGGTTGATCAGGATCTGGGCGGGAGTGAGAGTGGCACAAAGTGCCGCCGCTATCCTTCCTCCGATTGTGATCGGTTCGGCCCTCATGGGCCTGGGTGTGACTGGCATCTACGCCATGCAGGCTCTGAGCCTATTCCGCATGGCGGCCTGCATCAGCCTTGGAGGCAGGGCAGTCATGTTGGTTGTGATGATCTACCTACTGCGCCATATGGGGATTGAAGGATTGGCGATTGCGCGAGTCGGGTATGGCGCAATTGCTCTACTGGTGTATCTGCCTCTTGGCTACCAGCTAGGGATAGTACGCAAGAAGACGGTAGGGGCTTCATCTCTCGCAACAGCCTGCGAACTTCATGAAGGGCCCCGTCTATGAAAATTCTCGTCGTCGCCGCCTCCTACTCGGCTAACATCTCTGGCCTTCAACGCCATGCCTTCAATATGGTGCGCTGTCTATTGCTTAATCCGGATATCACGGCGGTACACCTGGTTCTGGCCCCATGGCAGCGCAAGATGGCCGTGTCGGCCGGACTGGGTTCGGACCAGCGCCTTGCAATCCATTTTGAAGAGATGGACCGAGGGACCGTTGCTCGAAACCTGTGGTATTACAGAAAGCTTCCACAGCTTGTCTCCCGATTGAAACCCGATCTGGTTCATCTCACTTATCCGATGCCGGTCGATGCAGAGGCGATCGGATGTCCGACGGTGCTGACCTTGCACGATCTTTATCCGTACGAGATACCGAGAAACTTTGGACTGCATAAGGTCCTTTTCAACCGAGTGATTTTGCAGCACTGCCTCAATTCCGTCGATGCGATTGCCTGCGTGTCCGAGACGACGATGAATCGGCTGAAGCAGTATGCTTCGAGCAAGACCTATCAAAAGGCGACCCGTCTTTATAACTGCGTTGAGCCAGAACCCTTTTGTGCAACGCAATCTCCGCTTCCAGGATGGCGGGGTGAACCATTTCTGCTTAGCGTTGCTCAGCATAGGCGGAACAAGAACATTCCTCTGCTCATCCGTGCATTCGATCGCTTGTTGCAGCAGAAGCAAATACAACCCTCGACGAAGCTGGTTGTGATCGGAATCAAAGGACCGGAAACCCATCTCATCGAAACGTTGGTGTCTCGGCGTGGTCTGCACAAAAGTGTGATCTTCCTGGAAGGGCTGGAAGAGATGGAGTTGCAATGGTGCTACTCGCGTTCTGAGGCCGTCGTGCTGCCGTCAGTGACAGAAGGTTTCGGTCTGCCTGTCGTGGAGGCGCTTCTCGCAGGCTGCCGCGTGGTCTGTTCAGACATCCCTGCGTTCCGCGAGGTCGGCGACCGGCATTGCGAGTTCATCGAGCTGCGAGAAGATGCCGAGGAAACTCTCGCGAGGGGGATCAGGGCGACATTAGATAATCCAGCCAAAGAGCCCGTGTCGCTTCCGCACCTCTCCGCAGAAGTTCTTGCGAACGAGTACGCGAGACTTTATCGCGGCTTGATACCCGCCGCCTCGATAGCAAAAAGCATGACCCGCAACTCTTCAATCCAACTGGCGGCCCCAGAAAGACAGTCCCTATGACAGAAGAAGACACGCCCGGCCCTGGTTGGTCGAAGACGTGGACTGACGACGCGCGATTGGAGTCTGATGAGACTAGACAGAATTTTGACAATTGACTAACCGACACATGACAACTCGAGGCGATGAAATATCTACGGTACGAAGAGAGCTGAGATATTCCGAACAAGCAAGTCCAGATACGTTGTGCGATTGACAATTGCGCCCGGCTTCCACCAAACGGACGTAGCTAAAGGAGAGTATATGAAGAGAAATGTAACGTTGATGGGCACGTTGATCGCAGGTTTAATCGCAAGCGGCTTCCCGGGCCACGTGGTCAAAGCGCAGGGAGCACCGCGTCAGGTGGAAGTTACCGCCAAGCGTTTTGCTTATGCTCCGGGTGAGATCACTCTAAAAAAGGGACAGCCTGTTGTACTAGTCATTAAGAGCGAAGATGTAGCTCATGGCCTCCGCTTTCGTGAACTAAACCTGAATGCTAAGGTCGACAAAGGTGGATCGGCCCAGTTGAGTTTCACCCCGGATAGAACCGGTGACTTCGTGGGGCATTGCTCTGTGTTTTGCGGCTCCGGTCATGGCGCGATGACCTTGACATTGCATGTGGTGGAGTAGTCATGCGGCCGCCTGCCGGAGTAATTGTCGCAGCGTTCGCGGCAGCGTTGACTGGATGTAAGGCGAGCCCTCCAGGCAAGATCGAGATGGTGACTGTCACCTTCGCCAAGCACCACATCTTCATCCGCAACAGGAGTCAAAAGAATCCACTGGAGCCTAACGCTGCAACCTGGGCGGATGGCAAAGAGGCGTTCTCGCATTATTGCGTCGCTTGCCACGGTATGGATGGACAGAACACTGGAGTTCCATTCGCGAATCACATCTCACCACCCATCCCCTCCTTGGCTTCTGATGAGGTCCAGCGATACTCGGATGGTCAACTCAAAGAGGTTCTCGACAATGGAATCTGGCCGTCAGGCATGCCTGGTTCTAAGGGAACACTTAGCGATGATGAGCTCTGGGCAATCGTAGTGTTCATTCGCCATCTACCGCCAGCCGGGAGCCAAGGCATTCCAGAGATGTACAACCACTAAGTCTTCAACGAGACAAGTGAACAATGGCAACCGCCGACAACTCGACCATCGCAGCACAACCACAGGTGTCGAAGTATTCAGCTTCGGCATTTTGCGTTGGGTTCTATTTTGCAATCCGCGTTGTTACGACTGTCTTCTTTGTCCGTATCCTGGGTACTGATCCCCAGGTGGGTGCCGCAACAAACTTGACTTTCAACTTCCTGCTGTTGGGCTTCATCTGGCTATCGACGCTGGGAACATCAAGTCGCGATTCCGCCTCCGTGCTGACGTTTGCGCAGATTCGATGGGTTCTCATCTTTCTCGGGTTTTCAGGTTGCAGTCTTCTGTGGAGTGAAACGGCGTCGCCATTGGCATCGGCTGCATACTGGTGTGGCACCGTATCTGATGTCGCGATTATTATCTTGCTGCTGCGCAATCGATCTGGAGTTGAGGCAGCGGATTCGTTGATGACGGGTTTCGTATGGGGCGGCTGCTCCATTGCCTTAGTAGCTTGGGTCATGCCGACGCAATTTGATATGCGTCTTGGAGATGAAGACTATCTCAACGCAAATACAATCGGAAATCTCTGTGCGTTTGCCATCTTTTTCGCTCAATATCTCAGGACGTCTAAAAAAGCCCGTTGGGGACTTGCGATATTCTTCCTTGCAATTACAATTGTCCGGAGTCTCAGTAAGACGGCGATTGTCGCGTTCTTAATCAGCGAAGGCTACCTCATCATCCACGACCGGGTCATGAATCGCCGAACCAAGACATACCTGACAATCGGCGTAGCCGTCGTTGTCCTTGTCTTCTGGGGCTTGTTCGAGGCGTATTACGACTTCTACACAACCTATGGCAATCAGTCTGAGACCCTGACGGGGCGCACCGCGATTTGGGCCTATGTAGTTGATGCGGCACTTGCAAAGCCTTGGATCGGTTATGGCTTCGATTCTATGTGGAAAGTAGTTCCTGCCTTCGGAGCCTTTGAAGCGCGGCACGCCGAGAATGAACTATTAGAACAACTCTACTCTTACGGAATCGCAGGCCTGGTTATACTCTGCGGCGTCTACGGGAGCCTCTATCGGAAGGTTCGCAAACTCGACGAAAGCCCGCTCCGGATCATCTTCGTCGGGATGCTGATGTTCGTCATCATCCGCGGCTTGGCTGAGGCCGAACCCTTTGATCTCTTGTTTCCACTGTGGGCTATCGTCTTAGTCACCTCACTCGTTACTCGGAATGCCGTGGCCGGGCATCACATACATCCTCATCCACCCCAATCGGAACCGGTGTACGACTTTGGATCTAGATCAATCGCGGCCTGCGCAATCCAAATGAAGAGGGGAACGGCAGATTCATGCTCTTAACTCACTCATTACAGAGCGAGAATCTTCTGCCGGAATTGTCATCTGATTGTCATTTGTGCCGCCTGGCGCTTCAGTTCTCGGTGCCGGTCGACGAGAATAAACTAGAGAGGTCCAAAAATCATGATCATGGAAGCGGATTTTGTGAAAGACAGCATCGAACTCGAATCGGCGCACTCAGTCAGTCTCGGAACAATCCTGATCATTGAAGATGACCCGCGCATGCAAAAGGTGCTCCGCCGAATCTTCACCGAAGAGCATTACGCTGTGCTCGTTGCAGGCGATGGACAAACCGGGCTGGATTTGTTTCGCACAGAGCGACCCTTGGCTGTAGTCCTTGATTTAATCCTGCCTGGGATTCCTGGCCGCGAACTTTGCCAGAAGTTCAAGTCAATCTCCAGCGAAACTCCGATCATCGTGCTCAGCGCGATCAGCGAAGTCGTCGACAAGGTTTTATTGCTGGAGCTGGGAGCTGACGACTATGTTACAAAACCATTTAGCCCGCGCGAACTAACGGCCCGTATTCAAGCGGCCATTCGAAGGCAACGCAAGCCCGCTCGCGCTGAGATCTTTCGCTTTGCCGACTGCGAAATCGACTTCAAGAGTATGAGCGCCCGGCGCAACAAAGTGCCTGTCAGCCTCACTGCACACGAGTTCAAGCTGCTGAAGTACTTTACTGACAACATTGACCGTGTACTCACGCGAGAACTCCTATTGAATGAGGTGTGGGGTTACAATTCCTATCCCACCACGCGCACAGTAGATAATCAAATACTGAAACTGCGTCAAAAGCTGGAAACAAACCCTGCCGATCCAAAACATATTCTCACTATCTATGGAGCAGGATATAAATTTGTTCCATGAGTATCCCCGGTCAAGGCCGGCTGACCAAATGACCAACGAGTTAGTGGGCATCAACGAGAAGCGGGGAATTCGGACACATATCCTGTTGGTCGTTGCCATGGCGTTGGTAATTGCAGTTGTCACAGGTTCGTCCCTGTTGCTCATCCGCCATCGTCTGCGCGCCGAAGTTACAGAGGAGTTGTCTCAGGACCTGACTCACTCTGTCACTACCTTCCAAAACCTGCAGGCAGAGCGCGTAGCCGCGTTAGAGCGTGAGAACTCGCTCCTCGCCCAACTGCCTACCCTGAAGGCGTTGATGACCAGCGGTGACGACCTCACCATTCAGGACGGCGCCACCGAATTCTGGCAGCTTAGCGGAAACGATCTGTTCGCGTTGATAGACCCCAGCGGACGTGTGGTCGTCGTCTATAGGAAGAACGCGCCTCCTGATGCCACCCTGGTTCGCGGGCTGCAGACCCTGGCCGCTTCACCAGACAAGCGTTACCTGATTGACGGCCGAGGACTTTACGTCTGCTCACTGCAGCCTCTTTACTTTGGTAGCGACGGCGATGGCACACTGCTAGGCTATGTTGTAAGCGGTGTTTCCATCGAACCGACCGTGCGTCAAATCAGCCGGCCCACCGGCGCTGAGGCTACATTCTTGAGCGGTGACGAAGTGGTTGCCAGTACGCTGAGTTCATCAGCACAGGCTAGCCTCGCGGCCGAGCCGCTCTTGTCGTCCAACGCGACGCGGACGCCTTCCACGTTGAACCTCGGAGGTACCCGTTTTCTCGCCGATACCGAAGATCTCTCAGCTGCGGCGACTGCTCCGCTCCAACTGGTCGTATTGAGATCCTTCGAGCAAGCGGACCGGTCGATCAACCGGATCGATCGGATTGTGTTGAGTGCGGGGCTTCTAGCGCTTCTCTTAGGCACCGCGTTGATGATTGCGCTCTCACGCTTCGTGACTCGTCCTCTCGAAGAGCTTTCGCGAAGTGTGATCGCATTCGGTGTCGGTGATGGAGCATATCGTATCCCTAAATATGGGACGCAGGAGGTTCGCCAGCTGAGTACGGCCTTCTCAGGCATGCGGGACGAGATTCAGCAGAAGAGCAGGGCATTGCTTGAATCTGAGCGTCTGGCGACGATAGGCCGCATGGCGAGTTCGGTCTCTCACGACCTTCGGCATTATCTGGCCGCGATCTATGCCAACTCAGAGTTCCTGGCCTCACGTCAGCTTTCCGAGCGGGAACGTGCGGAGATATTCGCAGACGTTAGTGCGGCGGTGCACGGTACCACCGATATGATCGAGTCGCTTCTCATCTTCAGCCGTAACGGTGCTGGCATGAGACGCTCGCCGGAGCTAATGGCTACCCTGCTCGAACGAGCAGTCGCGGTGGTCCGTGCACATCCTGATGCGGAGCGCGTCTCATTGAAGGTGCAGTACGGTGATCCGGCGGAGACCGCGATTGTGGCCGATGGAAAGCAGATCGAGCGTGCACTCTGCAACCTCTTACTCAACGCCTGCCAGGCCACGCGCCCAGCCGAGCGAGAGCGTAAAGTGAGGTTGACACTCGAGGTCAGGGAAACTCAGATGATTATCTGCGTTATCGATAATGGAGAGGGAATCCCCGACGCCATTCGTAACAGCTTGTTCGAGCCCTTTGTCAGCGAGGGAAAACAGAAGGGCACAGGTCTAGGTCTCACGCTTGCTAACTGCATTGCTATTGAGCACGGAGGAGAGGTCGTTCTTCTCAAAAGCCATCCTGGTGAAACTGTATTTCAGATGAGGTTGTCGCGTGGGCTCCTGACCCCTGACGCGGCGGTTCTTCCGGAAGCGAATCCGCAAAATCAGGTTATCGAACATGAGAATATACGGTCCTAGAAGAACTTGTCGTTTCCTGGGTTCTCTTCGTAACCCATGGTGGATGATGTCGATACTTACCGTATCCTGCGGACTCTTCGCCTCTGGTACGTATGCCCAGAACGCAACGTCGCCGGATTTGTCGGAGCAGCTCCTGAGGCTGACGGAAGCGATGGCGCGAACCCAGGCTCAGGTCGAGCAGTCGCAACACGAACTGGACGAGATGCGCCGGCAGGTGAGTGCATTGCAGGCACTCGTGGCACAGTTCGGTTCGTCCGCGCAGGTTACGCCTCCGTTTGCGGCTACCCCGGCGTCTTCTCCCATTCCACAACCGCCATCAACGACTACCAGCGCCGATATTGATGAAATTCACGAACGTCAAGCATTAGACGAGGCGCAGATCAGAACTCAAGACCAGACAAAGGTAGAGAGCGAATCGAAGTATCCCGTAAAGGTAACTGGACTGTTGCTGATCAACGGATTCGTCAATACCAAGCAAGTGGACACGGCGCCTACGCCTACACTCGCGGTTCCTGGACCAGGCAGCAGTGGCGCGTCTTTACGTCAGACTGTTCTCGGTATCGATGCACGTGGCCCGCATCTCTTCGGAGCTCGCAGCTATGCAGATCTAAGCGTGGACTTTGACGGCAATCCGCCGTCCCTCAGCACAACCAATTACACAGGTTACGACACGTCCAACGCTACACTGCTGCGGCTGCGTACCGCTCATGCGGGTCTACAGTGGCAACACACCCAGGCGTACTTCTCGTTGGATCGCCCTATCTTCAGCCCGGATACGCCAACGTCGTTGACCGCTGTAGCTGAGCCTTCGCTCGCCTGGTCCGGCAACCTTTGGACGTGGAATCCGCAGCTCGGCGTCACGCAGGACCTTCCCGTCGGTTCTCACGCAATTCGTCTGCAGGGCGCTCTGGTCGATGTCGGCGATGCCCCATGGCCTGCCCCTCCTATCTCTGCGGTCACCGGCGGGACCTTCGCCACCACCGCACAGCAGAGCCGTTGGCCGGGCGTGGAGGCTCGTGTCGCGCTGCTTGGATCGAAGCTCGACGAGGGAAGTCATCTCGGCTTCGGCGGATACTTCGCCCCTCATCTCAGTCCCTTGGGAAATCGCTTCGACGCCTGGGCCGGGACGCTCGATGCGAAGCTGCTTCTGCCATACCGCCTCGCATTCAGCGGTAGCTTCTACCGCGGAGAGGCACTGGGCGGCCTAGGGGGTGGAGGCTTCAAAGACTTTACGTACATCGCCGGTCCGTTGCCCGGTGAATACTACTTCCGCCCGCTCGATGATGTCGGAGGCTGGGCACAATTGAAAGAGAAGCTCAGTGAACGGCTGGAGTTCAACGCCGCGTTCGGGCTCGACAACGTCTTCTCGAAAGAGCTGCGGCCATACGCCATCCCCGGCGGAACGATCTATCGGAACCTCGCAAGAAACCGGACATACACCGGCAACATCATCTACAGCCCAAGCGCTTACCTGCTCTTCTCCCTCGAGTATCGTCGTCTTGAGAGTGCACCTGTCAACGGCGTGGCCGCAGGGAGCAACGTCATCGGCGTCGGCGCGGGATATAGGTTCTGATGGCGAGAACACATCTCCGAAAATGGCTGGTCTGCGGCGTGAGTCTGGCATCGAGCCTGACCTGCGCCCAATCCAACTCCTCGCCGAATCCTATAGGCGAGTTGCGACTTCGCGCCGTATCGCCTCAATCCACTAAGCATCACCCCGCGCCCGCGGTCATCTGGCTAGAGCCGCTCGGTGCTACACCAGCCCTTAGCTTCCGACCCCATGGTCGCTCCACCTTACTTCAAAAGAATCGGACCTTCATCCCGCATTTGCAGGTCATTCCAGTTGGCACTGTAGTTCAGTTCCCCAACGCCGATCCCTTCTTTCATAACGTCTTCTCGCTATTCGATGGAAAACGTTTTGATCTGGGTCTCTACGAAGCGGGCTCAAGCAAAACCGTGACCTTCTCACGAGAGGGGGTGTCCTACATCTTCTGCAACATCCATCCGGAGATGAGCGCAGTGGTGCTGGTGCTATCAACACCCCTGTATGCGATCGCCGACGCGAACGATGCGTTCGTTTTATCCAACATTCCCCCTGGCGACTACATCCTGCACTTGTGGGTGGAGGGCTTGCCGCAAACTGTCGCAGATCGGTTGACGCAACATTTACATCTGACGGGACAAAATGTCGATTTGGGCGTGATAACTATCCCTGCCACATCTGGCGCCAGCGATGCCCATTCAAATAAGTATGGCAACCCTTACGATCCCATCCCTAAGTCGCCCTACGAGCACTAAACCCAATCCCTTCCGGGGCGACCTGCTCATTCTATTTATGGGTTCTAATCAGAGCAGGCTTGCGTCATCCCTTCTCCGAAAGATCAATGAGTGCTTTGCCCTGTTGGCCACAGAGAAGACCATCTACTCAATAAAATGCCAGCACTAGCGAAATAGGCGTTGGTCCCACAGTACGAGCTCCGGCTCTTGAATGCTAATCAATGCAAATTGATCATGTTGGGGATTGAAGACAATATTGTTCTCTCGTCCCTGTGTGATCACGCTCGGTACTCTTAAGACGGCGGTCCGGTTCTCTCGAATCCATGTATTACCAAATGACCTGGAAGCTGTCATATCTTCCCAATCCCATCCGGGTACGTCTGTGATCTTGACCGTTTCGATCAAGACGTCATCTGGAATCGAGACTCGAACCACACGATGATTCTTAGGCGGCTGCGAAAGATTGGAGTGAACCAGAACTTCCAAGAGAGCCCCCGCGTAAGTCTCGGCAGCGTATATCGCGCGAAGGCCGATTGAGTTCCAACGTCCTCCGTGAAGCATGGCTCCAGTCGCGTCGAAGATGGGATGCCGCGAGTCGGCGATTCGATAGGCGAACATTTATAGCGGAAGACCGTAGAAGAGTTTGTCCAGAAGATCTTCCACCCTGCGAGCTCCGAGTTCTGTACGTGCAACCTCCAATGGAGTTTCACCATGCAATTCCCGGTGGGGTTTACTCATCCACTCTCGCGCCTGCTCGCGATCATCCCAGATATACTCCGCTGCAGCGAGCACACGGGCCAGCCTTTCCGTCTTCTCGCTTTCGTGAACTGAAAGCCGCTTCGTACGGCGCTTCCAAGTTGCCTGCGGGACCACCTTGAACTTGTAGGCACTCGCTACTCGACGGTCTTCATAGAGCCGTGAAGAGAGTCGCTCCAAGGCGCGTTTGGGCAATCCGGCTGATACGGCATCTTCAAGTTCGCCTACTGTGCGAACCGATGCTCCCAAACCAAGAATTTCGGCGATGGATTCCGGTGCGATCATGGAGAAGTCCTCTTGGCTCAGTATAGCCTAATATTAGGCTCATGTGAGCTTGATGTCGAAAGTCGAGATATATACTGACTTCTTCGCTCGTCGAAAAACAGGCACTGGATTTCATGGGTATGTGCCTGTTCTACAATGGTTTGGCTCATCGCTAAAAGGTCTCGGGTCGTCCAAGATATGGAATGGCAGAGCGTGGGTCCACAAATTTGATGCTTGGGATACCATATAGAAATCCTCCGAGGGCTTGGTGCCGGTTTGAACGGGAATTTTGGTGCGATTTCTTGCGACCCGTTGCAAGTTCCGCATGACTCGTAACCGTACACCAACGAACGTCGCACCGCTACCTAACCCACGCCTCCCGCAAAAAATCAAAACTCCCCGCCCCGCGAGGCACAACTCCCTCAACTCGCCGGGTATGAATCACCTCATTATTCGGATACCAAAGTGGTATCCCCGGCAGCTCCTCCGACAAAATCTTCTGCACCTCAACATAATCCGCTCTTCTCGCCGCCCGATCCGAGCTGGCTGCAGCCTCTGTCAGCAAAGCATCGACCCGCGCATTCGAATACCGCCCTCGATTGCCACCCTTCGGCGGAAAGCTTCCCGACCCGTATGCATAACGAAAGATATCCGGGTCTTCATTGCTCCCGATCCACCGCAGCGCGTACATCTGGAACGCTCCCTTGGTCACATCCGCATAGAACGTCCCAAACTCCGCCGACCGAATCTCAAGACGAATCCCCGCAGCCCGCAACTGCTGTTGCAACACCGTCACCATCAGCCGAGTCGTCTCGTCCGTACTCGTCTTCATCGTTAGCCGCAGTCGCACTCCATCCTTGCCGGCAGAGAAACCAGCCTCGTCCAGCAGTCTCTGCGCCCGCGCCACATCATGCGGATACTGGGCCAACTCCGCTTTCCCTGCCGCCGCCCAATGTTCCGCCGGCAGCAACGTATCAGCCAGCCGAGCCTGCCCCCTCCATATCGCATCCACGATAGCCTGCCGATCCATCGCACAAGCAATCGCCTGTCGCACCCGTTTATCCTTCAGCAACGGATATGTAACGTTGAAGGTCACATAAACCACCGGCGACCCAGTCCCGGACTCCACCTTCAGGTTCGGCGCACTCTCCAGCGCATGCACCATATCCAGCGTCACGACATTGCTGGCCAGATCCGCCGATCCCTTCTTCAACTCCAGCGCACTGGTAATCGCATCCGGCACCACCTCAAACCGAACGCGCTCGATTCTCCGTGCACCCTCCGAAACCACCTGCATCGGTTCAATCTTCGATGCCCAATAGTCGTCAATTCGTACAACGATCACCTCTTTATCCTGAACTGCACTCACAAACCGGAACGGCCCCGAACCCACTGGGTGCAACCCAAAGTCCTTCCCACTTCCACGCGGCACCACGCCAAACAATCCATCACTGACGTTGAACAACAGCCCCGCATCCGGCCGCTTCATATGCACTACCACCGTCCGCCGATCCTTCGCTTCCACCTTATCCACCGCGGCAAACCCGCCGCCCTTTGCCGTCACCAGCGAGCCATCAATCAAACTCCGAATAGTGTAAGCAACGTCCTCTGCCTCCAACGGCCTGCCGTCATGAAACCGCACCCCATCGCGCAGATGAAACACCCAGGTCAACGGATCGGGCTGCTCCCAGCTCTCCGCGAGCCACGGTTGCAGCTCATAGTGCTCATCCTTCTTCACGAGAGCATCGAAGATCAACCCTCCAACTCGCTCCGATTGAGCATCCGCCCCCACCCGCAAGTCCAAATTATTCGGACTACTCTCAATAATCACCACCACAGAACCCGGCTCCTCCACCCGCCCCCGGCATCCGGTGATGAAAAGCAAAACGACAAAAACCGCCAGCCAGTCCAACCCACGCAGAACATCAGCAAATAGCTTCACTCTACAAAAGAGAGACCATCTCGGAAGCACGGCACAACCCAGCCTAAAGATCATGGATCCCGCCAGCGGCCATTCTTTTCGGCGACCTACCCATGCGTTATCTTCCCCAGCACGACCGCCCTCGGTGCGCCAGTCGCAGCGGGAACATTCCCCGGCAGTCCGCTCCAGCTCAACCATGCCAGCAGCGCAAACGCTATAGCTTCTTTCGCCTGCGCCGGAACCCCCAGCTCCTCTATCAATCTCACCTTTACTCCCATCGGTTCCAGCTCAGCACCAAGCATTCTCATCAAACAAGCGTTCTTCGTCCCACCGCCTGCAACCACAAACTCCACCCGCGACAAAGGCGCTGCCTGTCCCACATGCCCCAACACAAATCTCCGGTAAGCCTGTGCAATCGAGGCTGCCGTCAACGCGGTTGCTGTGGCGACCACATCTTTATCGCGACCTTCCCGCCCGCCCGCTTTTCTGCACATCGCAACAAAACGCGAAACAAACGTCTCCCCAAACTGCTCTCGCCCGCAAGACTTTGGTGGCAGGGCAGAGAAGTACGTTTCCTCCAAAATCTTCTCCACCACATCTCGCAACACGGTTCCCGTCCGGGCTACAGCGCCACCGCGGTCAAACTCCCGTTCGTACAGTCTCTTCATGCAGGTGTCGATCACCATATTCCCCGGCCCCGTATCGAACGCCATCAGCCCATTTGCATCAGCCTTCGCAGGGATAGCGGTCAGATTTCCAATCCCACCAAGATTCAGCAGCACACGGCTCACCTTCGCCGAACGAAACATGCAGTAGTCCAGCATCGGCACCAGCGGAGCCCCCTGCCCGCCGGCAGCCAGATCTCCCGGCCTGAAATCACTCACCACCGGAACCCTCAGCCGCTCCGCAATCACCGCGGCCTCCCCCGTCTGCCACGTAACCCGCAGCGCTCGCCCTAGGTACTTCTCCGAAGCCCCCTGGTGATAGATCGTCTGTCCATGACAACCCACCAGCTGCACCGTCACGCCGAACTTCTCCTGAGCTCTCGCCACAGCCTCTGCATACAACTCACCCAATCGCCAGTTCAATCGTGCAAGCTCCGCCACCGAGATCGCCTCGGCGTCCATCGCACCCAGCACTGCCGCTCGCAGCGTCTTCGGATAGGCCAATCCCAAATGTCCCAGCAGCTTGATTCGCGGCGTCCCACCAGCACGAAGCGCCGGCGATACTCTGCAGATCGCGACGTCCACACCGTCCGCCGAGGTCCCACTCATCACTCCAGCCACTACCAAGCTCTTCACGAAGCCTCCCACCGGGCAACGCCCGGTCCCATGCAACAGACATCACCACAAAAAGGTACACAAGTCACGAAGTGACCGCGAATCGGGGTCCCCACAAACAGGTCTTCGTTTGTGGGGTGACAAAGCGAAGTGGGCCCGTCCGGCAGGACATCATCCCTTCAACTCCCGCTGCAACTCCGCCAGCAGGTTCAACGCCTCGCGCGGAGTCAGCCCATCCACATCCGCCTCCGCCAACCGATCCACAATCCTCTGCGACAGCGGTGTAAACATAGTCATCTGCATCTGCGCCCCCTGCGCAGGCGAAGCCTCTCTCACCTGCTGCGTCTCCGCCCGTTCATGCACCTTCAACACCTCACGAGCCCTCGCGATCACAACACTCGGCAAACCAGCCAGCCGCGCAACCTCAATCCCATAGCTCTTACTCGCAGGCCCCGCCTCCACCGTGTGTAGAAACACAATCCCCCCCGCAGTCTCTTTCACCGTCACACGCAGATTCGTCAGCCGCGCCAGCCGATCCGCAAGCAGCGTCAGCTCATGATAGTGCGTCGCAAACAGAGTTCTCGCTCCAATCCGGTCATGCAAATATTCCACCGTCGCCCAGGCCAGGCTCAATCCGTCATAAGTAGCCGTACCGCGTCCCATCTCGTCCAGCAGCACCAGCGAGCGGTTCGTCGCCGTATTCAGGATCGCAGCCGTCTCCGTCATCTCGACCATAAACGTCGATCGCCCCCGCGCCACATTATCGCTCGCCCCGATGCGCGTATAAATCCTATCCACCAATCCCAGCCGCATTCCTTCGGCCGGAACGAAGCTTCCCATCTGCGCCATCACCACCAGCAGCGCGGCCATGCGCAGATACGTACTCTTTCCTCCCATATTCGGTCCTGTAATCAGCAGTACCGCAGGCCCAGCGTCGGCATCCAGATGAACGGAGTTCGGCACAAACCTCCCGCCACCCGACTCCTCCATCCGTCTCTCCACCACAGGATGCCGCGCCTGCACAAACTCCAGCACGCCCGACACTTCAATCTGCGGCCGCACCCATCCGCGCAGCGCAGCCAGATGAGCAAAGCAACCCAGCAGGTCGATCTCCGCAATCTTCCTCGCAGTCTCCCGCATCCGCCCCGCGGCCTCCAGCAACTGTCTTCGCAACTCCGCAAAGATCCTTCGCTCAATCTCTCCGCTTCGTTCCTGAGCGGTCAAGATCTTCGTCTCATACTCCTTCAACTCAGGAGTCGTAAATCGTTCCGCATTCACCAGCGTCTGCTTCCGCTCATAATCAGCCGGCACCGCCTTGGCATTTGCCTTGGTCACCTCAAGGTAGTACCCGAACACATTATTGAACCGCACCTTCAACGACCCAATCCCCGTCCGTCCGCGCTCTCGTTCTTCAATCGCCGCCAGCGCCTGTCGTCCACTGCGGCTCAACTCGCGCAGCTCATCCAGATCCGGATCGACGCCCACGCGAATCGCTCCGCCATCGCCAATCGACACTGGTGGCTCCTCTGCAATCGTTCGCACAATCATCTCGTGCAGATCTTCCAAAGGATCGACACTCTCCCCGAGCTCTCGCCATCGCAGCGCAGAGAACGCCTTCACCGCCCCCACCACTCCAGGCAAGCACCCCAGCGTCTTCGCCAGCGCCACCACCTCCCTTGGCCCAGCCGAATCCAACGCCACTCGCCCCAGCAACCTCTCCAGATCGAGCACTCCATCCATCGACCGCCGCAGATCTTCACGCCGACGCAGATCTCCAGCAGCCTCACCCACCGCCTCCAGCCGAGCCTCAATCTCTCCCATCCCACTCGCAGGCCGCAGCAGCGACGCACGCAGCAACCGCTTCCCCATCGGAGTACAGCAAGCATCCATCGTGTAGAAGAGCGTAGTCTGCGCCGACTCGCCAGAGAACAGCGGCTCCACCAGCTCCAGGTTCCGCACACTCACCGCGTCAAGCTCGAGGCAAGTAGACCGCTCATAAAACCGCAGCCCATCCACATGCTCCAACCCACCCTGCTTAGTCGCTCGCATATAGTGCAGCAGGGCCCCAGCCGCCACCGCCGCCGCCTCATGTCCTCCCAGCCCCATCCCGTCCAGCGAATGCACTTTGAAGTGATTCCGCACCAGAGGCACCGCATACTCCGCCGTAAAGACCCACTCCTCCACCGCCGTCTTTGTCCGAATGGCATCCAGACCCGCCGCCGTCTCGCTCTCCCCGGCCAGATTGACACCGCCCAACAAACCCGACCCATACAGCAGCTCCACCGGCCGCACACGCCCCAACTCGTCCACCAGCGCCGCCCATCCGCCAGCCCCTGAAAACTCAGTAGCCCGAAACTCCCCCGTCGAAAGATCCAGCAGCGCCAACCCACAACTCTGTATCGCTCCCGCACCCAAGACCGCCACACTCGCCAGGTAGTTGCTCTGCTCCGCCCCCAACGCCGGATCGAGCGCCGTCCCCGGCGTCAGCACCCGCGTCACCTCCCGCCGCACAACCGACTTCGTCTGCTTCGGATCCTCCATCTGCTCCAGCAGCGCAATCTTGTATCCCATGCGCAGCAGCTTCTGCAGATACACCTCCGCCGCATGGTAGGGAACCCCGCACATCGGCTGCTTCTTTTCGCGATCACGTGCCGTCAGCGTAAGCTGCAGCAAACGCGACACAAGAATCGCATCCTCATAGAACAACTCATAGAAGTCCCCGATCCTGCAGAACAACAGGCAGTCGGGATACTGCTCCTTCGCCGCGAAGTACTGCCGCATCGCCGGCGTTGCCCCAGCCGCCTCACCCGCCAAATTCGCTACTGTTTCATTCGTCATCCCGGTCTCGATCACAGAACCGCAGAATACCGTACCGGCGCCATCGCCCGTTTAACCACTCCGCGGAGGCACTTAGCGCGTAACCGCTGATTCGAAACTAGGTGGAATCCATCCCAGAGCGTGGAGCGCATCACGCTATAATTATGAGGCGCGAGTTAGGGGTTAGCGCGACCTCCACTGACATTGCACCCAATCAAAAAAATAACGTCGGCCAACCTAGATCTCCTCCGCGCAGTGGCGGTTTCCTGCGTGTATTTCGGTCATCTCGTGAGCACTATCGGCAATCCCAGCTTCCTGAGCCTGGCGCGCTTCGGCGTTCTTATTTTCTTCGTTCACACCAGTCTCGTGCTCATGGAATCCCTCGATAGACTCGACCCAACCGCAGGCAGTAACTCCCGGTTGTTCGGTGGCTTCTGGGTTCGCCGTATCTTTCGCATCTACCCTTTGGCGATGCTTACCGTCGTTCTGGTCGTCCTCTTCCACGTTCCGTACATCCCGGGACAAGTCTACGGCTGGATCGGAGCCAAGGCGTTTCTGTCGAACCTTTTCCTGGTGCAAAACCTGACTCTCACCACCGATATCATCGGACCGCTCTGGAGCCTTCCGCTTGAAGTGCAGATGTATATCCTTCTGCCCTTTGCCTACCTGGCGATACGAGGCCGCAGATACCGTTCTCTCTTCCTGTGGGTACTCTCTGTCATCCTGGCCATGACGTTGCCGCGACTCTCTCCGCGCCTCAACGTCTTCTACTTCGCACCCTGCTTCACCTCAGGTATCGTGGCTTACGATCTCGTCCGTAGTCGGCTAGGACGGTGGAAGCTGCCCTCCTGGACGTGGCCCCTTGGCATCTGTATTTTTATCCTTCTCTTCGGCCCCCACGACAACGAACTCTTTTCCAGCAAGTTTCACCGTGCATGGGCAACTTCACTCCTTTTAGGGATCCTGTACGCAAACGTCAGGGAACTTCCTGCCGGCGTTATCCAGCGTCTCACCCACTGGATAGCAGAACACTCCTACGGAATCTATCTCAGTCACATGATCATCATGTGGGTCGCGGTCGACCGGATGCACGCCAAACCTCTTTGGTTCAGGGTTCTTTTCTTAGTCACAACTTCTATAGCAGTTCCAGCACTGCTCTACGTCTCTATCGAAAAACCCTTCATCCTAATAGGGCAACACGTAGCAAGAGGCTTGTTGCGCACCAGACCAAAGGACAGCGCAACATCTGTCGTGCTCCCGGTACTGGCACCAGATTCGCGCTTCGACTTGCCCGACTCGCAGTGAACATGGCGAGTTCGAGACAGCGGAACGTCTTTGCAGGGTTTTGCTCAACCACTTGGCTGGGGAGGGGAGCATGAACTACACTTGAAGCAGCTATTTAAATCGTCCGCGAGAGGTTCTCATGACACAGTCGACCTGGGCTACGCCCGACTTTGAAGAAGTTACCCTTAACTGCGAGATCAACTCCTACGCTCCCGTAGAACTCTAAGCAGAGTTTCCGTGAGGATTAAAGTCCTGGGGGCCGCCGCAGGTGGCGGCCTTCCGCAATGGAACTGTACCTGCGCGAACTGTTCCGCTCTGCGCCAAAACCAGCCGAACATTCAATCCAGAACTCAGTCTCAACTAGCCGTGACGGCTGACGGAGACGCGTGGCTCCTTGTCAACGCCTCCCCCGACCTTCGCCAACAACTCATCAACAATCCTGAAATTCATCCAGACCCCGCAAAGGGCCTGCGCAACACTCCTGTCGTCGGAATCATCCTGACCAGCGCCGATCTCGACCACATCCTCGGTCTTCTCCTCCTGCGCGAGTTCACCCCGGTTCGCATCTACGCCACCCGCCCGGTCATCAGCATTCTGAAAAAAAACAGCTTCTTCCAGATGCTCGATCGCCTCCCCGGACAAAGCCGCTGGACAGAGATCGAGCCCGACGTAAGCTTTCACGCCGGCAACGGCCTCGTCTGCACTCCAATCGCACTCTCAAGCAGTCTCCCCTCGTATATCGGCGAACAAGAGCGCGCCGCCCTCGACCCAACCGGCGCGACGATCGGGCTGATCCTCGAAGATACTCAAAGAACCCGAGCAGCCTATCTCCCAGCTCTCCCCGCGATAACCGATCCCTTGAAGGAGCGTCTCTCTACATGTTCCACTATCTTCATAGACGGAACATTTTGGAGCGATGACGAACTGCAGAAGATCCAACCCGGAACACCATTAGCCCGCTCCATGGGCCACCTGCCGATAGATGGCCCGGACGGCTCTCTCGCAGGCCTCCAAGATCTCATCAACACACGCAAAATCTACACACACATCAACAACACCAACCCGATCTTGCAGGAACAAAGTTCAGAGCGTCGCACCGTCGAGGACGCAGGCTGGGAAGTGGCATGGGACGGACTAGAGATAACGTCGTAGATCAGGAAGAGCCGGTTTTGCTCGACAAACCAGCTCTGCGCCAACGTCTCCAGCAAGTGGGCGAGGCGATGTATCACCACAAACATCCCTTCCATCTACACATGCACGCAGGCGAGCTCACACGCGGCCAGATGCAGGCCTGGGTGCTCAACCGCTACTACTACCAGAGCCGCATCCCCATCAAGGACGCCATCATCCTCTCCAAATCCGAAGATGTCGCCTTCCGCCGAGCCTGGCGAAAACGCATCATCGACCACGACGGCGACGCCGGAGCAGGTGGTATCGAAAAATGGCTCCAACTCGCAGAGGCCGCCGGTCTCAACCGCAGCTACGTCACCAGCAACCACGCCATTCTCCCCGGCGTTCGCTACGCCGTGGACGCCTATATCGAGCTGGTTACCCACAGCACTCTGCTCGAAGCCGTCTCCTCCTCACTCACCGAGTTATTCGCCGGTCAACTGATCGCCTTACGCATGGACGCTCTCGCGAAGCACTACCCCTGGCTTCAAGATGGCCTCGCCTACTTCCAGGGCCGTCTCACCCAGGCCCCCGAAGACGCCGCATTTGCCTTCGACTACGCCGCCGAACACGCCGACACACCTCATCTGCAATCATTAGTAGTCCGCTCCCTCGAACGAAAGTGCGCGCTACTCTGGGCCCAACTCGACGCGCTTCACTACTGCTACGTCGAGCCGGGATCCCTCCCCCCACAGCCCAACATCTTTCGCCCCGAGGCGTCATGAGCGAGACCCCCGAGACCCCCGACACGAGAGTTCCGCGCCTCGCAGTAGGCTGTCGCGTTCGCACTGTCTCGCCCGACGAAGCAATGCTTTTAGTCCCCGAAGGTGCATTGAAACTCAAAGGCGCAGCCAGCGAGATCATCAGCCTCATCGACGGACAGCGCTCAGTCGAAGCAATCACAATCGAACTCCAACAGAAACACGCCACAACCGACTCATCGCAAATCGCCACCGAGGTAAAACAGTTCCTGGACAAGCTCCACGCAAGAAGCGTCCTACTCTACAGCGACCAGGCAGAAGATTCCTAATCGCGACCAACGGGAGCGCCAACCGAAGGGGTATACGCGTCACGATGTGACCGCCGCCCGCGCAGGGCGCACTTGAGCATACAATCTTTTCAAGCCGTAACTATGTCGACACTTCCAGGCCCACTCTCCCTCGTAGCAGAAGTAACTCATCGCTGCCCCCTGCATTGCGTCTACTGTTCGAACCCGCTCCAGATGCAGTCCGCAGCAAACGAGCTATCAACCGACGATTGGACAAGAGTCTTTCATCAAGCGTCAGAGCTAGGCGTCCTTCATCTTCATCTCACCGGAGGCGAACCCCTCTCGCGACCCGACATCGCAAACCTAGTCGACGCGGGCAGGGAAGCGAACCTCTACGTCAACATGATCACCTCAGGCCTCGGCCTCACCGCCGACCGCATGCACGAATTAAAGGACGCTGGCCTCGAACACATTCAGCTAAGCCTCCAGGACGCAGATGAGGAGAAGGCAAACGAGTTCGCCGGTGCTCGCGCCCACGCTCACAAGCTGAAGCTGGCCGCACTCATCCGTCAACAGGACATAGCCTTCACCGTCAACGTAGTCGTGCACCGCGACAACCTCGATCGCCTCGAAGCAATCCTCGCTCTCGCCGAATCTCTCGAGCCGCAGAGAATCGAAGTAGCCCACGTGCAGTACTACGGCTGGGCTCTCAAAAATCGCGACAGACTCATGCCCACCCCCACTCAGGTTGAACGCTCCGTGCAACTGATCACCGAAGCCCAGTCCCGGCTGAGCGGCCGCATCCAGCTCCAGGCCGTCTTCCCGGACTACTACGCGCGCTATCCCAAAACCTGCGTCGGCGGTTGGGGTCGCCAGATGATGCTCATCGACCCCGCCGGACTGGCTCTCCCGTGCCACGCCGCCGCCATCATCCCCGGCATGAACTTCGACTCAGTCCGCGCTCACACCCTGGAGTGGTTGTGGAAGCACTCTCCAGCCTTCAATCGTTTTCGCGGCACCGACTGGATGAACCCGCCATGCAGCACCTGTGATCGCAGAGAGATAGACCTCGGAGGCTGCCGATGCCAGGCATTTCAACTGACCGGCGACGCGGCCAACACCGACCCCGCATGTAGTCTCAGCGATCAACACGAAAGTCTGGTCGCAATCGCACAAGCCCGCCCAAGCAGCGATTCGCAGTGGGTCTATCGCATCCTCGCCAAGTCGTGAATCCATAACCCCAGGAAAACAGACCACATCTTCCTCTCTCTCCTGGAGCAGTGTCAGAGCAGAACCCCTACATCCTTTGAGGGATGTCCTGTCGAACTCGCGTCACTGTAGTGTCGTCTTCGTTCCAAAGGACAGGATTATGGCCAGAGCGACAATGCCGGTAGGGATCAACCTGAATCTCACCTCTTCAACCCGAACCAAAACTCAAGATATCCCCGAAAGGGATCTCAACAAAGGTTCGAGCCCTGCCGCTGGAATCGTCTTCGGCCTTCTCTGTTCTCTGATCGCCTGGATGTTCCTCGCCTATGGAATCTATCGCCTCCACGCGATGTCCATCGCAATTCGATAAGCCTGCAAATTGCCACGGTAGAACAAGTTCCGACGATCCTACACGCAAACCAAAAGATACTCACGCCCTGCCGCTCCACAGTCAGGCTTGCGTCCCGATGAGACCGTGCGAAACCGCCAGCACCCACGCAGAATCAAACTCATAAGCGATATACTCAATGTTTGCGGAAAACTCCGCGAAGTACGTCACTTATGTCTCTTTTCTGGCTCAGAGTCGCGGTCTTACTCTACGGCATTGCCGCGCTTGCGGTCCTGCCGGCCGCCCTCTATGAGCGCCCCCGCTGGCGCCATATCGCCGTCCCCGCCACCGTAGCCGCAGTTTTCTTCCACTTCGTCTCGCTGGCCGAGATGCTCAACGCGGCCCACCATCGCCTCCCCGTAGACACCCACGAAACCCAATCCTTCCTGGGCCTTCTCCTCGCCCTGGCCTTCCTCCTCGTCTACGCCCGCTACCACACCGTCTCGCTCGGCATCTTCCTCCTGCCTATCTGCTTCCTTCTCGGCCTGGTCCCAGCCTTCCATCCCGGCCAGGAGAGCACCACCTTCCCCATCCTCCACGCAGGCTGGATCTTCCTCCACGTCGCTCTTCTTCTTGCCGCCTACGCCGCGCTCTTCCTCTCCATGCTGGCCTCGCTTCTCTATCTGGTGCAGGAGCGCCGTCTCAAGCAGAAATCGCCAACCCTCTCCTGGCTGCCACCGCTAGAAACCACCGACCAGATCGCCCTCAAAGCCCTCCTCTTTGGCCTGCCCTGCATGACCGCCGGCCTACTCATCGGTTCGCTCATCGCCCAGGCCACCGTCGGTGCCTCTTACTTCCGTGACCCCAAGATTCTTCTCGCCTTCGCCATGTGGTTGGTCTATGTTGCAATGATCCACATCCGCCGCATCTCTGGCCTCCGTGGCCGCCGAGCCGTCTACCTCTCCAGCTTCGTCTTCCTGGTCATACTCACCGTGTGGGTAGCAAACCAGTTCTCCGCGGTCCACAGGTTTACCGCCCCATGAGCGCGACTACACAGGGGCGTCTCGTCCTCCTCGGCATCAATCACAACACCGCGCCCATCGAGGTACGCGAGCGCCTCGCCATCCCCGCCGAGCGCCTCGCCGACGCCACCCGCACCCTTCTCCACCAGCCCGGCGTCCGCGAGGGCCTCATCCTCTCCACCTGTAACCGGGTCGAACTCCTCACCCTCCAGGACGACGCCGAAGCCGCACCGTCACAGGCCAAAACCGACCTCCTCCGCTTCCTGCACGAGTACTTCGCCGTTCCGCCGCACGACATTCAGCCCCACCTCTACGAGTTCCGCGAGCGCGAAGCCGTCCGCCATCTCTTCCGCGTCGCCAGCTCCCTCGACAGCATGGTCGTCGGCGAACCCCAGATTCTCGGCCAGGTAAAAGAGGCCTACACCGTAGCCCGCGACGCCGGTGCCGTCTCCACCCACCTCGAAGCCTTGATGCAGCGCACCTTCACCGTCGCAAAAAAAATCCGCACCGAAACTCAGATCGGTTCAAGCTCTGTCTCCATCGCCTCGGTAGCCGTCGATCTCGCGCGGAAGATCTTCGGCTCCCTCTACGGAAAGACCGTCCTCCTGGTGGGCGCCGGCAAAATGTCCGAATTAGCCGCCCGTCACCTCATCCAACAGGGCGCATCCTCCATCCTCGTCACCAACCGCACCCAGTCCCGCGCTGAAAAAATAGCCTCCGACTTCAACAGCCTCACTGTTCACACCGAAGCCATTCCCTTTGAGGCCCTCTACGAGCAGGCCGATCGCGCCGACATCGTCATCACATCCACCGGCGCCCCCCAGATGATCTTCGGTCGCTCCCACGGCCAGCACTTCCTCCATCGTCGCCGCAACCGTCCCATGTTCTTCATCGACATCGCCGTCCCCCGCGACGTCGACCCGCGCATGAATGAGGTCGAAGGCTGCTTCGTCTATGACATCGACGATCTCCAGCAGGTAGCCACCGCCAACCTGGCCGATCGCAGCCGCGAGGCCGCAGCAGCCGAGAATATCGTCAGCAGGGAAGTAGACAAGTATCAGGAGCGTCTCCAATCCCGCGACGCCGTCCCCGCCATCAAAGCCCTTCAGCAACAGGCCGAGCAACTCCGCCAGGCCGAACTAGTCCGCTCCCAATCCAAGCTCGCCGATCTCACCGCCCAGCAGCGTGACGCCGTCGAAGCCCTGACCCGCTCGCTCACAGCCAAGCTTCTCCACCCCCAACTCACCGCGCTCCGCGAATCCACACGCAAAAAAGACTCCGAGTAAGACTCGGAAGGCGTTCTGCCTCATGTCTACTCGGAATCCTTCTCAGTCTCGTTCCGCCAATACCAGCCCGCTTTGCCGAAACTATATCTACACTGCGCCTGAGCCACGAAAGACTGCAGGAATAGTTTGAAACAGGATCTTGATATCGAGCCACATCGACCACTGGTCGATGTAGCGCATATCCAAAGCCATCCATTCATCGAAGCTGATCGAGCTTCTCCCCATCACCTGCCACAGGCACGTAATTCCAGGTTTGACGCTGAATCGTCTCCGGTGCCAGTCCTTCGAGAACCCTTCATAATCTCTAACGGGAAGTGGCCGCGGACCGACAAGACTCATGTCGCCGAGGAACACATTGACGAGCTGAGGAATCTCATCCAGACTCGACTTCCGTAGAAACTTACCCAACGGAGTGATCCGAGGATCGTTCTTCAACTTGAAGGTCGGGCCCTTGGTCTCGTTCAAATGCTCCACCTGGGCCATCAGCTTCTCTGCATCGACCACCATGGTCCGAAACTTCAGAATCTCGAACGGCCGTTTCCCGTAGCCAATCCTGGTCTGACGAAAGAAGACGGGACCCTTCGAGGTCAACCTGATCAACGCCGCAACCAGGAGAAAGACCGGAGCCAGCCCCAGCAGCAGCACTGCCGACACAACCGCATCGGTGACTCGCTTGATCATGAAGCCCCATGCATTCCACGACTCGTCATGCAGAGTGATCGTGCCTACCCCTCTCTGCAGATACGCGGTTCGTTTCGTCTGTTCCTGATCGAAGAACGTTCCGATGCTTCGCACTGCAATCCCATGATCCCGGCACGAGGCAACAATCTCCGCTATCTGCTGATAGAACGAAGCCAGAGGCAACGCCACGATCACCTCGTCCACCGGAAGCGTCCGCAACAGAGAGGGAATCGAATCCAACCCGCCCAGCAAGGCCCCTGCATTGGACGCAGCCGTCTCTTCAGACCACCATTGATCGTCAACGAAACCCTGCAGGTGATAACCCCACTCCGGATGCAGTGCGACATCCTGCGAAAACCCGTGGGCGCGTCGATTGGTCCCGACCACCAGAACATGGCGAAGGTTATAACCCTTGGAACGGAACACACGCGCCAAAGCTCGTCCCACCAGCCGAGTGGATACAAAGATGGCAAAGCTCACTGCGCCGAAGACAGCGCTGATAAAACCAATCTCTGCGATGCTGTGCTTCGAGTGGGAGCACACCAGCCACAGCCAGGCACAGGAGGAGAGAGCGCAAAGTACGCTCGCTATAAAAACATCCACGACCTCTCTGACAAACCCATCCACTCTTCGAGAGCGATAAAACTTATTTGACCGCAGAATTCCGTGCCATACTACCGCCAGCACCAGTGTCGCGAGGAAGACTTGTACGGGGTGCCGCGTCTCCAGGGAGTCAAGAATTCCAAAGAAGCGGTGGCCGGACGTGAAAGCATACGCGCCGCCCAAACTGCCGAATAATAGACAAAGGTCGCCGAACTCCACCAACTCTAAAAAGATTTTCCTGTTGGGTGGTGTCATAGATCTAGCCCCTTTTCATGAATGCTGTAACGCAAGTTATGATGCGAAGCCGACAAGGGAAAAGTTGATTACCACACATCACTAGAGTAACCAGGCACCCAAAACTCTGCAATGAAGCGGATGGTCCGAGAAGGCCTTCTCATATCTTCGGCAATTCGCTATCTCGACCTCTAGAAGCAATTCTGAGGCCGCACCGAGAAGGAGGACTCTAATCTGCCAAATAGACAAACAACCCTGGTAGAACTCCTCCCCAATCACCTCTTTCTAGAGAGTTATGGTCAGGTTTGGGGATTTACAGGACACAGGCTTACGGCTTTGGACTCGAAAATGCTCACAACCCGGAGAGAAAGTATCCCATTCCCTGGGGAAGAGAGAGAAACTCCGAGGAGAAAAGCATGAAAAGAATGTGACATTGCTAAAAATTTGCCTACTACGTGGGAACTTTCGTTCCATTCGTACCTCGGATGGTGCACTTCAGCCGACTCCACCAACCACGGTACGGAACTATAATGATCTATTGATCGAGCAAGCTCTGGCGTTCCGTGCAACGGAGAAATATGCAAAACCAACCGGGTATCCGCGATGTGTCTAGGCTCCTTGACCAGCTCTCTCTCTCCGAGAGTTCCTCCAGCCTGGCCAACCGATATCAGAATAGTCGACCGTACCCCTATCTCACGATCGATAACTTGTTCAATTCAGAGCAGCTCACGGCCGTGCTTCAAGAGATGTCCCACACCAGAAAATCCGACTGGGTGCATCACAATACCCAAAATCTCGAAAAGCTTGGGCAGAAGTCTGCCGCCGGGCTTGGACCGGCTGGCTTTCAGCTCGTAGCTCTGCTTCACTCAGCTCCATTCCTCTATCTTCTTTCGGAGATTACGGGAATCTGGAATCTGCTGCCTGACCCCTATATGCATGGTGCGGGCTACAGCATCATCCCCCCAAAAGGAAAGTTCGACGTCCACATCGACTCCAACGCCGACCTGACCAGCGGACTGATTCGCCGTCTCGCTTTGATCATTTATCTCAACCATGACTGGACCTCGGAGTATGGCGGCCAGCTCGAGCTGTGGAACGAAGATGCGAGTCGCAAAGAGGCCGAGATAGAGCCCATCTTCAACAGAACGTTGCTGATGAATATCTCGGAGACCTCCTACCATGGCATCAATCCGGTCGTCGAACCTACCGGAAGGTCGCGTTATTCCTTCATGATCTACTACAACACCGTCGGCAACATCCTCGGCAAAGAGATGGGTGTGCACAGCTCTCTGTATGCACCTGACTGTTATAAGCCGAAGCCCACGGCACGTAGTCTGGTTCGCAAGTGGACGCCTCCTGTTTTCTACGACTTCGTTCGTCAGAGGATCCGGTAGCTCTCACTTCGATCCATTCGATAAACGGCTTCAGGGATAACATGACGGGTGAAGTAAGAACCTTCGTCTTAGATTTCAAGTCTGACGGTTTTAACTTAGGTTGACAGGTGACGCGTCTTACCACTGCATCTCACTCAATATGCGTGTGCTATGCAGTCTCGATGAGAGTATCTTCCTATCCCACTTGCGATAACTTCTCTCCAATGCGAAAGCGCAGCGACTACGTTACAGTGAAAAACACGGATAGATTTTTTTGAGGCCTGATGCGGATTCTGTTTCTACACAATAGATACATCTATCGAGGTGGAGAAGATGAATCTCGAGAGCAGGAGATCGCGATGCTTCGCGCGCGCGGAGAAGATGTTCACGACTACACGCTCGACAACGCTGAAATAAAATCAGGGAACCTCATCACCATCGGTCTGCGTTCGGTCTGGAACACTAAAGAGGCCGACCGAGTGAAAGATCTGATCCGATCCACAAAGCCGGATCTCATGAAGGTAGATAATTTTTTTCCTCTCCTTTCGCCCTCCATCTTCGACGCTGCGAAGTCAATGGGAGTTCCGACCGTTCTCTCCGTACGAAACTATCGGCTTATCTGTCCGTCCGCCAATCTGTTTCGCGACGGCCACATATGCACCACATGCGTTGGGAGCAAAGTTGCACTCGCCGCCATTGAGCATCGTTGCTACCGGCAGAGCTATCTGCAATCGGCTGCAGTGGTTGCCAGCAATGCGTACGCTCATCTCCGCGGCATCTGGACCAACTCTGTCGACCGCTACATCGCAGTCAGCAGCTTTGTCAAGCAGCAGCTCGTCGAAGGTGGATTTCCCGAGGAGAAGATTCTCGTAAAGCCAAATTTCATCTCGGACAGCGGAGTCGGCGACGGCTCCGGCGGATATGGCTTATATGTCGGACGTCTCACCGAAGAGAAGGGCGTTCGCTCGCTTCTCAATGCGTGGCCGGACGTGCCGTCATCAGCCTCTTTGAAGATCATCGGCGATGGCCCCCTCGAGTCCGTCGTTCGTCAGGCGGCGCAGGCTGATCCGAGGATCGAGTACCTGGGACGAAAGTCGCTGACCGAAGTCTGCGACTATCTCGGCAAAGCCGCCTTCCTCATCTTCCCGTCGCAGTGGTATGAGCCCTTCGGCCGCACGATCGTCGAGGCATACTCCAAAGGGACGCCGGTCATTGCCGCCCTGACCCCACCGATGAAGGCGATGGTCGACGATGGCGTAACCGGCCTTTTATACAACCCCTCTGATAGTAAGGACCTTGCCGCCACCGTAAGCATCCTTATGGCAGATAAGGAGCGTCTGAACCTAATGCGGGTTCAGGCTCGAGCGAAATATCTAGCTGCCTACACGGAAGATCAGAACTATCGACAGCTCATGGATATCTTTCAGCAATGTATCCATACGTATCACGCCCAGCCCGCGTAGCAAAAGGAGATACCTTCCTGCAGTAGAGTCAGTCTTACAACAGGACCAACCTATCTACGAGTAACAGGTCCTTCAAGAATGAAGAATGCAGTTTGAAATTTGTTACATCGTTTGAACAGACTGAAGTTAGAAAGAGACGGAAACCCTGAGCGCTGCCGAACATTTATTGTTAGAGGACACCATAGGAATGACATTCAACTCATACTGCTGCAACGCTCTATGGGCGGTTATTCCGTCACAGATGTTCGAGGAGACCAGTAAAGGCTGTGGTAGTATTCATGAATAAATACCTGATCTGCACTGTAAGATTTTTAGCCCTCGAGTCTCAAGAGGGTGTTGCTCTTGAGCTAGCACAATTCATAGCATTCCCTCGATCAGTTACCTCCGGCCGGGGAGAATGCAAAAAAGGATTATTGCTATGAGTGCACTTCAGCCACATCCCACTCTCTCTACAAAAAATCAGTCTGCCGCCTTGGGTACCTTGTCCGACGACGCTCTCTTCGCATCGGGACCTTCCGAGTACGAGACACTTTCAGGTGTCCTCCGGGTTCTGCGCCGGCGATGGAGGACTGTCGTTCTCGTCACCCTCGGCATCTTTCTTCTGGGCCTGCTGGTCTGCCTCATCATGACCCCGAAGTATGCCTCCACGGCCATCATAGAGATCAACAAAGAAGATAACAGCGCGAATGTATCCACCGACACGGGAACCGCGTCGCCGACCGCTGATGAGCTGAAGGCCGAGATCGAAACCGACATCAGCGTCCTTCAAAGTGATGGGCTGGCGTTGGCCGTGATCCGCGATCTCAACCTCACCCACACCCGCCCCTTCAGTGGAGATATTGTCTCGTCCGAGAAGGACAAGCCCCTTGATCAGGCTCCGCTCACCCGCGAGAAGCTGATCAAACGATTTGCGAAGAATCTCACCGTCGAGTCGCCGCCGGATACGCGCCTCATTACCGTCACCTTTCTAAATCCCGATCCCGCCGTAGCCGCCAATGTGGCCAATGCCATCTCGCAAAAATTTATCGATAGTGCGATGGATCGGCGCCACAAGTCGACGATCCAGTCGTCCTACTGGCTCCGGAAAGAACTCGACGATCTGAAGAAGCAGGTAGAAGACTCCGAACAGAAGCTGGCGGACTACCAGAGGGAGTCAGGGCTTGCGGGCGTTCAGATCTCCGCAAATGGTGGCGGTGGCGACAACGCAGGTGGTGCCGCCGGCATCTCCCCGCATAGTACCGTCACGGATCGGCTCTACACGCTGAACCAGGAGCTCACCGCTGCTGAGTCCAACCGCATCTCCACCGAAACCGTCTTCCACCTCGTCCAATCCCAGGACCCCGAAGTAGTGCTGGGCCTGGGTTCCATGAGTGCCTCCGGAGGAAACGGTGGCGGATCGCTCACACCCGATGGCGGCATTCAACTCATCCGATCTCTCCGGACCGAAGAAGCTGCGCTCGAACAGGAGTACGCAGGCGCCGCCGTCAAGTATGGCGCAAACAACCCGCGTCTCGCCCAGACCCAGCAGCAGCTCGATGCAGTCAAACAGCAGCTCCACGCCGAACTGCAGCGCATCAGCAAGCGCGCCGAAAACTCCTATCTCTACGCCAAGCAGAACGAAGACACCATCCGGCAACAGTTCGTCAAGCAGCAGTCGAATGCAAACGAGATGGCCGATGCCACTGTCCATCTTCAAGTGCTCGCGCAGGAGGCCTACTCCAATCGAGCTCTCTATGAGAGTCTCTTCTCCAAACTGCAGACGGCTAATCTCGCCTCCGGGGTTCGCGCCACCCGCATCGACATCGCCGACCAGGCTCGTCCCGCGGGCACACCGGCCATACCGAACTATCTGAAGTATCTGTCTCTGATCGCCGGCGTAGGAATCTTCTTCGGCATCTCCTCCGCCTTTCTGCGTGAGAGCCTCGATGAGACCGTGCGCAGACCACGTGATCTGCAGAGGATCGCAGGGCTTCGCATGCTGGGCTATGTCCCTAGAATGCAGACCAAGAGCTTGCTTGCCTCAAGTGGCGGAGACAGCAAGTTGATCGACGCTCCAAAGGCTCCTTTCTCCGAGGCCTTTCGCGTCATCAGAACCTCCATCATGCGTGCTCTCCCATCGATTGGATCGAGGACCCTGCTCGTCACCAGCGCTGCAGGCCGTGACGGCAAGACGACTGCCGTCTACAACCTCGGAGTGGCCTTCGCACAGCAGGGTGCTCGAGTTCTGCTGCTGGATTGCGATCTTCGCAACCCGGATCTGCACCGCCTCTTCGGGTGCGCGCTATCGCCCGGTGTTAGCGATCTGCAGGATCCTGTCACGAAGGCCGAAGTTCTCGGCATCGTACGCCATACCTCGCTCTCCAACCTCTTCATGCTTCCCGCCGGGCCCCCCCCGGAGTTCCCAGCCGAATTCTTCGAATCGCAGACCTTCGATGCTCTCCTGCGGGTCTGTGCCGCCGACTACGACTATGTCCTGATCGACAGCCCACCCATTTTGTCCGTCACAGATACCTCCATCATCGCCAGTAAGGTTGGCGGCTCTATCGCCGTGGTTCGCTCACGCAGCACGACGCAGTCGGTTCTCTCCAGTCTGATCGAGAGCCTGCATCACGCCAATACTCCGGTACTCGGGGTCGTGCTCAACGACGTTCGCAATCCTGAGAACGATGGATTTCATGGCTACAGTTATTCCAGGCAAGAGGAGGGTCCTATCCATGCAGGAATTTAGGTTTGGAAGAAAAAACTGGGCGATTCCAGCATTGACGGGGTTGCTCGCACTCACGTCCTGGACTGCCCTGGCACAGGGGAACGCGGCTCCAAAGGTCGGCGGAACCAGCACCTTCGATAGTCCAGGGGCAAATGAAGGTCAGGGAGCCAACAACAGGAGAAGGCTTACCACCCTCACTCCGGTCCCGGAGGACTTCTCCAACCTGAAGCTCTCGCCCGGCTTTCTACTCAGTATGGACGTCTATGACGCGCCTGAGCTATCGACCGATCTCCGCATCGACACTCAGGGCAACGTCGTCGTTCCCATGGTCGGCTCCGTCCACATACAAGGCGAGACGATGACCGAGGCGGCGGCGTCGATCGGGCAACGTCTCAAAGACGGCAAGATCCTCAACAATCCGCAGGTCAACCTGAACATCACCCAGTATTCTGGACAGAATGTCAGCGTCCTCGGCGAGGTTCACACCCCCGGGCGTATCGAGTTGCTGGCCCCGCACAGTCTCGATGACGTCATCGCCCTCGCAGGCGGCGAGACCGAACTGGCAGGAAACACCATTGAGATCCGTCATGCCCCGGGCGTCACCCCGCAGAAAGAGACGATCCACTTCTCCCGCAGTTCGGATGATCCGACTATGAACGACGTCAGCGTTCGTCCTGGTGACACGGTCACAGTGCGCAGAGCAGGCGTCGTCTATGTCCTGGGCGGAGTCACCCGGCCCGGCGGCTATGTCATGCAGGAAGGCGGGGAGCTGGACGTAGCCCAGGCGTTATCCATGGCCTACGGAACCACGATGGGCGCTGCCGTCGGCTCTATGCGGATCATCCGTAAGCTGCCTGACGGGAAGGTGCAGGAGATCCCCGTAGCGTATCGCGATATTGAAAAAGGAAAAGCCCCCGCCCCGAGGCTTCAAGCGGAAGACCTTCTCTACGTCCCCATCAGCAAGGTCAAGACGGTCCTCACCACTTCACTGCTTTCCGCTACCTCTTCGGCTGCACTCTACGTGTACCACTAGTCGATCGACGGCCCGATCCAGGTGTCGATCGCGAGACAAGCAACTGGACCGGGAGCGGACACCATGGACGACTCTAAGACTTTATGACGCTTGATCGACCCTACTCAGCGCAGAATCCGCTCTTGTACTGGACCTCCCTGGTCTACATCGTCGGCGCGCCCAACTTCCTTCACTTCGACACGACAGGGCGCACCCACGAGCTCGGTCTCTTCAATCTAACCTCCATCAGTCAGATCGTCATCGCGCTCGGCAGCGTCTATGTCCTCACAGCGGTTCTGTTCTTGAGCCATCGCCCGCTCTTGTGCCGCAAAGTAAACTTCGCGCAGTGGCTGTGGTTCCCCCTGCTGTTCCTGCTCGTCGTGGCCACCGTGCTGCACCCTCGCAGCCACCTCACCCCGTCTTCTGCAAAAGACGTCATCATCAGCCTCTATCGCCTCTTCGAATGGGTCCTGGCCTTCGCCCTTTTTCTGGCTCTTTACACCCGCACGCCACTCGAACACGCAACAGAGGTCGTCGTTCAACTGATCGGTCGCGCTTCCTGGATCTGGACCGCAATCGTCTGGATCGTGCTACCCGTCATGCCCGCACAAGTCTATGGCATCTCTGAAGAGTCCACCAAGGCAGTCGCCCAGCTCGGAGGTCAACTCATCTCTCCGTCCTACTTCGCCACCCTCTCCGTTGCGGCATTCTTTTATGCTCTCTTCTATTTTCCGCGCGGCCTCGCCACGGTTGCAGGCTGCATGCTCGCATTTGTAGATATAGTCTTGGCACGAACCCGTATCGAACTGATCAGCTTCCTCTTTTTGCTGATCATCTATGCGATCTTCTTCTCGGGAAAATTCATCCTGCGCATGGGCACGATTATCGGACTCGCAGCTTCCGGAGTGTTGGGTATTCTCTTCCGGGATCTCATCTTCAAATTTCTCTCTCGCGGCCAGAGCCTCAAAACACTCTCCACTCTCGACGATCGCACTCGCGTATGGCAGGCGACCTATGAGGCCGCTCGTCTCAGACCCTTCATTGGATATGGCTTCATCGTAGGCGCTAAAAATGCGATTAAGGACCATTGGAAATATACCCACTGGACCCCGCCTCATGCGCACAACGAGTTGCTTCACGCATGGGTCAGTGGAGGAATCTTCACTGCCATCATAGTTCTCTGTCTTTATGGCCGGGCGCTTTGGACCGCATTGAAGACAGTCCGGCAAGGCACGCCGGAGGTGTTCCTGTTCCTCTTCTTCCTCCACTTCGTCGTGAGATCAATTGGGGGACCAAATCTAATCGTGGCTTACGGCCGTGTCGGGGCAGTTTTTCTGCTGACTTTTATAGGCATCGTCGCAAATCCCCAATATGCTTCCCGCAAGCGGCTCAAACAGTCTAAAAAAACCTCAGTACATCTTCATCCCCAGGAAGTTGGAGCATAGCAATACCGGGCAAGAGATTGTATGCAAGGCCACAATCAATAAGACGCTGCCATAGTCAGAAACTCGTTACACTGATATCGCTGGCTTCAACGAAGCAACCAAAAGACCTCCCATGCCGTCTTTTTAATTTTGAATAGGCAATCAGTCTTCGTAGAATGGAACTGCCCATCTGAATTTTCGACCAGCGCACAGCAACCAAAGGAGCTGATTCAGCCTATGAGCAGTAGTATCTACGCCGATCTCTTCTGGCTCCCCAAATCTCCCGAAAACTTTTCCTCTCTCTGCCGGTCCGTTCTTGAAGACGATCATGGACTTGGCCGAAGACTGCAAGGGCTCGCCAAATATGCCCTCAACGGAAATCAGCTAGGTCGTCTGGCAAAGGTACTTGCAAAGGCACGCGCCGACGGAATGTCTCTGGCTCCCCTGACACCGTTTCGGCTCGGAGTTCTCAGTAACTCAACCCTGGACTTCATCGTGCCCGCGCTCGAAGCCACGGCTCTCCGTCACGGTATCGCGCTTGAGTGCATCAAGGCAGACTACGGCCAGGTCATCCAGGCGGCCCTTTCGCCAGACTCAGTCATCAATCGTGCTATGCCTGACGCAGTTCTCGTCGCGGTGGACCTCCGTTATCTTCCTCTGCAATCGACTCTGGGAAATCAAGAGGCGGCCGCGGCCGCAGTGTCCGGTGTCCTCCAGCACTTTCAGGCCATCCGCGAAGGCGTCCGGAATAACAGTGGCGCCATCTCGATCCTTCAAACCCTCGCGCCTCTTCCCGAGAGTCTCTTCGGAAGTTTCGATCGCGTTCTTCCCGGTGCACCCCGTCAATTGATCGATGCAGTCAATCGTGGGCTCGCCGAAAGTGTCTACGGCACTGAAGACGTCCTGGTCGACGTCTCTGCGATCGCTGAAACTGTCGGCCTTGCGCAGTGGCACTCTCCCGCCCAGTGGAACATGGCCAAACTCCCCTTTGCGGACGAGCTGGTTCCGCTCTATGCCGACTACGTCGCTCGCACCATCGCCGCACTTCGAGGAAAGAGCAGGCGCTGCCTCGTCCTCGATCTGGACAACACCGTATGGGGTGGCGTCATCGGCGACGATGGCCTGGAAGGAATCAAAGTGGCACAGGGAGACGCGGCCGGCGAGGCGCATCTGGCAGTGCAGAGAATGGCTCTGGCGCTTCGCGAACGCGGAGTCGTACTAGCCGTGTCGTCAAAGAACAACGACGATGTTGCACGCAAACCCTTCCGCGAACATCCCGAGATGCTCCTCAAAGAAGACCACATCGCCGTCTTCCAGGCCAACTGGAACGATAAAGCGACCAACATCAAAGCGATTGCAGAAGAACTCTCACTCGGCCTGGAGTCCTTCGTCTTCCTCGATGACAATCCCGTCGAGCGAGGACTCGTTCGAGAGATCCTTCCGCAGGTAGCGATACCCGAGCTTCCAGATGATCCCGCTCTCTTCTCTCGCACGCTGAGCGCGGCAGGTTACTTTGAGGCCGTTACATTTTCCTCTGAAGACCTCAAGCGCGCAGACTACTACCAGGACAATGCGCGCAGAGTCACACTGCAAAATCAAGCGGGAGACATCGACGCCTACCTCGCCTCCCTCAAGATGGAGATCACCTTTCAACCCTTCGACCGGACAGGCCGAAGCCGCATCGCCCAGCTGATCAACAAATCGAATCAGTACAACCTCACCACTCATCGGTACACCGAAGCCGAAGTCGCAGCGGCAGAGACCGATCCCCGTTGCTTCACCCTGCAGGTCCGCCTCGCCGACATCTTCGGAGACAACGGCATGATCAGCGTAGTCATCTGTCGCCGCACCGATCCCAAGGTATGGGAGATCGATACATGGCTGATGAGCTGTCGTGTCCTCGGTCGAAAGGTCCAGGAGGCGGTGCTTCGCGAGATACTGAAGCACGCAGAAGGAAACGGAATCGAAGAGCTGATCGGAATCTACAAGCCAACCGACCGCAACCAGATGGTCGAAGGGCACTACCGTTCCCTCGGATTCGAGCAGATTGGTTCAGAGCCCGACGGCTCAACAACGTGGAAGCTTCTGGTACAAGAAGCCAGTGTTGTGGAAACCGCGATGTTGGTCCGATCGACTGGCTTTGAAACTGTTGAAATAGGAAACATCTGAAGCCCAGATTGCACCAGGCAAGCGCCGCTGATTCGCCCGATGTGATTCGTGCTACCAGGACAATTACAAATAAAGAGATGGAGTGTGTAAGTGGAATCAACTGAAATCTATGATCGTCTTACAAAAGTCTTCCGAGAAGTGTTCGATGACGATGAGATAGTCGCTCGTCCCGACCTGACTGCTTCTGACGTCGAAGAGTGGGACAGCCTCAAGCATGTACGCCTCATCCTCTCCGTCGAAAATGCATTCAAAGTTCGCTTCTCTGCGTCTGAGGTCAGCAACCTCAAGAACGTCGCTGATCTCGCGAAGGTCATTCAGTCGAAGGTGTAGCGCGTAAACTGGTTGTCAAATTGATAGCAATTTGCTCTAAGCCATCCAGATCTCTTGAGCGACAATTATGAGCACAATGGTGACCCTTCCAAAGGATCAACTTCCTCGCCGCGACCTCTTTGTTCTCCCGGCGCTCAGTATCTTGACCCTCCTCGTCCTTCTCATAGCATCCGAGGCGGCAGCAAGATTTTTCTTCCCCGAACAAAAGACCGATTACTGCGAAATCCCGAATGCGCGTCTCGGCTTCAGCTACAAGCCAGGCTGCATCACCCACGTCAAGGCCGCTGAGGGCCCCTGGGTCATCAATCAATATAACGACTGCGGCTATCGCTCTCGGGAGTCCTGTGGACCCAAGCCATCAGGAACAACGAGGATCGCCTTGATAGGGTCTTCGATCGCCGAAGGATGGCTCGTCGGTTACGACCAGAGCTTCAACGCTCGCACCGCGAAAGATCTCACCGCCCGCTGTCATCGGCCCGTCGAGATCCAGAACCTCGGTCGCCAGGCATGCAGCCTTACCTGTATCTCCCGCCGCGCCGACGAGGCTCTCGCTCTCAAGCCCGACGTTCTCCTGATGACCATCAACGCAAGCGACATAGAGACTCTTACGGAAGCAGACATGGCCACCCGCTTTCAGCCAACCGTGCCCGCTCACAAGGACCCCGCAACCGAAAAGCGTAGTCCGGTCAGGCGGATCAAATCTCTATTCGCCGAAAGCCGGGCAATGATCGTGATAGAGCACTATCTCTTTCAGGATGCTGCGACCTACCTTCGCCTGGCCCTCATCAATACGAATGCCACCGGCTTCCTGCATACTCCTTTCAACTCCGCATGGGAACAGCGCTTTCATAACTTGGATATCTTGCTCTCAGAGACTGCAGCGAAGGCTCACGAGGCCAACGTCCCGTTCGTTCTTGTTGAATTTCCAAGCGCCGCTCAGACCGCAGCTCTTGTTCTAAACGACCCTGCTCAAAAATTGGACCCCGATGCGATCAATACGCGTCTGGCCCAGATATCTTCCAGCCATGGAATCAAATTTGTGAACACGCTAAACGCTTTTCGGGAGACACCTGCATCAAACAAACTTTACTATTTGGCCGACGGCCATCTGGACGGTGAGGGACAGGCGCTGATCAGCGGACCGCTGGTCGAGCAGTTGACCGACTCAAGCGATCCAGTAATCGCTGGCTGTCCTGTTCTACACGCTCAAGGGCCCCGATAGAGCTCACTACCGAATAACAGCAGGAGCTTCTGACATGACAATCGCATCATTTACATTTCTCGGATTTGCGCTTGCCGTGGTCCTTATCTACAACTGCTTCTCGAGTGCGACCTGGCGGATGTGGGTCTTGCTCCTGGCAGATCTAGCGTTCCTCTCCACCTTCTCCCACAGCGTCTCCGCCTTTGTCCCACTCACCGTCTTCCTGGCATGCGGCTTCTTCGCCGTCCAAGCCATGCAGCGTGCTCACAAAGAAGCGTCCTATCTGTGGATCATCGGTGGAACGATCCTCGCCTTCATCTGGCTAAAGAAATACACCTTCCTGCCCCACGACACGTTCCTGCAATTTGCTTACACTACGCTCGGCCTCTCCTACATCTTCTTCCGCGTCATGCACATGATCATCGACTCCCATCAGGGAAGCCTCAACCAAAAAGTAGGCCCGCTTGCTTACCTGAACTACACGCTAAACTTCACGACACTGGTCTCAGGTCCCATCCAAAGCTATCCCGCCTTCATCGAGCAGCACCTCGCTCCCGTACGCCCGCCCCTCACCATCATCGACATGGGCAACGGACTGGAGCGAATCGTCGTCGGGTTCTTCAAAGTGAACGTAGTCGCCCTGGTTCTATCGATGATTCAGAATCAGGCGATCAATGCACTCTCTTCCTCTCAGCCTCTCGCAACGCGAGCCCTTACCGGAGCCATCATCGCCGCAACCTATCCGGTCTACCTCTACTACAACTTCTCCGGCTACACGGACATCGTCATCGGCATAGCGCGCTTCATGCGAATCAAGCTTCCAGAGAACTTCAATCGCCCCTTCTCGACCGACAACTTTCTCGAGTTCTGGAACCATTGGCACATGACCCTCTCCGGCTGGCTCAAGGAGTACGTCTACAACCCACTCCTCAAGTCGCTCATGAGACGCTATCCTTCGCCCCGCGCAGAACTCTCCCTCGGAGTCATTGCCTTCTTCGTCACGTTCTTCCTCATCGGTATCTGGCACGGACGCACTTCGGAGTTTCTCTTCTACGGCGTCCTGCTCGGAATCGGCGTCAGTGTCAACAAGCTGTATCAAGTCAAGATGGCGAAATCCCTGGGCAAGAAGCAGTACAAAGCTCTCGCCAACAACTGGATGTATCAAGCACTCTGCCGTGGCCTGAACTTCACCTTCTTCGCGTTCTATCTTCTCTGGTTCTGGTCTACCTGGAAGGACCTGGGTAAGATGGCCAACACCTTGGGTCCGTCTGCGCAGCTGCTGGGATGGAGCCTCATCTTTATCGTCTCCACCATTGTGCTCGCTCTCTGGCAGGTCGTTCGTGCCAGCGTCTTTCGTGTGCAATGGGAAGACCAGCCCTTCATCTTGTCCCGCTACGTGAGAACGGTCTTAGACACGAGCCTCGTCTTCGTCTTATTGGTTGTGATGGAGCTTCTCAATACACCGGCTCCCGATATCGTCTACAAGGCCTTCTGAACGCAGCAGCTTCCAATCGTTCCAGCGAATCGATCATGTTACATACTCATGGGGGAAGCGATCGCGTCGAATGATATTCTTAGGTTGTGCCTTGCTTCCATCACAGCCTCGCACAGCTCCTTTCAAACATGTCTCGATGGACGAGGGTTCCCTGCGTTGCTTACGAAAAGTGTCGACACAGGTAGAGGTGGCATTGAGTACTGAACAACTAGCGCTGAAGCAAACCTTTTTCGCACGGATCCTTGCCAGGATCGGTGGAGGCCGAACCCCTGCCGCACTCTTCGATCAGGGACTCGTCAGCGGCGCCAACTTCATCACGAATGTCGTCCTGGCACGCGGCTTCGGTATCAGGGACTATGGCGTCTTCGCTCTTGCATGGGTTGCCGTGCTCTTCGCCAATAGCCTTCAATACGCTCTCATCATTACCCCCATGGTGAGTGTCGGGCCAAAGCAGGAGCCCGAAGAACGGCCCGGATACTATGGCGCAGTTTTACTGCAGGAGTTTATCTTCGCGTTCTCTGCCGCGTTGATTATGTTCGTCTGCGTGAAGCTGTCGGTCCGCTTCTTCCCTCAGTGGGGAGTAGGTAATCTCGCTCTTCCCATCAGCGGAGCAACCCTCGCCTACCTGCTTCAGGAGTTCGTACGCCGCTACTTCTTCTGTACCCGCCAGAGCAAGCTAGCGCTCATCACCGATGTGGTCAGCTATCTGACCCAGCTTCCCATCATCTATTGGATTGTGCACAGCCATTATGCGAGCCTCTCCAATGTGCTGTGGATCATCGCCGCCACATCCTTCATGGGCTTCATCACCTGCCTCAGATGGTTCGAGCCAGTCACCTTCGATCGGCTCGCTTCCAAAAAAGTATTTCTCCGGCACTGGCGCATGTCTCGCTGGCTTGCACCCACCGCCTTCATGCAGTGGGGAGCAGGGAATCTCTTCCTCATGGCCGCCCCGGTCTACTACGGAGCCGCCGCCTCCGCAATCATCAGGGCTGCAAACAACATCGTAGGAGTGGCCCACGTCTGGTTCTTAGGTCTGGACAACGTTGTGCCGGCAGAGGCATCGCGACAGATGCGCCTTGGAGGTGTCGATGCAATGCTCCGCTACATCAAACGAGTAGTCATCCTCTGGGGGGGCGTCACCCTGACCTTTGTCACCATCGTCGCCTGTTTCCCCACCCTATGGCTCAAATTGGCATACGGGCAAAAATACTCCTCCGACGGTTCAGTGCTTCGTCTCTACGCGCTCCTTTATATCTTCATCTTTATCGCGGGTCCGCTGCGCGCTGCACTACAGGCGCTTGAATACACTGCACCCATCTTCTGGGCCTATCCCGCCTTGATCGCCTTCTCCGTCGCATTGGCCGGCCCCTTCGCTCGCAACCTCGGACTCAACGGCGTCATGCTGGGCATGTGTGCCACCCAGTTTGTCTTTCAGACCTTCATCGGCGTTGCGCTCTGGTTCCGAGTTCGTAAGGTACGACACGACATATCGTTGCAGAATATCGGTCCCTAAAGCCCAGAGAGCCCTCCCCAAAAATCGTGTCGAAAACGGAGCATCTCTCTCATAGCTTTGTTTGTCCTAACTTAAAGCAGATCGTGTTCTCCGGCTTTCAATCATGCGGAGACAACTCGTCGCTAACTCAAGAGGGGTTGATCATGAGAAGACTTTGTCAGTTCGTACTCCTGCTATCGTCTCTTCCAACGGTGGCCGCAACCTACACCGTCACCTCACCCCATCTCACCATGCACGCGGGCGACCCGCTACCTCCCCTGATCTTCAACATCTCGGCTTACTCCGGAAGCTATGCGAGCCACTTCAAAGGATCGCCAGAGCTAACCACCGCGGCAACTTCACACTCTCGCCCCGGTAGCTACCCCATCGTCATCAAGCAGGGTTCCATGGCCGCCGTCGATGGCAGCGAACTGAAGTTTGTAAACGGCGTGCTCGATGTCATCCCGGCAGATGACATCGGCGCTAGGCTCACCAACGGGATCTCTTATCCTCCAGGATTCTTCAGCGGCCCGGGTGACTATGCGCTGCTCAACGTCACCAACAATCCAACAGCAAATCTAGTAGGCGACTGCGTGACCGACAACGCTGCCAACTTCGCCAAACTGCTAAGTCAAAACGGCAAGCGCATCCCCACCACCAGAAACGGAGGAGGTGCCCCACTTAATCTGTACTTTCCGCCCGGCTGCTACGCCACTAGCCAGCCGCTCACAATCTACGGCAGCTTCTGGCATCTCTGGGGAGCAGGCCCACAGCAGTCCATCATCAAGCTTCTCCCCAACTCGCCGGTATTCAACACAGGCTCCCCCACGCAGTTCTTCAGCCCGCAGAGCGCAGGGGGAAATGAAAACTTCTCCGAGTACCTCTTTAATCTAGGCTTCGAAATAGGCGCAGGGAATCCGAACGCAGTCCCCGTCACCACGGTACAAAACAACTCAGGAGTCTTTCGCAACGTACAGATCTGGGCCGACGACTCCAACTGTCCCTATGCGATGAACTTTCGTCGCGGCTTTCCCGGCCCTGCCTTCTTCAAGAACATCGCCATCTACGGATGCCAGAACGCCATCTCCAGCAATCAATCCGAATACAACGCCACCTTCGAAGGACTCACCACAGAAGGTCAGACGTCGACAGCCATAAATCTTCAAGCCTTCAAGATGAGTATCCGTCACTGGCTCAACGACAATCCTTCAACCGCTCTGGCCGCCGCCGGATCCACCACCGCAAACGTCTCCATTCTAGACTCAAAGTTCGTAAACGGCTCTCCGTCGACACCGGGAATCACCGTGGCGTCAGGCAGTTCTGTCTACATCAAAAACCTGGCTTCCAACGGCTACAACCCAACCGAAAACGACTCCGGCTCAGGCACGCCGGTCGCCCGCAACGGCAACATATCTCAGGCATGGACCGGCAATCCGCAGAGCGTCTTCAACGCGACGCAATCTCCGGACTCTCTCCATATCCCCGTCAACGAAACTCCAACGCCCTCCGACCCACCCGTCAACACCTGGACAAAACTCGGAGACGAGGTCACAACGTGGCCTGCACAGATCGCAGGCTCCAGATCAACGACCGTCTACACCGCTCCCGGTGTCTACACCACCTCTGGAACGACAAACATCACGGTGCCTGACACAGTCAACCACCTGCAATTCTTTCAATCGAAGTTCCAGAACGGAAAGCCGCAGATCGTCCTCACCATCGCAGGCAAATCCACCACTCCTTTGATCCTCGATGGCTGCCCTTATGAGTCCTGCCAGGTCGTCCACACCAGCGCCAGGCCCGTCGTCATTCTCGATTCCACTCTCACCAGTTACACCTCCAGCAACGGCGCCGGCGATCTTTACCTCGAGGACGACGAACTCAACTACCTCAACACCGGCTTCCCAACCTTCTACCCGTCGCAGCACGTATGGGCGAGACAACTCGACCTCGAGCAATCCCAGAACCAGAAGTTCCTCTGCCAGGGCGGCACTCTATGGATGCTCGGCTACAAAACAGAACAGGCATCGCCATCCATCGTCCTCACCAACAAGGCGCAGGCTGAGGTCTTCGGCTTTTTCTTCTATCAAAACAGGGGACCGCTCCAACCCGTCAGCGCAAACATCTATCTGACAGATTCCAGCCTCTTCGCCACCGGCTGGACCAAGGTAGACGTTCCGGGTCGCGGCCAGCCAAACTGGGTCATCGAAAATCAGAGTGGAAGATCCTCAACCTTCGCCACGCACGATACCATGACCTCCCAGCAACTCAACGTCTTCTACTCTTATGGAGGAGACACTCCCACCCGAGCAAAGCTTCGTGCCGTCGGCTCACCCACACGAAATCAAAACCAGAAGTAGAGCGTTCGCTATCGTCGCATGCGGACGAATCCTGCAAGGCACAGGTGATCCCGGACCACGTCGCAATGCAAGCGAAACTACGCGAACCCCGCCAGATGTTCGCCCAGACGAAGTGCAAGCGCCACAATCGTCAACGTCGGATTCGCATGACCTCCGGTAGGGAAGACCGAACTCCCGGCAACATACAGGTTCTCGACTCCGTGCACCTTACAACTCTCATCGACCACGCCATGCTCCGGAGAGGTTGCCATTCGAGTGGTCCCGATATGATGCGCCGCAGAGTTGAAGTGCTCAAATCGACGTCTCACGTAATCTGCTAACTCCCCTTCGTCGAAGATAAGCTCTCCCGCTCCCGCAGCGCGATACCGCTCCACAAAGATTCGGTGCGCCTCCACCACAGTCCGTATGTCCTGCTCCGTAAACGCGAGATCGACCACTGCCCGCGGCACACCATGTTCATCGAACTGATCAGGAGATAAAGTAATCCGGCTATCGCGATTCGGTACCTGCTCCGCCTGATAGTAAAGCCCCAGATACTTCGACTTCACCGACGGCAGTACCGACGGCAACCTCCGGTCCTTCGCTGCCCGCGCACGCCCAAGCTTCACCAGCCGGGGAATCGACGCCAGCCCATCTGACGCAACAATCGCAAGATGCTGGCGAACATCAGGCGCCAGTGCTTTCAACTTGGATCGTCTCTTCGAAAACCCATGCGCGCGCATCACCGCAAGCGCAGCCTTCGCCACAAACACGGCGGAAAAAATTGCGTCGCGATGACCGTGAGCGGCGTTCGTCCTGTCGAGAAAGAAGATAATATTGTTGATCCGCAGTCGCGCCTGCGCCTCTTCCGAGATCGTCCATCGCCGCCGGCAATAAACGCCATCGCTATCACGCTCGTAGTCATATTTGATCGCCTGCCGGTTCACGGGAGCAAGCGAGGTATACGTCCCATGAGGATGAGCCTGATAGAAACGTCCAACTAGGTCGCGTTCATTCCCGACCCCTGCAGGATGCAACTCGCTCTTGGATGACAGAAGAATTCGAGCATTTTCAATCCCGCCCGTCGCAAAAACAAACGTCTTTGCGCGAACTTCGAATCTCTTCCCCTGGGAGATCGTCCGCACGAAATCGATCCTGTCCTTGCGATCTGTCGAAACAAACTCCAGCACATGGGTATTCAAAACGACGCGGACGTTCGCTGCATCGGACAGAACAACCTGAAACTCTTTTGCGAAATCTATCGGCGGGCTCCATCGCTCCAGGTGCCAGTCCTCCAGGTCTTCGCTCTTCATGCCGGGAATGATCTCCCCACTCTCAGCAGGGAAAACCTCGCGGCTGTCGAAGTCATACCGCCCAGCGCGACAAAGCGTTAGAGCTCGACGATAAAACGGTTGCATCTCTTCGTAAGAGAAAGGCCAGCCACTCTCGGCGATCCAATCCCGCGCCTTGAAATCAATCGGATCGAAGGGGATGCACCGACCTCCCCATGCAGAAGATGCCCCGCCAAACACGCGCCGCCGATTCTCCTCAAGACTCTCATGCGAGCCTGGCCTAGCGATAACGCCGCGGTTCAAATCCTGATCTGAGGCGGACTCCCGGTTCGCCCCGCCGCCCACCAGCAGCAGGATACTCACTTTCTTCTTGAGTAACTCCAGCGCAACGCTGATCGCCGCCGGGCCACCGCCGACAATACAAACATCCGATTCGAGCATCTCCCCGGAAGGGTTGCCGGTGAGAATCATGCGAACGCCTCCTTCATCTCCGCGAACATCTCTCGCATCTCTGCTCCATACTCCAGGGCCTTCAAGTTCTCAAGCAAATGACCAGCCGAAAGTGTTCCCACAAGAACAGTGCTCACACCCTCCTGGGCTGCGGCATAAGCAATCAGCAACTGCGGAGTAGCAATCATCCCAACTCCATGTCGTTCGCGCATCGAGTTCCACTCACCGGCATGCTCCTTCAACAGCGTCTGCGGCTTCAACACCTCATTGGCAACAAGCGGCACCTGTCCCTCCACGCACAACTCTCCGATCGTCCCCGCATTCGGCGAACACAGCGACACGGGCGTCTCCACAATCATCACCTGTCCCGAAGCAAGGCCCTGCCGCACCACTGCGGGATCGCTGGTGGATACTCCGGTCAGGCGACTCATCCCCTTCGTCCGTATCGTCTCCAGCGCGGCCCAACTCTCATCCGTCGGCTCGCCAGCGACAGCCGCGTGCAGCAAAAAAGCATCGACGTGATCTGTCCCCAACCTCTTCAAACTCCGTTCGACACAGCGCACCAAATAGGCCTTCGAAAAATCTCTCCCTGGCGACACCTTCTGCTTCAACTTTTTTCCGATCTGGTTTAGCGGAGAGAACGCTGCAGGCAAAGCAACATGCGCAAATCCGGCCTTCGTAATGAGAAAGCAATCGTCGCGCCGCCGCTCCTTAAGAGCCGCCCCAATTACGCGCTCACTGTCACCGGAGCCATACGTATCAGCCGTATCGATCACCCTGATGTCATGATCGATCGCCGCATGGATCAACCCAATCGCCTGACGACGGGTAAGCGACGAGCCCAGCGATGCCAACCGGCCCGTACCGAGACCCATCCGCGAGATCGGAGTCGCAACTTTCATCGGTCCCTCCGCTTCATAAATCTCACCCTCCAAAACAATGGATGCGTATTCTGATGCTCTCGACCATGTCGATAAAGCAACAAAGGCCATGTTGTTCAAGCAACAGGAATTAATTCGAACCCACCTGCGCGGCCGCCTCCAGAACAGCGATATCGCTAGCCGTATATGTATTGCGAATCTGTTCGTCATTACGCGCCAGCAGCACATTGGAGTGGTAAAGCCCGGTGCCCTGCGTCCCTGGAACGAAAGGAAACCGCAGCGGACGGTCCCAAACCTGCCGGGTCCGCATCCCCGCACGCAACGCATTCACATGCAGCCACACATCATCCGCCTTCGGACAGAGCTGCACAAACTCGGAGCCCGCAAGCTTCAATCTCCGCAGCAGCGACGGAGGATAGATGCAACCGGAGACTCCCGTCGCAAAATGGAGAAAGCTCGACTCAGTCGTTCTGCACCTTCCCCACGTCACGTAGGGAGCGATCGCCCCCTTCTCAAGCCTCACCCGATGAGCTCGATAGCAGTTCACCGACCCAGGGTCTTCACGATTCGCTCGCACCAGGCCCTCCAGCCACCACTCGTTGTACAGAAGATCGTCATCCGCCGTCACAAGCGCCGATTCAAACGTATCGGTCGACAACAGATACGGATAGTACTTGGTGTGTGGCCCGAAGTTTTCACTCCGGCAGATCTCGAGACCCCGATCAACCAACCTCTGCAAACCAGCCGTTCGATTCGCAAACGCCTCTTCACTATCCACCCACAAGATCATCCTCGACGGAAGCACAGATCCCGCAGCGATCGACTCCAATACCAGATGAACCGTACGCAGCCGATCCCCGTAAGTGGTCACCGAAACCACCGGTCCCCCCGGCGCCGTCACCGAAGCCTTCGAGCGTTCGTTGCGAAGACGCAGCCGCGTCAGGTGAAACTTCGTAAGCTTGGTCTCATGCCTCAGGAAAAAAAGCCACGTCTCAACGGCTCTTGTAGACAAGCCAGCCCTCGCGGTGCGGAGTGCCAATGAGAATCTCCCAGTACGTCGTGAAGTAGAACTTGCGATAGGTTCGCGCGTCTCGAGAGCTCTCGCGGTGTTCGGCCAGAAGGAGAAGATCTCGATCGCGTCTACGTTGAGTCTCTATGGCAAGCCGCCCTGTGTCAACGTTTCCCGGCGGCAACCCTTACGGTGCTACTTCGCATCTCCTGCCGAAATTTCTCTGTAGAGAAGCTCGGCAGCCGCGGCCCGCATAGGCCAGGTACTCGTGCGTGCAAACTCCCAACCCGCACGCGACATCGCATTCTTCTGCTCGACACTCATCGAAGCAAATCGGTCGATGGCCGACGCCAGCGCGCACACCACCTCCGCGGGAGTGGTAACAGGAACCTTGATGCCGGCCTCGTCAGGGACGACATCGCGCGCCCCATGCAGGTCCAGGGTAATCACCGGCAGACCGAGCGCCATCGCCTCTAATAGCTGTACTCCCGAGGTCTCGCGCAGACTCGTAAACAACAGCGCATCATGTTCCAGATAAGCTGCGCGCACCTCATCCCAGCTCAGACGCCTTCCCGCCCAGTGGACACGGCCCGTCAACTCCCGCTCAGCAATCATCTGTCTCACCTCGGCCTCGGCTATACCGTTCCCGACGATCGTCAACATCCAGTCGTGCGTCACCTTCGCCAGCGCATCGAGCGCCATCGGAAGCGCCTTGCGCGGCAGCATCCTCCCCACCCAGATCAAGCGAACAGCAGAGCTGCCCTTGAAACTTCGCGGCCCCGGCGCCAGGTAGTCGACCCCCACTCCATTGTCGAACTGTAGTTGCACGTCCGGCCTGCCCATCTCTCGTATCAGCTCCAGCGTGTCATCGTTTGCAGCCAGCACCCTGCTCATCTTCGCAAGCCAGCGTCTGTGAAACGGAGAGTAGGGAAGCGCTCTCGTCAAAAGCGTCCGGCGCTCCTCCGACCGTCTGCTGGGTCCGAAGTATTCGAGCATGCTCGGCGGAGCCGTCTGTCCTCCGCCCACCGGCCCAAACACAGTGGGCACGCCCAAACGCCACAACTGCGTCGGCACATGGATACTCGTATAGGTCACGTGATGCACCACATCGAACCGTTGCTGTCGATTGAGCTCCTTCGCCACTCCCACCGCGAGCATCTGCCAAAGGGCATAGTGAATCCCGCTCCCCGGTTTGAATAGCTTGATCGGTACCGTCACATAGCCAAAGCTCACGTTCGACTTTGGATGATCGCGCTGGTATGCCTCGATCTCCTCACGCCCCTCTCCGCGCGTCAGCACCGTAACCTTGATCCCACGCTCCGCGAGGTGCATCGCCCAGTTCCATCCATTTCCAGGCTCCGAACCAGAGTCCGGCAGGCACGCATAAGCCGAAAGCAAAACATTCATCAGGGAGCTCACCCTCTCATCTTGAATTTCTTTGTTCCCATTCTTCCAGCAATCAGGTCTTCCATTTGCCACACACTCTTATTCAAGCATGCCTTTCTCTCTCTGCCATGCAGCACTTTCGTCTCATTGTGATCTCCAACGAAGTGTGACACAGTAAAAAACAGAACGTTCGAAACTCCCAACGGAGAAAGAATGTGAATGCCAACGGCCAAGCAGACAATCCTCCCTCTGACATCAATGAGATTTTTTGCCGCTCTATACGTCGTCTTATTCCACACCTTGACAGAGCTGCTCACTGGTTTAGATGATCCCAATGCTGTCAACGGGGGACTTCTCGGTCTCGGCTACATCTCCGTCAGTTTTTTCTTCGTGCTCTCGGGCTACATCCTTGCTTTTGTTTACTTGAATGAGGGACAAGGGCCCAAGAAGGGAAGGTTCTGGTGTGCTCGATTCGCAAGAGTTTACCCGCTCTTTTTCTTCACGCTTCTGCTGGACACACCGCACTCTCTCTTCGCTTCGGCTCGCCACATTGGCTTTCATGCCGCTCTCCTCTCAACTGCGAAGATCCTGGTTGCCAATATCTTTCTGATGCAGGGCTGGGCAGTCTCCCTGAGAGGAATCGATAACCCCAACTGGTCGCTCTCAGTCGAAGCATTTTTCTATCTCCTCTTCCCCTTCATTGCAAGCCTGCTTCTCCGCAGACGCCAATCAAGTCTATTGTTGATCCTTGTCCTCTCTTATTGTTCGGGGTTGGCCCTCGTTGCAGGCGCAGCCGGCATGCATCTTAGACAGGATGCCGTGAAGTTTTCACCGGCTCTGCACCTGCACGAGTTTATCGAGGGAATATGCGCTGGTCTGCTCACTCTCAGAATGACCAGCAAGACAAAGTCGACCATCGAGCGAATCTCTCTCCCCCTGTTGGGATGCGCCGCTCTGGGATTTGCCGCCTTTGTCGCGCTCTCCTATCGCACTCTCCACCTGCATTTGCTGATTCATGACGGGATGCTGGCTCCCTTGTTCCTCGTTGTTATCGTTGCACTCACCTATGGAAACTCCGTCGTGCATCGCGTCCTCTCCTATCGCTGGCTGGTAGTTCTAGGAGAGGCCAGCTATGGTCTCTATCTCATTCATATTCCACTATGGCATCTGCTGAAACCAATACATCGAGGCCACAGTCTCCAGACCTATCCCTTCTTTCTGGCTCTCGCAATAGGTCTAAGCGTCCTCAGCTTCTACTACCTGGAAGCGCCTTCGAGGAGATTCATCCTAAGTAAATTCGAGACACGCCCGAACGAGAACCCCAGCCGAACGTTGGTCGCGAATCGTTTCGGCTTGGAGCAGTAGCCGGAGAATTTATCAACGGGTGATCTTTTTTTTGATTATTTTCTAACAAAATACCCGGTCGCTGCCGTCAGGTATCGTTCTACAAAAATGGCGCAATGAAAGGCACTTAGCCCCTGCATCCACGTCGGCGCGCTCTTCCGATCCCATGCAGCAGGCCTCTTCGCTCCGATGCCACACACTTTCGTACTATTGTGACCTCCAGCGAACCGTGCAAGTATTTGCATATGAGAATATGCCCTCCCCCTCCCCGTAACGCTGGGATTTCTCTGCCCAGCGAAGTTATCCGGTCGCGCGCTCTCTTGCGTGCCACCATCAGCGTCATCAGCTTGCTCTGTCTTCTCGTAATGGTGGGTTGCTCCGGACAAACCATTCCCGTTGCCGACGGCGGCACAGCCGCGCCGCAACCCCTCTCCCTGTCCGGCGCTACTCTCAGTGGGACACTGACGTTTCCGGCTGGCTTCATGACCTCCGTCAAATCCTACGGAGCGGTCGGCGATGGAGTAACCGACGACACCGCAGCCATTCAGAGCGCTCTCTCCGATGGCCGATCCAATGCCACCGAGGACTACAACGGCCTCCCCAAAGCGCTCTACTTCCCACCCGGCACCTATCTTGTCAGCAACACGCTGCAATGGAACGGATGCTGTGTCACGCTGCAAGGCTCCGGCTCTTCGAGCAGCATCATTCGTCTCGCCCCCAGCTCCAGCGGCTTCAACAACTCCTCCGCTCCGAAGCCCCTCATCCAAACCCCGAAAGGGAACCAGTCCTTCCGTCAGAGCATCTGGGACCTCGGCTTCTCCGTTGGCTCCGGCAACCCAGGCGCAACGGCACTCAGCTATGTCTCCAACAACGTCGGTTCCATCCACGATGTTTTGATCAAGAGTGAAGACGGAACCGGTCACGCGGGCATCGATCTCACCAGGCAATGGGCCGGCCCCATGATGATCCGCAACACCGAGGTGCAAGGCTTCGATGTAGGCATCGACCTTAAGAATGCCGAGTACAGCATCACCATGGAAGGCATCACCCTCCAGAACCAGAACATCGCCGGCATTCGCAACAGCAATCAAGCCATCAGCGTTCGCGGTCTTACCAGCACCAACAAGGTTCCCGCTCTCACCAACACCGGCGGCTTCGTAATCCTGCTCGACGGCAGCCTCTCTGGCGGAGTCGATACGGTTTCCGCCATTCAGACCAACAGCAACCTCTTCCTGCGAAATGTCTCCTCCTCCGGTTACGAGGCGACCCTGCAAGACTCAAGCACCTCCACTCCCACCCTCACCAAGGGAACCATCTCGCATCTCGTCGTAGGCACTCCCAGTACACTCACGGGAACCATCAACACCATCGGTCTGAATCTTGCCGTTCAGGAGACACCCTCCTTCACCAGCTCAAGCCTCACCGATTGGGCCGTCTTCACCCCCAAGTGGTACGGCGATACCTCAGGCCTCCAGGCCGTACTCAACAGCGGCAAGCACACCGTCTACTTTCCCTTCGGCCAGTACTTCTCCTCCAACGAGACCGACGTCACCGTACCTGACACCGTTGACCGCATCGTAGGTTTTTCCTCCGTCGTCAACCTCGGTTCGGGAACCAACGGCGGCGGCATCCGATTCGTCGTCACCAGTAACTCCTCCCAGCCGCTCATTATCGAGCAGTTCGGCTACGGCATCAAGATCGATCATCGTGGCAGCCGTCCCATCGTCCTCAAGGACGCCCACATCAACAACTACGCAGCCTACGCTGGTGCCGGCAAACTCTTCCTCGAAGACATCGGCATCTCCGGCCTGACCGTCCAGAAGGGTCAGCAGGTCTGGGCACGCCAGCTTGACAATGAACTGAACGGAACCAAAATCTCAAACCTCGGCGCCTCGCTCTGGATCTTCGGTCTCAAGACAGAAGCCGCCGGCACCGTCATCAACACCACCTCCGGCGGAAAGACAGAGCTCCTCGGCTCCCTCATCTATCCATCCACCTCTGTTCCAACCTCGCAGGCAGCCTTCATCTCCACGGACGCGCAGGTGTCGTACATGTACAAGGAGTCGGTCTACTGCTCAGGCTGTGGATACGCCATCCAGGTGCAGGAGACACGTTCCGGTGTGACAAAATCCATCACCTCACCCAACAGCAATCCATTTCGAATGCCGCTCTTCATCGGTTACAAATAGGAGAGTCCAAGGGAGTGCTGTCGAGCTGCACGTCAGGTCGACAGCCTCCAACGACTTTCGTATACTCGAGCCATCAGCAGTGCCAACAACTCAGGGGAGTCCTATCAAAGCGCTCTATCCCATGGAGCATGCGACTCCCAGCAACCCGCAACACCACGGACTCGAACGTCAATTTCATCGTCAAGGAGCGATCATGATCTCTGCCGATCCGCCAAGAGTCAACATCCTTGGTGTCGGAATAAGTGCACTCTCCATGAAAAGCGCACTGGAACATAGCGAATCCTTATTGAGCAGCGGCCAATCCGGGTACATCTGCGTCACGGGAGTCCACGGCATCATCGAGGCACAATCAGACGAAGCCTTCCGAACCATCCTCAACAAATCTTTTCTCTCAACCCCCGACGGCATGCCCACCGTGTGGCTCGGCCACCTCCACGGCTTCAAGCACATGACCCGCGTCTACGGTCCAGACTTCATGCTGAACCTGTGCGAACTCTCCGTCCAGCGCGGCTACCGTCACTTCCTCTACGGAGGCAGGCCCGGCATCGCCGAAGAGCTGCGTGCCGAACTCACCCGCCGCTATCCCGGTCTCCAGATCGTAGGCACCTACACCCCGCCCTTCCGTCCGCTCAACGCCGAAGAGGAGGAAGATCTGCAAACTCAGCTGACCGCATCCCAGGCCGACATACTCTGGTGCGGCCTCAGCACACCCAAGCAGGAGCGCTTCATGGCCGCATACAACGGCCGCCTGCCGGTGAAACTGATGATTGGTGTCGGCGCAGCGTTCGACCTCCTCAGCGGCAACCTCGCCGAAGCTCCCGACTGGATGAAGCAGTCCGGCCTCCAGTGGCTCTACCGGCTCATCAAAGAGCCGAAGCGTCTATGGCGTCGATACCTCATCAACAATCCAAGATTCATCTGGCTAAGCTTTCTGCAACTATCCCGCCTCAAACGCTTCTCCGTGTAAAGAAAAAGAGCAAACACTCGCCTCACACCGAAAGTGTTGCGTGCAATCAAGCCGTGTTGCGTTTAATCAAGCCCATCTACTCCGTACGCAGCGCCGTCATCGGCTCGATATTTGCAGCCCGCCGAGCAGGAATAAATCCCGCAACCGTAGCCGATCCCAACAGCACGGCCACCGCAATCAACAAACTCACCGGATCATACGAGCGCACGCCATACAGTTGATCGGCCATCGCCCTCGCTCCAAAGATCGCAATCGGCACTCCAATCACCAGCCCCAGCCCAGCCTGCACAAACGCACTCCGCATCACCATCCGCACCACATCTCCGCGGTCTGCTCCCAGCGCCATACGCAGCCCAATCTCGCTCGTTCTTCGTGCCACCTGGTACGACGTGATTCCATAGAGACCCACAGAAGCAAGTACCAGCGCAAGCCCACCGAACAACATCGTCAGCCTCGCAATCAGCCGCTCCTGCGTAAAGTTGTCGGCTATCTGGAAGTCCAGCGAGTGCAGGTCAAGCACCGTCAGGTCCGGATTGATATTCGCCAGTGTTCGTCTCACCGTCGCGTCAAGATTTTGTGGCTCGCTCCGAAAAAACAGAGTCACCGAGTTGATATACCGCCCGCGTCCCTCAGCCATCGTTTCATTCGGATCCGTCAGCCCCGTCATCGTCTGCGTTAGCGGACGAAAGTACATCGTTCTCATCTCATCGCGCGGATTCTGATACTTGGCATCTGCCACAATGCCCACAATCTCGAACGAAGATGAGAACTTCTGCTCGTAGATTCCGAAGTGCCTCCCAGTGGGATCTTCCTTCGGAAAGAACTTCTTCACGAACGCCTGGTTCACCACCGCAACCTGCTGCGACGTCGCCGTATCCTGATCCGTAAATCCGCGTCCACGCACAACCGGCTGTCCCACCGTCTCAAAAAAGTGGTTACTCACCCGATCCCACGAAGAGTTGTTGTGGTCATTCGGTCCAGGTGCTGGATGCCCATCAACGAACACACTCTCACCCCAATTATTTCCCTCGAGCGTGCTGTAAAGCGCCAGCCCAACGCTCTGCACTCCCGGCAGCGATCCAAGCTGCTGCTCCAGAGTCTGGTAAAAAGCCGGCAGCTTCTCCGGCGTATACCCCGCGCCAGCCGGGTCGAGATGCAGAACATACCGGTTTGCCGTCTGAATCCCAAAGCTCTGATGCTCCATATTTCGCAGACTCTTCGTCAACAGCCCCGCACCCACCAGCAGCACCAGCGACAGTGCCGCCTGAAACACAATCAACGATCTCTGCGGCAGTGACGCCCGATCTCGCGTCGACCGGTTCGCACCCCGCAACGCCTCCGCCGGGTCCGAGTGCGATGTAATCCAAGCCGGCACAACCCCAAACACCACTCCCGTCAGCAGCGACAGCAAAAACGCAAACCCCAGCACCGCCAGCGAAGGGCTCGCCGCAATCGGCAGTTGCGGCGAGTCAGGAAACGCAAGCGCCAGAATCATTCGCGTTCCCGCATACGCCACCGCCAGGCCAGCCAGCCCACCCGCGCACCCCAGCAGCAGACTCTCCGTCAGCATCTGCCGTATCAATCTGCTTCGCGCCGCGCCCAGCGCCATCCGCACCGATGTATCAACCCTCCGCGTCGTTCCTCGCGCCAGCAGCAGGTTCGCCACATTCGCGCACGCCACCAGCAGCACCAGCCCCGAGATCGTCATCAGCAGATAAAGTCCCTTGCCCGTCTCCTTCTGCAGGTTCTGAATCCCCGCGCCACCCGGCACAATCACCACATGCTGCTTCGGAATAATCGTCGACCCACCATTGCGAGAGTAGTTAGGCTGCGCTGCAAGAAACTGCCTCAAGCTCCCCGACATCTTGTCCTGCAACGCAGTGACGCTGACTCCCGGCTTCAGCCTCCCTACGGCATAGAGCCAGTTGCTATCCGGCACATGCAGAATCGAATTCTTCCCCTCGATCGCAGGCTCCATCGCCAGCGGAATCCACAACGCCGGTGGATTGCTCCTGATCCGGTCGCCAAAGAATCCCGGCGGAGCGATCCCCACCACCGTCGCCGGCTGCCCCTGCAGATAAAACGTCGACCCCACCACCTTTGGATCGGCGCCATAGTCCGACTGCCACGCCTGATAACTCATCACCACCGCCGGAGCCGCACCCGGGGTATCGTCCGCATCTGTTAGCACACGTCCCGCAAACGGTCCAATTCCAAACGTCTTAAAGAAGTTCCCCGACACATACTGCGCCCGCTCAGACTTCGCCGGCTCCGAGCCTCGCCGCGTCGTCTTCTGCTCTCCGCCAGCCTGCATCGCCGCAAGGCGCTCAAACTCCGGCGTCGTCTCCTGAAGATGCTTGTACAACTCGTAAGAGAAAAGATCGAAGTCCCCGTTGTCATTAATAAAGCCGCCGTTGACGCAGCAATCATCCTGGTCGCCCACGCGAAACAGAGTCTTCGGATCCGCCACCGGCAACGACTTCATCAGGATCGCGTGCACCAGCGTAAAGATCGCCGTATTCGCCCCAATTCCCAACGCAATCGTAAGCACAACCGTAATGGCAAAGCCCGGCGATTTGTAGAACTGGCGCAACGCAACCCAGATATCCTGCATGAACTCCCCTCCACTTGTGTCTCTCTCAGGCACTTACGCTTGCAGTGCCAACTTAGTTCCGAAAAAAATCAGACTTGCACGTCCTTCAGCCGTAGCTCGCCCATCGATGTAAAGCCACTCAACGAATATTTCGCCGCCGCCTAAAAACGTCATTCCGACCGCACCCTGAGCGGAGTCGAAAGGGAAGTGGAGGAACCCGCTTTTCCTCAACCGGGCACAAACCACCTGAATCAGCGAACCAGCTCACGCATCATCCCGTATCCTAGTAAAGACCATGAGTTCCGAGCACAATAACCCTAGCAATCCAATCCGCATCGGCAGCCGAGGCTCTCAACTAGCTCTCTGGCAGGCCAACCACATCCTCTACGCCCTCCGCGACGCCGGCTACCACGTCGAGCTCGAGATCATCCGCACCACCGGCGACCGCATGCAGCAACCCGGCTTCGTCCCCCCGCCGAACCTCGACGGCAAAGGCATCTTCATCAAAGAAATCGAGGAGGCCCTCGAAGAAGGCCGCATCGACCTCGCCGTCCACAGCCTGAAAGATCTCCCGACAAAACTAGCCCCTCAATTCACCCTCGCCGCAATCCCCAAACGCGCCGACGCCCGCGACGTCTGGGTCTGCGAGCCCTACTGGGCGCTCCACACCCTCCCCACAGGAGGCCGCATCGGCACCACCAGCCCACGCCGCCGCGCTCAAATCCTCGCCCTACGCCCCGACGTCACCTTCGTCGAAGTCCGCGGCAACATCGACACCCGCCTCAAGAAGCTCGCCGATGGAAAGTGCGACGCCCTCGTCCTCGCCGCCGCCGGCCTCGACCGCCTCAAGCGAACCGAATCCGTCCACCAGCGCTTCTCCCCCTGCGAACTCTGTCCCGCCCCAGGCCAGGGTGCCCTCGCCCTCGAAACCCGCAGCCCCGAACATGCCATCGACGAAGCCCGCGACACCTACATCCGCAACGCCATCGCCTTCCTCGAGCACCCCTACACCCGCTTCGCCATCGACGCCGAGCGCACCACACTCGACGCCCTCGGCGGCGGCTGCTCCCTTCCCATCGGCGCGCACTGCTTCCACGAAGAAGGGAAGTGGAAGATGGTTGCCCAGGTCGTGTCCCCCGACGGCGAATCCATGGTCCAGGTGGAAACCGAAGCCACTCCCGACACCAACCCCGTCACCCTCGGTCTCCGCGTCGCCGACGACCTCAAATCCAAAGGCGCCCTCGACCTCCTCGACCTCGCACTCTCCGCCGACTGACCGTTCTTGTAAGATAATGCTGCCTCACGGGTCCCGGGCCATACGTCTCCGCGTTTGTTTTTCATGGAAACGACGATGAAGCCAGAGGAAATAGACAAGCCCGAAAAGCTAAGGCCGCGATTCTTTCTTCGCGCCACACTCCTTGTGCTCTTCTTCGCCTGCCTGTGGTGGTTGATGTTCAGGGTAGCCTTTCGCATCGCCCCAACCGAGATTCACTGGAACGATATCTACCTCAGCTGGATCGAAAAGGGAGGTCCCCACCTCGTCATCCCCCACGCCATCGTATTGTTCATCCTGCCGATAGCCTTGTTTCTTTTCCTCATCTACAGAAAGTCTCATGCATTCCAGAAGTCCCGCACGCGACCGCTCTACTGGCTCTATCTCACCATCGCCGCGTTGACCGGCCTCCTGGTCAGCCTGCTCTGCTGGTACCTGATCTTTCGTCGTTCCTTCGCAGGCCACTTCGCCGCCCATTCCATCTACTACAACATCCTCGCGCGCGCTATCCTCTGCACCGGACTCCTCCTCGTGGGCACCCTCCTCTACCTGTTCAAAAAATATCTAAAGATCTTCTACGGCCTGTCTCAAATCGTTATCGCAATTTTGTCGAATCTTACCCTTCTTCAAAAATCCGACCTCAACCACATCCCCGCGCGCGATCTAAGCTCCTTAGGACTATTCGCATTTGCCGCATTCACGTTCCTGCTCAGCAAAGGTGTCAGCGACGTTGTAGAAGGAGTGCAGGAACGGCTCGACAAGACCCTCGCTCCGCCGCAACCCTCCGAGCCTTTAGCTGCCGAGCCGCAAGCAGTTAAATAGCAAGGGGAGACCGGTATTTCCGATCCCCCCTTGTTTCGCTCTGTGCTTCCGTTCGACCTACTGTGCCGGCTTAATTCCCGGTAGCACAGCTGTTCCTTCCTGCTGCACCGCGTTCAGCAGATTTGGGTTTAGCCCCAAAAGCTGCAGAATCGTCGGAGCCACCTGCGCCGTCGCAATCGGAATCGACACCGACACCTTCGCAAATCCAGGATTCGATACCAACAGCATCACATTGGTATCGTCATGCGCAAAGCCGCCATGCTCCGCCAGCTTTGCCGCACTTCCCGTATACGTCACTCCAACATTCGGAGTCACGATGATGTCCGGAGCCCGCGGATCCAGACCCGCTCCGAGACCCGGCTTGTTGTAGTTCAGAGCCACCGACGGCCCATAGTAAATCTGCCCCAGCCCGATTGCGACCTTGTTCTCTTCAAGAGTACTCACCGCTGTCGTCACATCCGCGCCACTCTTCAGCCACAGCAGCGAGACGTCATCTTCCGTCGGCCCAATTCCACCGCCCAGCGGCGACTCAGAAGCCGGCAACATCGCCGCCAGCAGCGTCGCTGGAGTCGTTCCGTTGCTCGTCTTGCCCGGCGTCGCCTTATAAAGATTCGGATCGATCGGAGACTGTCCGTGCTTCGCCGTCACAATAATGACAGTGTCCTCCAGATTGCCCGTATCTTTCAGCGCAGTCACCATCTGCCCAATCGAGGCGTCCACATACTCGATCTCCTTCAGCAACTCCTGCGTAGGCACTCCCTCCGCATTCGTGTAGCCGCCGGTGGCAACATTCGCTTCTATCAACTTCTGTCCTACACTCACTGCCTGAAAGTTCATGCCAAACAACGCTGGAACCTTTCCCGCGCCGCCGTTGTGCGTCTTGCCGGCAATCTCGTTCAAGATCGCATTCACCTTCAGCGTGTCATAGCACTGGATGTTGTCAAAGCTATTGGTCCACGACGTCAGATCGGCAGCCGTATCGCGGATCGTCGCGCACGAAGCTCCCTCTGGCGTCTTCACTCCCGGCAGAGCCACCACGTTCGAATTAATCTCCGGAGCGTAGAAGTCGTCCAGGAAAGGTCCGCCCGGTCCACCCACCGACGAATAAGCAGGATGCTTATCCGACCATGCCGTATAACCTCCAGCCTGATGGATCACCCCAAAGACAGTATTGGTGCGAATAAAGTTCCACGGAAACACCGGCGCACAGCCCGCCGCAGGATTGCGAATCAGCTTCTGCGGATCAATCGAAGCAAGGCCGCCCTCCGTCAGTCCCGCTCCCGGCGCGCCGCCATTCAGCTTCGTCTGGTCGATATCGATTCCTTCTTCATACTCGGTCGTCGTCCCCGTCGGCGCTGCGCCTGCGGTGCACGGCCCGGCTAGATTCCCGTTGCCCGTAGTCTTCGCCGGAGCGTCCAGCGAGCGGTCGTACGCCACATCGTAATAAACCCCCATCGTCCGCGGAGTAGCGCCCGTCACCAGCGTCATCATCCCCGGAAACGAATCGGAAGGCCTCGTCGTCGACGCAGCCGAGTAGGTCGTCCCCCGATGGCTAAGGTTTGCAAGATTCGGGCAGTAAGGCTCACCGCCGTTCACCCCGCTGATACCGTTCGAGCAGTTGTAAAAGTCCACCGCATGCATCCCGTCGATGCTCAGCAGAAGCACATGCTTAATCGCACTTGGGTCCTGCGCGATTCCATGTGTTGAAAGACTTGCCAGGGCAACGGCAGTGGTAGCTGCCGCAATTGAAATCTTTTTCATAACGAACCTCCGCACTCTTGATAGCAGAGGCCGGCCAGCGATACGTTACCTCAAAATGAATTCACAAGGGACACTCGATGACGTCAACAAAGCTTCCAATAAGGTCGATAACCTTAAGTTATTCTTAGTAAAACCCGCGTCAATCCTGAAGAAAACCTTAATAACGCCTCTCGTCGGAAAACAAACTAAAATCGTCTCCTGTGCCACTACTCACCAACAAACGCATCCTCATCACTCGAACCCGCCACCAGGCCTCCGAGCTGGCAACTCAACTCGAAGCCCTCGGCGCGATCACCATCCTGATCCCCACCATAGAGATCGTCCCGCCCACCTCCTTCGCCGCCCTCGACGCCGCACTCACCTGCCTCCGCACCTACGACTGGCTCCTCTTCACCAGCGCCAACGCCGTCGAAGCCTTCCATCGCCGAGCCCAGTTCCTCCACCTCACCCAACTCCCCAAACACATCGCCGTCATCGGCCCCGCCACCCTTCGCGCCGCCAACGCCATCGGCCTCACCGTCGACCTGGTCCCCCCGCAGTACCTCGCCGAATCCCTCGCCGAAGCTCTCCTCCCCGAAGCCTCCGGGAAATCCTTCCTCCTCCCCCGCGCCGCCGAAGCCCGCGACACGCTCCCCGAGACCCTCACCGCCGCCGGAGCCACCGTGACCATCGCCGAAGCCTATCGCAACCAGACACCGCCCAACTCCATCCCCGCCCTCCGACATCTCTTCAGCGCACCAGAGAACTACCCCGACGCCATCACCTTCACCAGCGCCTCCACCGCCACCAACCTCTTCGCTCTCCTCGAAGCCGCCAACCTCACGCTCCCACCCAACATCACCCTCGCCTCCATCGGCCCCATCACCAGCCAAACCCTCCGCGCCTTGGGCCACGAACCCACCGTAGAAGCCGCCGAACCCACCATCCCGGCCCTAATCGAATCCCTCCTGAAAGGAAGATGAAGACGTGGGGTGGCAAGCGCGTGTACCGGTCCTAGTGGAACGAACGCCGTGGGTCCTCCCGTGGTTGGGAAGGAAGATCGCTCGCGACCAACGGGAGCGCCAAGCGAAGCGGTATACACGTCACGAAGTGACCGCAGCCCGCGCAGGGCGTCCGTACGGCAGGACAGAGCCTAGTGCGAACTCCAGGTCTTATCGGAAGAGTTACAAAGCCGCTCCAGCGTACAGTCCACACACCGCGGCTTCCGAGCCACACAAATCTGCCGCCCATGATGAATCAGCTCATGCGAGAACGCGATCCACCGATCCTGCGGAATAATCTTCATCAGATCCCGCTCCACCTTCTCCGGCGTAGTCGACCCAGGTGTAGTTCCGGCCAGCTCAAGCCGCCGCGACAGCCGCATAACATGCGTATCCACAACAACTCCCACCGCAATCTTAAACCATGACCCCAACACCACATTCCCAGTCTTCCGAGCCACCCCCGGCAGCGTAAGAATCTCCTCCATCGTCTGAGGCACCTTCCCCCCAAACTCCTCCACCACCACCCGCGCCGCGCCCTGAATCGACTTCGCCTTATTGCGAAAAAATCCAGTAGTCCGAATCAACTCCTCAAGCTCCGGCAGGGAAGCAGCCGCAAACGCCTTCGGTGTAGGAAACGCCTTGAACAGCGCCGGAGTCACCAGATTCACCCGAACATCCGTACACTGCGCCGACAGAATCGTAGCCACCGTCAGCTCCCACGCACTCCTGTGATGCAACGCGCAGACGACCCCAGGGTAAGTCTTCGCCAGAATCTCCAGAATCGCCGCCACCCTCTCCTGCGAAGTAGGATTGCGCATCTTCCCAGTCTTCTTCCCCGTAGCCACCCGTTCAACCGCTGCAACCGCCGGCTTGCTGACTCGCCGACTCGCTGCTTTCCCAACTCGCTGACTCGCTGCCTTCCTCATCCCAGACGATCCAGCATCTCCGCCGCAGGCACCCGCACGCAGCTGAAGATCGGTGTGTCCTCCAGCGTATACAAGCTGATCTCCGTCTCCCGAAGCTGCTGCACCAGGTCCAGAAAATCCTCCGGAAAATTCGTCTCAAACGCCACCACAAACTCCTGGTCGTCGATCCCGAACGAGTAAGTCGTATTCAGCTTCACCCGTGGATACATCAGCCCAATGCGAATATGCTCATCCATCAACCGCTTCCGTTCCGTCGCCGGCAGCAGATACCACGGCCGCGTCTTCCAGAACGGATAGATAAAGATGTACTTCTGCCCACCCGGACGAATCGCTCCACGCCCTTCGCCCTCGCTCTCATCCGGCCGGTCAATCTGGTACTGCGACCGCTTCGTCATCGCCAAAAAGTTATGCGGCGAGTTCAGATATCCCCCCAGCGGCGTCCGCATCAACTCGCTGCGCATCTGGTTCAGCTCATCCACCCCATAGCCAATCGACCACACGCACATATCCACATCGCCGCGGGTCCCAATCGTCGAGTACGTCAGCGACACAAACTCCCCCGGCTTATTCCACCTGGCCAGCACCTCGGCAAACGCCGCCTTATGCGCCGCCTTCTCCTCCGCCGGCAGCCTCCGCCACTCCGGCATCACCTTGTAGAAGCTGAAGCAAACAATCTGCCGCTTCACCGCCGGCTTCGAAGGGTCATGCGGAGCCGCCCCAAAGCTGCTCGCCGGCCTTCCCGCCTGAGTCGGCGCACTAGGATTAGTCTCGCTGGCAATAGAGGTTCCCGCTTCGGTAACAGTATTCGACATGGTGCAAATCTCCTGACTCTTCCATGCTAGCTCATCCCACCAAACCCTCACCCCGTATACTGCACCTGCATGTCAGAAAAAATCATCGCACTCCTCATCGGCGCCATCGCCAGCGGCGGCTACGCCAGCGTCATCCTCCTCATGGCGATCCAGTCCGCCTGCATTCCCATCCCGTCTGAAGTCATCATGCCGCTCGCCGGCTACGCTCTCGCCCACACCCAGCTCCAGCTCATCATCCTCGCCACCGTCGCATCGCTGGCCTCGAACCTCGGCTCCATCCCCGCCTACTGGGTCGGCGCAAAGGGCGGTCGCCCCATGGTCGAACGCTACGGCAGCATGATGCTCCTAAGCCGTCGCGACCTCGACCTCGTCGATCACTTCTTCTCCAAATACGGCTCCATCACCGTCCTCATCGGACGCATGCTCCCCATCGTCCGCACCTTCATCGCCTTCCCCGCCGGCGTCGCGAAGATGAACCAGCTCCGCTTCCACCTCTACACCTTCATCGGCTCCTGGCCCTGGTGCTACGCCCTCGCCTGGGTCGGCATGAAGCTAGGCGCAAGCTGGAACACCAACCCCCAGTTCAAAGCCATCTTCCACCGCTTCCATCTCGCCGTAGAAGTAGTCCTGGTGATCGGCGCAGTCTGGTTCATTACCTCCCATTGGAAGAACCGCATCCGCACCGAAGCCGCATAGCCGCATCTGCCTCCACTGCAAGGCACGGCGTCGGTTGACTACTTTGCATTATGCAAAGTAAAATTGGAGAGAAAGTTAGACTCTCATGACACAGGCTTTCGTCTATGAATGTAGTAACCCGAAAGCATCTGCTCGAAGCCGAAACCCGGTGTCCAGAGGCCGCAAATGAGATAAGAGCCTGGTACAAGATCGCGACCGCCGCACGGTGGAGAAACTTTGTGGAGGTCAGGCAGGTCTTCCCAGACGCAGATGCCGTCGAGGGATACGTTATCTTCAATATTCGTCAGAACAGCTTTCGACTCATTACGATCATTCACTATTCGCGGCAGAAGGCCTCACGCATCACCGAAGGCCACATCTACATCCGGTCTTTTCTTACGCACAAGCAGTACGACAACACAGCCAACTGGGACAAGGGGGTCAAACGATGAGTACAACACTAGCCAATCCCGCCAGGATGATTCGCCTTGGAGCGCCCCACCTCATTCGATCCGACAAGGAACTCGCCGCCTATACGAAAGCATTGTTCGAGCTCACCGCGAAGTCTGCCCCGACCGCTTACGAGGACGAAGCGATCGCGCTCCTCACTCTGCTCATCAACCAGTATGAATCTCAACATCACGTCGTGCCTGACGCCGATCCTGCAGAGGTGCTACGTTTTCTGCTCGACCAAAACGGTCTCACCCAGCGCGACATCGCCAACGAACTCGGGAGCGAAACCACCGTCTCGCTCATTCTCTCCGGGCGCCGCCAGCTTACGCGCGACCATATCCAGCGTCTGAGCCGCCGCTTTCACGTTCCCCCCTCCGTCTTCTTCTCCGAAATCTAAGCACCCGCCATCCGTGATCGACCTCCGTTTGATGGAATGAAGAATAGCGCTAAACCTGCCACGACTCCGCGAACGAGATGATCTACAGTTAAACGTGACCTCTCGGAGAGCCAACCATGAGCCGCGTTCTGGTCATTGGAAGTGATACCCAAATCGCCCAAAGTATCGGCGATGCACTCTCCCGCGCCCGTATCCCCAGTGACTATGCCTCTGGTCACGCCGACGCCCTGCAGCGTCTGCGCATGCGATCCTTCAGCGTCGTCATCACCTGCGCCAACAGCTCCGTCGAAGAAGACCTGGCTCTGCTCGACGAGATGCGTCACATCCGTCCGGGAGTAAAGTGCATCGCTCTCGCCCACCACAGCACGCCGGAAGACGTTATCGCTGCCCTGCGAGCCCACGTCTTCGCCTGCTTTACGCCTCCCTTTGATCCGCACGCGATCGCCAGCCTGGCCGGCGATACAACCTCCGACAGCCGGTGGCAGCAGGACATCCACGTTCTCTCCGCTCGTCCCGGCTGGGTCTCCGTCCGCATCAGTTGCCGCCTCATTACCGCCGAGCGCCTCCTCACCTTCGCCAAAGAGTTCACCAACCTTTTACCCGACGGTGCACAACTCGACCTCATGCAGGCGCTGCGAGAGATCTTGCTCAATGCCATGGAGCATGGCGCCGCCTTCAATCCCGAACAGGTCGTCGAGGTCACCGCCATTCGCACCGCACGGACACTCGTCTTTCACGTACGCGACCCCGGCGCAGGCTTCCGCCAGGAGTCTCTCACCCACGCCGCCATCGCAAACCCTCCACAGGATCCCACCGCCCATATCCGTAAGCGCGAAGAGGATGGAATGCGCCCCGGCGGCTACGGCCTCCTCCTCGCAAACGGCACAGTAGACGAGCTGATCTACAGCGAAATCGGCAACGAAGTCCTGCTCATCAAATACTTGGAGACGCCTGCGAAGTAGAAACCGTATCCCCACGACTCCGGCTTCCGTCAGAGTTGCGAGAAAACATCGCCCTGTCGATGATCGGACGCCTCCATTCTTTGCCCCGACCCGAGAACGTCTACCCGGAGCCGCCACGCAAGCCGCGGCCAGCACCAAGCCCGCCTCTGGAAGACTAGCCGTCATGATCCCGGCACAGAAGCCGTCGCCACCACCCTCATCGCCGGTCTAGGATGACAGTTGGAGAACGGCTATGGAAGGCATTCAGGCACACAGATTGTTCTTCGCCAATCTGATCACTGCCAATGCCGGCCTTCCTCCAAACAGCGAACTCGCCTCTGCCTTTGCGTCTACCCCCCGAGAGAAGTTCGTAGGACCTCCTCCGTGGCACGTCTTCACAGGCACTGACTACATCCAGACGCCCTCCGACGATCCTGCATGTCTCTATCAGGATGTCGTCGTCTCGCTCGGCGCTGCAGACCCTCTCAACAATGGACAGCCCACCCTGCACGCGTTCTGCATCGCTGCCCTGAATCTCAGGAAGGGCGAACATGTGGTCCATGTGGGCGCCGGAACCGGTTACTACACCACGCTGCTCGCGAAGCTGGTAGGAGAGACAGGAGCCGTAGACGCCTACGAGATCGAGCCAACCCTCGCGCAGCGTGCCATCAGCAATCTCGCTGAGCTTCCTCACGTCAAGCTGCACCTCCGCTCCGGAGCAATGGCGCCGCTCCCCGAATGTGATGTCCTCTATGTGAGCGCTGGAGCAACTCATCCACTGGCCGTTTGGCTCGACGCACTGCGCCCGAAGGGACGGCTCATCGTTCCCCTGATTCCCTCGGAAGGATATGGAGCCATGCTCCACATCACCAAACGCGAAGACGGTGGCTACGCGGCTCGTTTTCTGACGCAGGCACAATTTGTTTCCTGCATCGGAGCAAGGGATGAGGCAACCGCGCAAAAGCTCACCAAAATGTTCCGCAAAAGCAGCTGGACCAGGGTAAGGTCGCTGCATCGAGATGACGAGCCGGATGACACCTGTTGGTGCTCTGGCCCCGGCTGGTGGCTTTCGATGAGATGAATTGAGGTACATCCTCCCTTCGACCCCCTTGGTCCGGTTCCATTTGCACCCCTACTCCACCGTAAGCGATACTAAAGAGTCCGCATTACACGGAATATCGCACGACAGAAGGGTACCGCCAAGAATGTCTACACCCCCAGCCGCTAAGCCAGCATCCGCTGCGCAAGACGCGGCAACCATCAAGCCTGCCACTGGAAAACTAGGCGTCATGATTCCCGGCATGGGAGCCGTCGCCACCACCCTCATCGCCGGCGTAGAAGCCATTCGCCGCGGCTTCGCCAAACCCATCGGTTCCACCTCGCAGATGGCCACCATCCGCCTCGGCAAACGCACCGACGCGCGCAGCCCCCTCATCAAAGAGTTCATCCCCCTCGCAGACCTCAACGACCTCGTCTTCACCGGCTGGGACATCTTCGGCGGCAACCTCTACGACGCAGCCAAGACCGCGCAGGTTCTCGACCGCGACCAGCTCGAGCAGATGCGTCCCTTCCTCGAGTCCATCGAGCCCATGCCCGCCGTCTTCGATCAGCACTACGTCAAGCGCCTCACCGGCCAGAAGGTCAAGACCGGCAAGAACAAGTGCGACCTCGCCAACCAGATCCGCAACGACATTGCGGAGTTCAAAACCAAAACCGATCGCCAGGTCATGATCTGGTGCGGCTCCACCGAGATCTACCTCGAGCAGACCGCCGTCCACCAGACCCTCGAAGCCTTCGAGAAGGGCCTCGTCGATAACGACCCCGGCATCTCGCCCTCCATGATGTACGCCTGGGCCGCACTCAAGGAAGGTATCCCCTTCGCCAACGGCGCACCAAACCTCACCGTCGACATTCCCGCACTGCAGGAGCTTTCCAAGAAGATGAACGCTCCCATCTGCGGCAAGGACTTCAAGACCGGCCAGACCTTCATCAAGACAGTTCTCGCTCCCGCCTTCAAGGTCCGCAACCTCGGCGTCGCCGGCTGGTACTCCACCAACATCCTCGGCAACCGCGACGGCGAAGTTCTCGACGACCCCGACTCCTTCAAGACCAAAGAAGTCTCGAAGCTCGGCGTGCTCGAGCACATCTTCCAGCCCGAACTACACCCCGACCTCTACAAGGACCTCTACCACAAGGTCCGCATCAACTACTACCCACCCCGCGGCGACAACAAAGAGGGCTGGGACAACATCGACATCTTCGGCTGGCTCGGCTATCCCATGCAGCTCAAGGTAGACTTCCTCTGCCGCGACTCCATCCTCGCCGCCCCACTCGCACTCGACCTGATCCTCTTCATGGACCTCGCCGCCCGGACACCTCTACTGCGTGGTCTCGGTATTCAGGAGTGGCTCAGCTTCTACTTCAAGGATCCCGACTCCGCACCCGGCGTCTACCCCGAGCACGACCTCTTCATCCAGCACATCAAGCTGAAGAACACTCTCCGCCACATCATGGGCGAAGACCTCATCACCCACCTCGGCCTCGACTACTACGGCGACTAATTCCACGACCTAAAACCGAAGAGCGGCTGCGAAATCTATCGCAGCCGCTCTTATCATTTCAAAGTCAAAGCAAAGCTATGGCCCCGGCAATAAGCGAGTCAGAATATAAACCCCCGCTTGGCTTCGTCGGCATCCTCCGCCAGATCGCGCATCACTTTGACGAAGGCGGGCGATTGCCCGATGAAGAGACCCATTGCCGTCAGGAAGTTGACCACTCCCATCGCTATCCCATTAGTTTCAGTGGGACGGATGATCGAGCACACCGGCAGCTTACGGCTCAGGAACGGACACGGCTCAGGCATGATCAAGTTCGTCTGGAACTCCTCACCACCAAACGGAGGAGAGTTCAGGTCTGGAAAAGTCACCGACACTTTGGTGACGGGATCCACTGCAGTCAGAGGAGGCGCGTTGCCCGCCTTGTCTGACCATGTTTGAAAGTGCATCGTCTCAGTGGGGCCGATGCTGATCAGAATTCGTAAGACCTCCACACTTGTGGCTCTCTGCGCCATCGAGGGATAGAGGCTGTTGCCGCCTTGTTCGATCGTAGCGAAGTGGAAGCCGGCAGTGTTTGCGATCGCCTGAAGGAAGTTTGGATGCTTGGTGTCGTCATTCGTCCTGGGAATTGCCGTATGCTCGCCTGTAAATAAAGTAGGCACAGCCTGCGGGAAGGTGAAGTTCGGATCGAGGTCCGGGTTATGGCTGTCGTCGCGGTAGCGAGTCCACCAACTCGTATCCAGAGTCAGTCGCATTAAGTTTGTAAGGCGTAGTTTTCCGCTGGAGCCAGTCGCGGTGCTCCCCTGCAACGTGCGAAATTGCTCAAGGTTGACTGTAGCTGCTCCCTTCGAAGCCAGATACGCGTTGAGAAAGTTCTGGTGGGTAAATTCGTCGTCGGTATTATCGTGGACGTACTGGGCCATGTCGGAGTCCAGCTTCGAAAGGGCCGCGGTGAAGGCTGGATTGCCGCTTCCGCCAGGGACTTCGCTGTCCTGAATCCCCGCTAGTTCGTTGTACTGCACCCAGAGGTCCGTCTCCAGTATCTCCGCTGCTGCGGCGAACCGGAGCAGCGCTGCATCTCCACGGGTGAGACGTCCGCTACGGTCATCGTCAAATCCATCTAGCGCTGAAGCTGAAGAACTATGGCCCAGAAGTCCCATTCCAACTGTTGTGGCCCCCGCTGCAGTTAGTCCGTTCTTCAGAAACGAACGTCGGTTGGTTGCGGCCTTCATGTTGGTCCACATGTTTTCCATAAATGCCTCCGTAGGCAAGCTTGAGTTTGCCAACCAAAGCTTGAGCTTGGTCAACAAAGGCCGGTGTCACCGAAACGTCAAAGTCTAGTAATTTCCGCTAGTCGTGGGGCCACATCGAAAACAATCTTCACAGCATCAAAAGGCGAAGACCGCATCACCACCTCGGCCTCGACTACTACGGCGACTAGCTACTCGTGCTGACTAGTCAAGTGCACAAACCTAAAGCAGGCACAAAGCAAACAGGCGGCTGCGGGTGATCGCAGCCGCCTGTTCTCCTTCCAATCAAACAACAAACGCTGTCATTCCGACCGAAGGCACTCACAGTCGTATCGTGAGTGACGCAGCGGAGGAACCCGCTTCTCTCCCAAGCCTGGTCCCCGCTACAAAATAGGTGCTCGAATACCGCCTACTCCGCCACCTCCATCATCTTCGCCCAAAGCACCTTCGTCCCCGCATCCGTCTTCGCGCTCACCGGAAGAATCTCCTCCACCTCATGCGCTTTCTTCAACGCCGCAACAGACTTCGCCAACTGATTATTCGAAAGCTTATCTGCCTTCGTCCCCACGACAAGATACGGCCGCTGCGTCTGCTTGAAATATGTAATCAACTGAGTATCATTCTCCTGCGGCGGAATATTCGTATCCACCAGGCAGATGCATAGCGCCAGCGTCTCCCGCTCCGCAAGATAAGGCTCAATAAACGAAGGCCACTCCGCCGAGATCGACTTCGAGATCTTTGCATACCCATACCCCGGCAGGTCCGCGAAGATCAACGTCGGCCTCACCTTCATCTTGTCTCCCGTACCCTCATGCAGTGCAAAAAAATTGATCGTCCGTGTCCGCCCCGGCGTCGACGACACCTTCGCCTCCCGCGAACCAAGCAGGGAATTGATCAACGAGGACTTCCCGACATTAGACCGCCCAAGAAACGCAACCTCAGGCGCGCCGAAGGTCTTCGCTTCGGAAGGGAAGTGCGCCACATCGGTCGCAGACAACAAAAAAACAGGATTCAGTCGCATCTCTCAAGTCTACCGTCATGCCGTCGTGTGCCCCGCAAATCCTCACCGCATAAAAAAGCACCTGCCCCGAACAGGGAGCAGGTGCTTGATCCATCATAGAATCCCGACTTTATTCCGTAGGAGCGGCATCCCTGGCAGCGGCCCTCGATCGCGCAGTGACCGTGACCGGAGCCGTCAGGTGAAAGGTCACCGTTGACTCCGACGGAATCACGACGTCCTTATTACCCGTGAACGCTGCGCCAGCCGTTCCAGCGCCCGCTCCCAGCAATCCACCCAGCAGAGCGCCCTTGCCGCCGCCGGCCAGTCCTCCAATCAGTGCGCCGCCGCCAGCACCGCCGCCAATAAAGCCAGCCGACCGCTTACCCTTGCCGGCCTGATCCTTCTCATACGAGCTCGTGCTCACAGAGGTCCCCGAGATCTCGGTCACCGCGATGCCAAGCGCACCTGATCCCTTGAACCGGCCGCGGCCCTTTGCAGCCACCACCGTGCCGACCACGTGCGCCCCGCGCGGGAAGACCGTTCCCCCACCCGAGCTCTTCACCGGAGCCGCCAACACCCCGGAAAATCCATCGCCAACGTTGTTCTTGCTGGCGCTAAGCTGCTCGGTCACCGTCACCGTTACGGCAGTGCCTGCCGGAGCAGTCAACCTTACGGGAGCAGGCGGAGGTGGAGGTGGCGGTGGAACCGCTGCTGCCACCGGAGCTGGTGGAGGCGGCGGAGGCACCGCAGGAACCGAAGTCGCAGGCGAGACCGCAGGCGTAGCCGGCGCCGTCGCCGCGCTCGACGAAGTCGGAGTGGCAGGCGTCCCATCCGGGTTCAGGCTTTGTGTCGGAGCCGGAGTAGGAGCAGGCGCTGAACTTTTGCATCCGCCCAGCAGTAAGGTGGTTGAAAGAGCTATGCTTGCTGCAAGATACATCGATTTCACGCGCATGGTCGTCTCCGATAGCGAAGGATCTGATGGAAGCAGGCTACTCGAATAGATTAGCTTTCTTTCGCGAAAGTTGTCCGAAATTCCTCGAGCGAGAAAGAGTAGAACCGGCTTTTTTCCAACACGAGTGGCCGAGACTCACGGCAGGCATCGAGCCGCCAGGCCAATCAAATTCGCATCCTCAAGAAACGCCCACACAGCCCGAAGACTGCAAGAAGACTGCAAATAGTTGCATGTGCCGGGAGTTTGTTCTGGTCAATCTATTAACGCATGGCCTACAAATGACCCAAAAGTGTCACGAGTTATTTAGCACCAGAATGGCCAACCTCGGGTATGCTCCATCATGAGATGTTGAAAGATTTTCAGTCGTCCTGTAACTGTCCTCCCCCTCAGGGGCCCTCCGACCCGTAGAGGCTCCGTTATCGAAGGAAGTTCCAGATGTTATAGATCTTTTGTATTGACGTGGCAGTTTGCACTAATGAATTAATCTGACAGTCCGATATTTTCCCCCAGCCTGTCTCACTCTTGATTCTCACGCTTTTGATTTCATGTTGTCTCTGGTCAGCACAACCATTACCTTGAACAGCAAACCGCACCACCACCTTTCGGAGGGAACACCCATGATTGGCAACTCTTTCGCCCGGCTGACGGGCTCAAAGCGAAATCTGCTCGCGCTGATGGCATCGAGCGCGGTCTTCACCGCCGGCTGTTCGAATATGGCGACGACGGCGCCTTCCATCGTAAGCAACGCCAGCTCCCCAGCCGCACTCGGTGGGAAGATCCACGGCGGCAATCAGCCAGTTGTGGGCGCTACGGTCAAGCTGTACTACGCCGGCCAGAAATCGGGCTTTCCTTTCACCCTCGGCGCCACCACCACCACCGACGCCGCCGGGTCCTTCGCCTTCACGAGAGATCCAATCCCTGGCAATCCAGCTGATAATGGTTCCACCAGCACCTTCTCCTGCCCGACGAGCGTGGGAATCTCACCTCTGGTCTACGTCATCTCCTCTGGCGGAAACACTCAGAACAACGGTGACACGACTCAGAACAATACAGCCGCAGAGTTCATCTCGGTCTTCGGTACCTGCAACTCGCTTACCGGATCCACTAACATCGACATGACCGAAGTGACGACCGTGGCCACAATGGCTGCCTATCAAGGATTCTTCGACCCAACCACGGAGAGCATCTCCGCTGACGGGACGACGCAGCAGACCGCAATCATCACAGCCATCCCCAATACGATCGCTCTTCTCGCCAATCTAGCCACAGGCGCCTCCGTCACCTCAACCACGTTGAGCGCATCCAGCACAGGGAACATCAATCCAGCGGTCACGATCACCGCTACTCCCGAGCCCGGCAAAGTCAACCTGCTCGCAAACATTCTCTCCGCCTGCATCAATACCGCAACTGCCTCTTCGACAGCCTGCACTTCGCTCTTTACGGCTGCAACTCCGCCGAACTCCGCCTATACGTCTAACTTCCAGCACGGGACTCTCCCCGCTCCAACCGATACTCTCCTGGCGATCTACTACCTCCTCACGAATCCTACGAGTACAAGTGGCGGCACCTCGAACATCGGCACTCTCTTCGGTCTCGCGGGCGGCGTCAGCGGTCCCTATCAGCCCGCGCTCGCTACCCAGCCTACGGACTGGACCATCGCGGTCAACTTCACCAGCACCAGCACCTGCGGCTCGACCTCAGGCGGCAGCGGTGGCTTCATCAGCTCGCCCATCGACATCAATATCGACGCGGCGGACAACGTATGGATCGCCAACTCCCAGGCCGGTACCGGCAACCTCTCCGAGATCTCGAGCGGTGGCGTACCCACCACCTGCGTCCTTCTCGGCAGCGGCGGCTCGCAGGGCGGCGCTACGGTCGACTCGGCAGGTAATATCTGGTTCGGCTCCGGCACCAGTCTCTACCGATACAACAATGGCTCCACCCTTGCCTTCCCAACCACGGTATCTCCCATCGGAGTTACGGCGGATGGAGTTGGAAACGTGTACTTCACCGCTGTCTCCGGATCCGTTGGCTCACTCTATCGGATCGCAGGCGCTGCCAGCGCCGGGGCGGCAGTCGCTCCAGTTCAGATCTCCAGCAACGTTGGCACCAACCCGGTTCGCCTCATGCCGGACTTCCAGGGAAAGGCTCTCCAGGGCAACATCTTCGTGACCACCGGAACAACCTCGGTCGCCGAGGTCTCACCCAGTGTTGCAACTGGTAACCTGAACGGATTTGCCACCACCTCCATCAACACCTCCGGCAACTCCTATGGTCTCGCCCTCGGACCTCAAAACAACCTCTTCGTCTCGGCGATCGACAGTGGCGTAATTACCGGGCTGAGCGCAACCAGTGGCTACACCGCGCCTATCAACGGGGGCTACCCCTTCGTGACGCCGGCAACCATTGGTGTCGCTACCCCAACCTCCATCGCAGTCGATGGCCGTCTCAACGTATGGATTCCTAACAATGCCAACGGTACCGGCACCGGTAGCGTCAGCGAACTCGGAAGCGCAAACACGGCGACCGGGCTCTCACCTTCCACCGGCTTCCAGAAGTCCTCGTCCTTCCTGACCTCCGGACGCGCCTCCGTAGTCGATCAGGCCGGCAACGTCTGGGTTGCAGGAGACGGAGCAAACTTCATCACCGAGATCGTCGGTGGTGGCGTTCCCATCTTCCAGCCCTACGCGCTCGGTTTGAAGAATGGCCGCTTCCAGGCCATCCCCTAACTCAACGCGGAACAAACCATCAGAAGACCCCGGATGCACTCGTCCGGGGTCTTCTGCATGGATAACCCACCTCTGCCGGTAAAGTAAGACTTAGATTGCAACCAAACCAGCTACAAGATCCTCCTCGCAGAGTACGTTTGATCAGCCTTCATGGGTAAGCAGAGCCTCCCTCGCCCTCTTCGCACCAACTTCGTTCCCTTCAGGATCGCACTCGCCCTCCTGCTCTGCGTCCTCTCCCTCTCGCGCCTTCCCGCCCAGACCACATCCGTCTCCGCGCTAACTGTCCCCCTCGTCCTCCCCTCCGCCATCGTCTTCGATTCAGCCGGCAACCTCTACTTCGCCGAAACTGGAAACCACGTCATCCGCAAGGTCGACACCAGCGGCAACCTCACGACCATCGCTGGCACAGGCACGCAGGGCTTCTCCGGCGACACAGGCCCCGCCACCTCCGCCACCCTCGACTCTCCGCAGGGCCTGGCCCTCGACGCGGCAAACAACCTCTACCTCGCCGACACCCACAACCACCGCATCCGCAGAATCAATCTCGCCACCGGCCTCATCACCACCATCGCCGGCAGCATCCCTGGCTTCTCAGGCGACGGCGCCCCCGCCCTCTCCGCTCAACTCAACCTCCCCACCGGTCTTGCCATCGACGCCTCCGGCAACCTCTACCTCGCCGACACCGGCAATCACCGCATCCGCAAGATCACCTCCACCACCGGCCTCATCACCACCATCGCCGGCACCGGCACGCAAGGCTACTCCGGCGACGGCGCTCCCGCCCTCTCCGCCGCCATCGACTCACCCACCGGCATCGGCATCGACGCCTCCAACAACCTCTACCTCGCCGACACTCACAACCACAGCATCCGCAAGATCACCTCCAGCACCGGCCTCATCACCACCATCGCCGGCACCGGCCTGCCCGGCTTTTCCGGCGACACCGCCCCCGCCTCCGCCGCAACCCTCGCACTCCCTCACGGCCTCACCGCCGACGCCGCCGGCAACCTCTACCTCGCTGACACCGCGAACCACCGCATCCGCCGCATCGATGCCACCACCGGCCTCATCACCACCGTCGTCGGCGACGGCACCCAGGCCTTCGCCGGCGACAACGGCCCCCCCACAGCCGCCTCCCTCGACAGCCCAACCGCAACCTCCCTCTCTCCCGCCAGCAGCCTCACCCTCTCCGACACCGGCAATCAGCGCATCCGTCAGGTCGAGACCCAGCCCGCAGGCAGCATCATCACCACCATCGCGGGCCTCGGTTCAACCACCCCCACAGCACTCACCCTCACCGCACCCTCCGCCATCGCCTATGGCACCGGCCAGCTCACAGCCAACCTCGCCACCAGCCAAGCCACAGGCTCCATCACCTTTCTCGCAACCACCACCACCGCCACAGAGACCCTCGGCACCGCGCCTCTCCTCTCCAACACCGCAACCTTCTCAACCACCACCTTGCCCGCGGGCTCCTACAGCCTCACCGCAATCTACTCCGGCGACCAGACTCATCCCTCCACCCAGAGTCCACCCCTGGCCCTCACCATTACCCCACAGCAACTCACCGCGACCATCGCTCCCATCTTCGTCCTCTACGGCCGGCCAATCCCAAGCCTCAGCGGCACTCTAAGCGGAGTCCTCCCTCAGGATGCCGCAAACCTCGCCGCCACCTTCATCACCACCGCCACTGACGGCTCGCCCGCCGGAACCTATCCCATCACGCCCCTTCTCACCGGCCCGGCAGCAGGGAACTACACCGTCTCTGCACCCTCCACCTCCCTCACCATCACCCCGGCCGGTACAGTCATCACCCTCAGCAACCTCGTAGCTACCGGGACCACCGGAACCACCGGATCATCCCTCACCCTCACGGTCCACGTTGCCAGCACCACCACCGGCACGCCAACCGGCTCGGTCACTCTGCTCGATGGCAGCAGCCCGATCTTCACCACTCCACTCTCCTCCTCTGGAGACGCAGTCTTCCTCACCAGCCTCCTCGCCCAGGGCTCTCACACCTTCACCGCTGTCTATGATGGCAGCACCAACTTCACCCCCAGCGTCTCCACTCCGCAACTGATCACAGTCGGAACCGGCCCCGCCACACCGGACTTCGCTCTCTCCGCCACCGGCAGCACCACGCAGACCATCCTCTCCGGCTCCAGTGCCAGCTTCACCTTCGCCGTTCAGACGGAGAACAATCTCTCCAGCCCCATCACCCTCGCCGCCACCGGCCTGCCAAATCTCGCCACCGCCTCCTTCAACCCCGCCACCCTGCCACCCGGCGCCACACCCAACTCCTTCACCATGACGATCGCAACACCCACGACCGTCGCAGCGAACCGCCCCTCAGCCCACGGCCTCTACCAATCCTTCCTCGCAGGAGTCTTTCTCCTCTGTCCCCTCGCAGGCGCGGCCGTACGCAGACGCAAACACACGACAGCAACTAGGCTCCTTCTCATAGCCATCGCCAGCGTCACCCTCACCCTCGCCACCGGCTGCGGAGCCCGCATCAACGCCGACCCTCAGCTAACCTCACCCGCAAAGAGCTACGCCATCACGGTCACCGGCACCGCCACTTCCCCAACCGGAAGCCCCCTGCAACACTCCGCCACCGTAACCCTCACCCTCAATCCCGCCAGCTAGATCCCGCCCGATTCCGACCAACGGGAGGACAAGCGAATCCACCCCGCCCGGAAAAGGTATACAAGTCACGAAGTGACCGCTCCACGCGTAGTGGGCCCGTCCGGCAGGACATATCTTTCGGCGCAAAACCTACCCAGGCCCGAGCAGCCGCAGAATAAAAAACACCACCACCCCAGCAAAAAAAACCAGCGCCATCCGCAACCCAGGCTCCCGGTTCACCTCCGGCACCAGGTCCGTCGCCGCGACATAGATCGTCACCCCAGCCGACAGCGGCAGCCCCACCCGCACCCAAGCAGGCTCGAGGTTAATCACGAGCACCCCAAGCACCGTCATTGCCCCCAGAAACAACGCCGAGTTCAACGCCGCCGCCGCGCCTCGGCCACCCGCCAGCATCACGCTCGCCATCGTAAAGCCTTCGGGAATCTTGTGCAGAAACACCGCGAAGAACAAAATCCACCCCAGCCAATGCGACAGCACAAACCCCGACCCAATCGCCACCCCATCAAAAAAAGTATGCGTCGCCAACCCCAGAAGAACCGAGTAGCTGGTCTTCGCCGAAATGAACTCGTGGTGGTGCGTCTCCTCCCCAAAGTGAAAGTGAGGCACCAGTGAATGCTCCAGCAGATGTACCCCGCAGTACCCAGCCAGAATCAGCAGCGGAGCAAACCGCGCATTCACCCGCAGCCCCTCCGGAATCATCTCCAGCACCGCCGCCGCCAGCATAAAACCCGCACCCAGTGCGACGAAGTAGCGCAGAGCCCGCGCCGAAGGCGACTGCCGCACCAGCAAAAATCCACCCAGAAAATCAGCCAGTCCCGCCACCAGCCCCAGCGTCAGGCTCAACCACAGCGCCGACACCGCTAGCTCCTCCGGCCGATGTTAAGCCTATCGCCATCCATCACGGAAAATAAAATCGCCGCATCCACTCGCAGCAAACCAATCACGCAGATCTTCATGTTCTTAAGATTCTACCGTCTCCTATTGCGACTCACGAGACAGCACAAACACCACCCCCAACCCACAAAAAAAGACGAACCCCTCCAGCCGCTCCGACAAAACATGCAGCCGCTCAAAGTCCACTCGCCCCGCGTTCCCCACCGGAGCCGTCTCTACCGCTCCACCCGCCAGCGCCCGGTCCACCTCCATCGCCGGCAGTATCTTGAACTGCGAATAAAACGTCCCCGCCATCATCAGCCCGGCAAGTATCATCTCAATCGCAAACTCAGTCCTTGCCGCCACCCCCGCCCGCAGCCACAACAGCCCCGTCGCAACATAAAACACCGCACCCCCCACCAACCCGATCCAGTGCAGCACCCGCAGCGTTCCGCCCACCACCATTCCCGCTTCGTGCGCGCTCGGCAGACTATGAAAGGCCACAGGCGCCACCACAAAGGCAAAAAAACCAAGCCCACCAACCCACGCCACCATCGCAAACAACCGCAGAGCCCGAAGCAAAGTCTGCATCCTAGATTTGGTCCCCTCGAATCACTAGATGTGGTCCCTTCCAATCAACCGTTGAATCCGTTCCTTCATCGGAGGATGCGTCGAAAAAAGACTCCCAATCCCGCCACTCCCCAGCAGAGGCGCAACAATAAACAGATGCGCGTTCGAAGGCGAAGCCTGCATCGGAATCCTCTTCGAATAATCCTCCAGCTTCTGCAGCGCCCGCGCCAGGGCATACGGATTCCCCGTCGCCGCCGCCCCCGTAGCATCCGCCTCAAACTCCCGCGTCCGCGAGATCCAGAGCTGAATCAGCGAAGCCGCAATCGGCGCCACAATAATCATCAGCAGACCCTGCAGCCCGCCGCCGCGTCTGTCGCCTCCACGACCCCCGCCCCCGCCAAACAACGAAGCGTAGTAGCCCATCCGCGCCACCATCGTAATCGCCCCCGCCAGCGTCGCAGCAATCGAGCTCGTCAAAATATCCCGATTCCGCACATGCCCCAGCTCATGCGCCAGCACCCCCTCCAGCTCCTCATCATCCAGCAATTGCAGAATCCCATGCGTCACCGCCACCGAAGCATGTTGCGGATTCCTCCCGGTAGCAAACGCATTCGGCGACTCCGTCGGCAGCACATAGATCTTCGGCATCGGCAGCCCCTGCTTCGCCGTCAGCCTCTCCACCGCCGCATACGCTCTCGGCAACTGCTCCCGCGTCACCGGCTGCGCGTTGTACATCCGCAGCGCAATCCGGTCCGAGAAAAAGTACGTCCCGAAGTTGAACGCAACCGAAAGGACGAACGCGAGCACCATGCCGTTTCGCCCACCAAAGCGATCTCCAATGAAAAGCAAAAACAGCGTCAGCAAAACCAGCAACAACGTCGACTTGAACGTATTCATCGCAAGCACCTCAGACTACGGGTCCCGCCACATTAGACGTCTCTGCGCTCCGTTCGCCGCGAGTCAGCGCCCGTCGCAGCACCACCTCCAGCGCGGCCTTCTGCTCAACATACTCGCTCTCGGTTAACTTTCCCTGCAATCTATCGGTCTCCAGCGAGAACAACTCTTCCTTCATCGCCACAAGCAGGGAACCAGGCGCCGCCGCCAGCGAACCAGACCCACCCACACCCGCAACACCAGCCGGACTCACAGCAGCAGGCCCATTCTTCAACATCACCCCCGCACCCACCGCCAGCACCAGCCCAAGCCCACCCAGAATCCACCACTTGTACTTAGCCCACGGATCATTCGTCCCCTCAGGGTCCAGCGGAGTGCCCAGCCCGCCACCAGGCCGCGTATCACTCGCCGCTGTACTCGTCGCCCCGCCCGCACCAGCCGGCGCCGAAGCATCCCCCGCCGCTCCACCCTCACCAGCCGTCGCCGCAGCCCCGGTATCCCGCGGCATCTGCCCCGTCCCCGAGATCGTAAAGTCCAGTGTCTGCGAAGGAGCCACACCCCGTGCCACATAAGTCTGCGCCGTCGTCTCCTCCGTCACCGCCGTATACGGTGCAGAAGGTCCCGGCTTGAACGTCATGCTCTTCGGCATCATCACCGCAATCGTGTCCGTCGGCATCATCACCCGCGGCGAAAACTTCAGGCTCCCGCCATACGGCAGCTTGTACGTAATCTGAAACCGCGTCTCACCCGGACGAATCGGAAAGATGAACGCATAGTGATTCGGCTCCCCCAGCGGCACCGGTGAAGCCTGCACCGGCATTCCACCCGGCGACAGCGCCGCCGAACCCTCCACCACCGCACCCTCCGGCAGATAAAACTCAAACGGCCTGTCGCTGAACTGCGTCAACGGAGGACTCGACTCATTCTTTACAAAAAAATTCTCAACCACATGCAGCGACTTCCCGCTCTCATCGGTCTGCAGCCGCATCACATCGGCCTCGCTGCTAACACCCTTCACCTTCGCCGCAGCGTTATAAACATCCACCTCGACCGACTGCGTCCCCGGAGGCGCCGGCCGAAAGTAGTTCGCCTTATCATGCGTCACCCGCACCAGATGAATCGCCTGGCTCTCGTTCGCCGGCACCTCCAGCGTAAAGCGTCCCTTCGCGTCCGTCTTGGTCCGCGTCGCCTCCTGCATGCCCTGCTGCAGACGAATCAACACCACGTCATCACCAGCCGCAGGCTTGTTCGTCGTCTTATTTGTAACCGTGCCGGTGATCGAATCAGCAAACGCCAAACTGGAAAACGCCGCCACCAAAGCAGCAGCCACAACAACACGCCGAAGAAAAGAAGGGAAGTATCTCACCCTTCAAGTTTACGTCAAACCCGCAGCAACCAACGGTCTCAAGCCCGACTCCGCCGCCCAAAATCCCCACGAGCCTCAAGCGCATCCATCTCCGCAATCACCCGCGCCGCCTCATCTTCAAGCCCCGCCCGCTGCTCCGCATAGTCCTGCTCCGGATACTTCCCAGCCAGATACTCGAAGTTCAGATCCCGCAGATTCTCATAGATCACATCCTTCCGCTCCCGCAGATAGTCCACCCGTGTCTTATCCGCCTGAACAAAGGGATTCCGCTCCGGCCAGAAGATGAACCCAAACAGAGCCAGCGTCAGCACCACACCCGCAATCATGCCCATCTCAGTACTCCGTCTCCCGCCGAATCCGCTCGCGCACAGCATCGCCACCCAACACAGGCCCAGCCGCACTCACAGCCCGACGCTGCGCCGACCGCGCCGACCACATCTTCACCAGAAATCCCGTTCCAATCGTCGCCAGCAGAAACACAGCCATCGGCGCGATCCACGCGACGTTATCGAACCCCCCACGAATCGGCGCCGCCAGCACCGTCGCCCCATACTTCGTCTCGAACCAGTTGAAGATCGAAGTATCGGTTCCCCCCGCATCGATCCCCGAGTGCAGCTCCGAGATCATCACGGGCGAGACAGGGCACCCAACGTGGTTGCACTCCAGCAATACCTGCCCGCACCCGCAGGTGCAGATCATCTCATGGCCCATCTTCTCGAAGCGCGAATCAGGCGTAGCCCCCAGCATCACCACGGCCAGCAGACAAACCATCCCAGCACCAACAAAGCGTCGAAAGCGACCAACGGGAGCCGCACTCGAAGGAGTAAACAAGCCAAGAAGTGGCCGCACTCCGCGCAGGAGGCTCGTCCGGCAGGACATTCTTGCAGCAAACTCAAACATGATGAACCTCAGCCTCAACCACCGGCGCCTCCGCGGTCACGCGCGCAGCCGTCCGAGCAAGGTTCGGCACCAGCGCCAGGAATGTCCCCCCCACCACAATCAAAACCCCAATCCAGATCCAGTTCATCAGCGGATTCAGAAACACCTTGATGATCGGCCGATCCGTATCCGGATTCTTCCCCTCATAGATCACATACAGATCACTCGCCAGCGTAGAGTGCAGCGCCACCATCGTCGACGAAGTCTGACTCGCAATGTAGAACCGCTTCTCCGGAGCCAGCTGCGTAATCTTCTTGCTCCCGCGAAACACATCCATCAACGCATACTCCGTGTCGTAGTTCCTGTTGCTGTCCTGCGTATAGCTCTTGCACACCAGCCGATACGGCCCCAGCTTCAACGTATCGCCAAAGCCCATCTCCTGCTCATGCGACTGGTTGAACGCCCCACCAGCAATCCCGATAAACATTACCACGATGCCGAAGTGCACCACATATCCGCCATAGCGCCGCGTATTCCGCCGCACCAGCAGCACAGTAGAAGCCACCAGATTCTTACCCGTCTGCGTCGCCACCACGTTGGCCCCACGCAGAAACTCCGCCCCAATCGCCGTAATCACACCAGCCGCCAGCGTAAAGGTCACCAGAGAAAACAGCGTAGCCTGCCAATCATCCCCAGCCTGCCAAGGCCTCACACCCACACCCAGCAACACCACCAACGCCAAACCCATAGCAATCGAAGGCAAAATAAAATTCCGTCGAATCGACCGCAGCGAAGTCGACCGCCACGCCAGCAGCGGCCCAATCCCCGTCAGAAACAGGAGAAACAATCCGATCGGCAGATTCACGCGGTTATAAAATGGGGCACCCATCGTAACCTTTGTGCCCTGCACATACTCGCTCAGCACAGGAAACAGCGTCCCCCAAAGCACCGTAAAACAAGCCGCCAGCAGAATCAGATTGTTGAACAGAAAACTAGACTCGCGGCTCACCAGCGACTCCAGCCTGTTCTCCGACTTCAAATGATCCCGCTGCTTGAAGAACGTAAACAAACACACCGCAAACACAATCAAAATAAATCCGTAAAACCAATCCCCAATCGAACTCTGCGCAAACGCATGCACCGAGCTCACAATCCCCGACCGCGTCAGCAGCGTCCCCAGAATCGTCAGCATGAACGTCGAGAAGATCAGCCACACATTCCAGCTCTTCATCATCCCGCGTTTCTCCTGCATCATTACCGAGTGCAGAAACGCCGTCCCCGTCAGCCACGGCATCAGGCTTGCATTCTCCACCGGATCCCAACCCCAGTAGCCACCCCACCCCAGCACGCTATAAGCCCAGTGCGCACCCAGAAAGATCCCGCACGTCAAAAACAGCCACGTCACCATCGTCCAGCGCCGCGTAATGTGAATCCACTTCTCTCCCGGATACCGCATCATCAGCGCACCCAGCGCAAACGCAAACGGAACAGAAAATCCGACGTAGCCGAGATACAACATCGGAGGATGAATCACCATCTCCGGATACTGCAGCAGCGGATTCAACCCAAACCCATCAGTCGCCACCGGCCCAGGCTGAATCGCAAACGGAGGCGCCGCAAAGTTCAGCAGCAGCAGAAAGAACACCTGAATCCCAGCCAGAATCGTCGAAGCAAACGCCGACAGCCGGACATCCACCTTATGCCGCATCCGCAGCACAAACCCGTACGCCGACAGCAGCCACGCCCAAAGCAGCAGCGAGCCCTCCTGCCCCGACCACAGCGCAGAGAACTTATAAGCCGTATTCAGATCGCGGTTGGTATGGTGCAGAATGTACGAGACCGAATAGTCGTTAGTAAACGAAGCCCATACCAGCGCAAACGCCGCGCAGCTCAGTGCCACAAAGCTCGAGATCCCCGCCCGCCGTGCCGTCTCCCCCAGCCGCCCCGCCCCGCCATCGACGCCCGCCGCCATCCCGCGCGTACGCCACAACGCCACCCCACCCATCACCAGCGTATAGGCGCTCAATGCCAGAGCCAGCAACAACGTAAAACTTCCAAACTCCGGCATAGAATGCAGTCGCATGAATTCCTCTGCCTTATTCTCTCAAGCGCAGAGCGTATCAGCAATCAACCAATGGATGGACGCATCGTTTACCGGACAGCTTTACTGCGGCATCACACCAGAGTCGCGTCTTCCATCCCGAACCAGCCCATGAACCGTCGCCAGCAGATGATCCGGCAGCAGCGGTTTCATCCGGAACGTCACGTTCAGCTCCTCGTACTCCTCTTCCGCCTCCTGCAGCCCGCTGATCACCAGCACCGGCACCGCAGGATTCGTCTTGCGCAATGCCCGAACAAAGTCCGCGCCCGTCATTCCCGGCATCAGGTGGTCGGTAATCACCAACCCGATCTCCGCCGGAAACTCGCCCCTCTGAATCTGTTCCAGCGCCCGCGACGGATTCAGCGCCGCAATCACAAAGTACCCGGCCCGCTTCAAGATCGTCTGCCGCGTTGCCGCCTGGACTGCATTGTCATCGATAAGGAGAAGGGTGGCCGGCATTCGAGAGATGGTCTGTTCCAAGGGAGAGTTCACCAGTAAATTCAAATCAGAGCCTCTTTCAGGAAATCTTTGCTGTCGTACAACCGGAGGTGATCCGACCAATTTCACTATCACTGGGATGCACCCTCTCGATCAAACGTTGGCACAAGATGCCCATCTTTTGGCAAAAAATATCGCATCGTGAGACATTTTGTCCTTGCATCAGGTCATAATCTCCCAAACCCGCCTCCAATACCTACAAAATTTGGAAGACAGTACCAAAACAATTTACAGTTGGCCCCAGGACTATCTAACTTCCCGTTCCGAAAAACTGCGTCGGACCGCAACAGGATCGAAGCAGAACGGCAGCAGAACAACAAGGGTTACCGTGAATCTTTCCATCATCGACTGGCTCATCATGCTGGTCTACTTCGTCTTCGTTCTGGGCATCGGCTTCGCCCTCAAGCGCTACATGCGCACCTCAAATGACTTCTTCCTCGCTGGCCGCTCCATCCCGGCCTGGGTCTGCGGACTCGCTTTCATCTCCGCGAATCTGGGTGCCCAGGAGGTCATCGGCATGGGTGCCTCCGGAGCCAAGTACGGCATCATCACCAGCCACTTCTACTGGATCGGCGCCATCCCAGCGATGATCTTCGTCGGCATCTTCATGATGCCCTTCTACTACGGGTCTAAAGCCCGCTCCGTACCCGAATACCTCCGCATGCGCTTCGACGAGAAGACCCGCGCCGTCAACGCCTTCTCCTTCGCCATCATGACCGTGCTCAGCTCCGGAATCTCCATGTACGCCATGGCGCTTTTGATCCAGACCCTCGGCCTCCTCCACGGCGTCATCCCCGACGCCTACGTCTTTCACGTCTCAGTCTTCCTATCGGCAATTATTGTGCTGGGCTATATCTTTCTCGGCGGCCTCACCAGCGCCATCTACAACGAGGTCCTCCAGTTCTTCCTCATCGTCGCCGGCTTCGCCCCCCTGGTCTGGATCGGCCTCCGCAATGTAGGCGGATGGCAGGGAATCAAGCACACCCTCCCCGCCACCATGACCCACTCCTGGCGCGGCATGGCCCACGCCTCCACCAACACCCTCGGCGTCGAGTGGGTCGGTCTCGCCATGGGCCTCGGCTTCGTCCTCTCCTTCGGCTACTGGTGCACCGACTTCCTCGTCATCCAGCGCGCCATGGCAGCCGACTCCGAGGTCTCCGCCCGCCGCGTCCCCCTCATCGCCGCCATCCCCAAGATGTTCTTCCCCTTCCTGGTGATCCTCCCAGGCCTCATCGCCGTCACCATCACCAGCCACATGGCTGGAGCCGGCCAGACCACACCCGTCGTCACCCAGTCCCTCACCGTCACTCACCACGGTGTCCAAGGCACCGAGCCCGCCCTCTACACGCCACCCCTCGACGACCAGCACCCCCACGGCATCATCCCCGAAAAGACCGACCCCGTCAGCGGCCAGCCCGTCCTCGACAACCACGGCAACCCCGTCTACAACTACGACCTCGCCATCCCCGTCATGCTCCTCCACTTCTTCCCGACAGGAATCCTCGGCTTGGGCCTCACCGCCCTCCTCGCCAGCTTCATGTCCGGCATGGCCGGCAACGTCACCGCCTTCAACACCGTCTGGACCTACGACATCTACCAGGCCTACATCAACAAAAAGGGCACCGACGCCCACTACCTCTGGATGGGCCGCATGGCCACCATAGGAGGCGTCACGCTCTCCATCGGCGCGGCCTACCTCGTCACCAACTTCAACAACATCATGGACGCGCTCCAGCTCGTCTTCTCCATCGTCAACGCCCCCCTCTTCGCCACCTTCCTGCTAGGCATGTTCTGGAAGCGGACGACAGGCCACGGAGCCTTCACAGGCCTGCTCGCCGGCACCGGCGCAGCTCTGATCCACCACGGCCTCACCCTGCCCGCCGACGCATCCCCCGGCATCCACGGCGGCTGGATCGCCATCCTCCACCACTACCCCAGCGACATGGCGCAGAACTTCTGGACCGCCATCTTCGCCTTCACCATCAACCTGCTCGTCACCATCGCCGTCTCGCTCGCCACCAAACCCCGCCCCGAAGCCGAACTCGTAGGCCTCGTCTACTCCCTAACCCCCAAGCCCATCGACACTCACCTGAGCTGGTACCAGAAGCCCGCCACCCTCGGCCTCGTCGTCCTCGCCATGCTCATCGTCCTCAACCTCGTCTTCGCCTAGCAACGAGTATTGTCTTTGCCTGGCAACGACTACAAAATGTCGTTATCCTGACCGCCGCGAAGGATCCCCGTATTTGTATTTGTCTTAGCTGTTGCCTTTGTTTTTCTTGTTGTCATCCCCGAAGGGGATCTGCGGTTGCACTTCGCAAGTTGCTCGCTCACCGAAACAGCAAGCAGCCCTCACCCTCAACCATTCGGCAGATGGGCGACGCATGATCTTTCAGCTTGCCGATCTATCTCGGGACTGTCTGCTGATACGCCGGCTTCTGAAAACGAAAGAAACGACAGTCGCACCGATCACATCGGAACGGATACAGAAAGATCAGGCTAAGGACTTTATCGAGTGGATGACGATGGGACCGTCTCACTTCACCTTGACTCACACATTCGGGACACTTAGGCATCATGTTATTGCTCCGGGGAGGCGCAAAGAATAGTCCCACACTGCAGGGTGTAACGGACCACCACCTTTGTGGGATTTACCCCAGAGCCGTACCCCACTTCGGTGCATAATTAAACCAACAACAAAGGACACATCTTGGGACTAGACATCCGCATCCCCCTCGGCCTCATCTTCCTGCTCATCGGCGGCCTCATGAGCGTCTACGGCCTCATCACCCGCCACAGCGCCGACATCTACGAGAAATCCATGGGCATCAACCTCAACCTGACCTGGGGCCTCCTCATGTTCCTCTTCGGAGCCATCATGTACTACGTAGGCCGCCGCCAAAAGTGGCAGGACGACCCAGTCAACCCCCGCCCCTGGGAAAAACCCACCGCCCCCCGCCACTGATCCGAGATTGACTGCGCCGCCGAGACAACTCTCAACCCTCACCGGCTTCATAGAAAAAATCTATACGCGTATGCCCGCGCCAACAGGGTACCCTTAAGGCATGGGCCACACTTCGACTCTCCCCACTCTGGCACCCCCAGCCCAGCCCCAGTCCGGCACCCTCCTGCGCGTCCTCGCCGCCGCCAGCTTCTGCCATCTCCTCAACGACATGGTGCAGTCCCTGCTGCCCTCCATCTACCCCATCCTCAAGAGCTCCTTCCATCTCAACTTCACCCAGATCGGCATCCTCACCCTCACCTTCCAGATCACCGCCTCTCTCCTACAGCCCGTCATCGGCCATCTGGGAGACCGCACTCCCCGCCCCTTCGCTCTGCCCATCGGCATGACCTTCACCCTCGCCGGCCTGCTCCTGCTCGCCGTGGCACCCACCTTCGGATGGCTCATCTTTGCGGCCTCCTTGGTGGGCATCGGCTCCGCCATCTTCCACCCCGAGTCCTCCCGCATCGCCCGCATGGCATCTGGTGGTCGCCACGGCTTCGCGCAGTCCTTCTTCCAGGTCGGCGGAAACGCCGGCTCCGCCATCGGCCCGCTCCTCGCAGCCTTCATCGTCCTGCCTCGCGGACAGATCGGCATGGCCTGGTTCGCCATCCCCGCCCTCCTCGCCATCTGCATCCTCATCTGGGTTGGCCGCTGGTACCGCATCACCCACACCAATGCCGCAGCCAACAAGCCCCCCGAAACCACGCACCACACCCATCTCTCCCGCGGCAAAATCATCGGAGCCATCGCGGTCCTCATCGCACTCATCTTTTCCAAGTACTTCTACCTCGCCAGCCTCACCAGCTACTACACCTTCTACCTCATCAACCGCTTCCAGGTCTCCGTCCGCACCTCGCAGGAGCTGCTCTTCCTCTTCCTCGCCGCAGTCGCCGCCGGAACCCTCATCGGCGGACCCGTAGGCGACCGCTACGGCCGCAAGTACGTCATCTGGGTCAGCATCCTCGGCGTCCTGCCCTTCACCCTCATCCTGCCCCACGCCAATCTGCTCTGGACCGCAATCCTCACCGTCATCATCGGCTTCGTCCTCGCTTCCGCCTTCTCCGCCATCCTCGTCTACGCGCAGGAGCTGGTCCCCGGCCGCGTCGGCATGATCTCCGGCCTCTTCTTCGGCTTCGCCTTCGGCATGGGAGGCATCGGCGCCGCCGTCCTCGGCAAAGTAGCCGACGCCACCAGCATCACTCACGTCTACCAGCTCTGCGCCTACCTGCCCGCCATCGGCCTCCTCACCTGGCTCCTCCCCAACCTGGAGCCAGCCAGAAAGCGACAATAAAGAAAGCGACAATAAATCCGACCACCCCACAAATAACCCTCCCTAAACCATCCACACCCTCGCCCCTTGCGATAATCAATCCATGAAGCGCCGCGAGATCAAGCAGTACGAGTTCGTCCGCAAGATAGGCACAGGCGGCAGCGGCGTCGTCTACCTCGCCAACGACACCCTCCTCCAGCGGCCCGTCGTGCTCAAACTCCTCAAGCGCGGCAACCTCACCATCGAGCAGATGCGCGCTACCCAGCTCCGCGAAGCCCGCCTCGCCTCCGCCATCGACCACCCCAACGTCTGCGCCATCTACGACGTCGGCGAAGCCCTCGAAGAGAACGGCAGCGGGGAAGAAGCCTACATCGTCATGCAGTACATCCCCGGCAAATCCCTCGACAAGCTCATCGCCGAAGGCCCCGCCAGCCTCCAGCTCGTCCTCTCCGCCGGCATTCAAACCGCCGATGGCCTCTCCGCCGCCCACAACCTCGGCATCTTCCACCGCGACCTCAAACCCGCCAACGTCATGCTCACCGACGGCGGCCTCATCAAGATCCTCGACTTCGGCCTCGCCCGCCGCCTCCGCCCCGACCAGACCGAGTTCGACCCCGGCGGCCCCGTCAACAAACGCACCCCCGTCGCCGGAGCCACCTACACCGCACGCGGCGGCACCATCGCCTACATGGCGCCCGAGCAGTTCGTCACCGGCCAGTCCAGCGTCCAGTCCGACATCTTCGCCCTCGGCCTCATCCTCTACGAGCTCGCCACCGGCCGCCACCCCTTCCACCGCCCCGACGCACCCGAGTTCCAGTCCATCCGCGCCATCCAGTTCGCCGACCCGCCCTCCATCCGCGACATCGCCCCCGACCTCCCCGTCGAGCTCGAGTCCGTCATCCTCCGCTGCCTCGAAAAACAACCCTCCGCCCGCTTCGGCTCCGCAGCCGAGGTCCGCGACGCCCTCAAGACCATCATGCGAGCCATGCAGCTCGACTCCGTCCTCCTCCCCGGCGACAACATCTCTCTCCGTCCCAATCAGGCCCGCCTCCCCCTCGACACCCCCGACGAAGAAAAACGCACCACCGGCATCCTCTCCATGCTCGCCGAGCGATTCCGCGAGTCCGGCACCTCCTCCACCAGCAACCAAAACAGCATCGTCGTCCTCCCCTTCGTCAACTTCGGCCCCGCCGACGTCGCCCCCCTCTACGGTTACGCCCTCGCCGACGCCATCGCCACCCGCCTCACCCGCATGTCCTCCCTCGTCGTCCGCCCCTCCAGCTCCTTCATGAACATCCCCACCCAGCAGCTCGACCCCCTCAGCATTGGCAAAAAACTCCTCGTCAACTACGTCCTCGCAGGCAACTTCCTCCGATCCGACAAAGGCTTCGACCTCAACTGGCAGCTCCTCGACGTCCCCAACCAGAGCGTCCGCGCCGGCGGCTCCATCAACGTAGCCTCCTTCGACCTCGTCTCCGTCCAGTCCGAGATCTGCAACGAAGTATTCAGTACCCTTCAGGGCTTCGGCGATCTCGCTCCCCACGAGACCAATCGCACCGCCTCGCTCTCCGCCCCCTCCCTCAACCAGGCCCTCTCCGAGCAGTACCTCCAGGCCCGCGCCGTCCTCTCCTCCTTCATGAACCGCACCGGCAGCCGCGACGACCTCAACCGCGCCTGCGAGCTCTTCACCTCGGTGGTCAGTCAGGATGAAAAATACTCCCCCGCCTGGTCCGGCCTCGGCGTCACCCATCTCCAGTACGTCCGCCACGGCCTCGGCGGCCAGATGCACGTCCTCGAAGCCCGTCGCGCCTTCGACAAGGCCCTCCAGCTAGACCCCGGCTCCGTCGAAGCCAACCTCTACCGCGTCTACATGCTCCTCTCCCGCGGCGAAAAAGAGTCCGCCCGCCACGGCATCGAAAACCTCCTCCAGACCGCCGGCAATGACTGGAACGTCCGCCTGGTCGCCGGTCAGACCCTCCGCATCGACGGCATGTACGACGAGGCCCTCGAGCAGTTCAACGCCTCTCTCCGCATGAACCCCTCGAACGCCGCCATGATCTACAACCATCGCGCCCGCGTCTACCAGTATCAAAACCAGATGGAGCTGGCCGCCGACGAGATCGAAAAGGGTCTCACCCTCGAACCCCGCCAGCCGCTCCTCAGAATCTCCCTCGGCTACCAGCAGATGCGCACCGGCGACCTCCCCAAAGCCATCGAGACGCTCGAAAAAGTCATCCGCGACGACACCTCTCTCCGCATCGTCTTTCCCACCATCGCCCTCTGCTACGTCCAGCTGGGCGAACGCCAAAAGGCCGCCACCTTCATCGTCGACGAGACTCTCTCCGCCGCCGAAGCCGACAGCGAGATGGCCTATCGCCTGGCCACCTACTTTGCCCTCGAAGGCGACGAGTCCGAAGCTCTCCACTGGCTGCGCCGCGCCATCTATCTCGGCAACGAAAACTATCCCTGGTTCAGCATCAACCCAGCCTGGCGCAAGCTAAAGGGCCACGTCGACTTCGAGCGAATCCTAGAAGACCTCAAAAAATCCTACCGCCGCAACCAGAAAAACTGGAAGCGCCTCTTGGCCCAGGTCCGCAACTGACAAGCACCTGGCAAGCAACAAGCAAGCATTGAGCCGTATCTGGCGCCGAAGGCGCGTCAGCCTCGATGGCAGATCGCGCCGTGCGCGCACCACGCCCTTGCTTTTGCCGTTGCCTTTCTTGCATTCTGAGCGCAGCAAAAACCCCGCATTTGCGTCTCTGTTCATGCGCCGGACGACAGACTCACTTACATTGACGTGGTCCAAATCCGCGATCAGTTCGCAGACACAAATCAAGCATCCTTATAGACATGAAACCCGCAGCCCTGGCCTTCGTCGCCTTCGTCTTCCTCTTTCGTCTCGCAACTCTGGCGATCTCAATCCGCCACGAGCGCGCTCTCAGAAAAGACGGCGCCATCGAGTACGGCGTGCTCAACTCGAAGATTCTCACCGTCGCCTACACCAGCTACCTCATCGCTGCGGCGATCGAAGGAGTGATCCGCAACGCCCCCTTCGACATCCTCTCTGGCATCGGATTCGTACTCTACGCCATCAGCGTCATCGCCCTACTCGCAGTCATCCACCTTCTCGGTCGCTTCTGGACGGTCAAACTCCTCATCGCCCCAGATCACTCTCTCGTGCTTCATCCCTTCTTCCGTCTGATTCGCCACCCAAATTATTTTCTCAACGCGATCCCGGAACTGGTAGGTATCGCCCTGGTGCTTCACGCCTACGACACGCTCGTGATCGGTCTTCCCCCAGTCCTCCTCCTCTTCGCCAATCGCATCCGCCAAGAGGAGCGCGCCATGAAAGCAACCTTCGCAGCCTATTGATTGAGTCAGGAACGGTTTGCTCGTCCGCTCGACGACTCGTCATCCTGACTGCAGCCGCGTGCTCTTGTCCGCTCATGATTCGTCATCTCGGTCTAAGTCTTGCAGTCTCATCTCCCTCAGGATTCGTCATCTCGACCGAAGTCGCGCAGTCTCATCGCGACGCAGTGGAGGGACCCCCGTATTTCGTCTTTCTCTTCACGATCGCCCAGACACCACATAGCAATGCGGACCTGCGACAGCTCATCGTCAGCCTATCCACATCGACAAAGAAAAATGCTCCGCCAGGAGCCTTGCTAAAGCAAACCCAAACGCTCAGCAGGCCAGAGATAGCTCTCAAGTGAGCGCAATCCCGCCTTGAGAACCCACTAACCCTTCGCCGCAATCGGAGCCGCTTTGACCGTTGGAGCCGCAAGGGCAACCGAAGCGGCTTTGGGTGCGGTCACACCCAGATAGCCATCGACCGTCGCTACCGAGATCCCGAGGTTTGAAGCAATCTGAGAGAGCGCCTGTCCCTGCTGCTTCAGCTGGTGAACCTGCGCAGCCTGCGATAGTTTCACCGTGTCGCCGATTGCCGAAACGGGTTTATGAACGACCTCCGTCGGGGTTGATTCAGCGGGAGAGGGAGGAGCAACCGTCGATTGAGACGATAAAGAGCCAGAGATAGAAACAGCCATAGAATGTCCTTTCTTACACAAAAGGTAAGATCGGCAGGCCAGTTGAAGAACATCTCTTTGTGTTGCAGAACGACACAGAAATACCAGCATTCGCGAGACATCTGACGCCCTCGCACGCGCGCTGCTACGATACGAAACGTACTGCCGCAAACTACTGCGTAGCGCCCGCCACGCCCACCCCACCAGTAGTTAAGCTGCTAACCGGCGACCCACTCAACGGAGTCAAAATCATAGGCGTAGTCAGACTGAACACCAGCAGCTCATCCTTAGGCAGCGTAGCCTGACGATCCTGTTTCAGCCACATCACCGTACTTACCCCCGCGCCGATTCCCGCGCCAACCACAGCTCCAACGCCGCCGCCAACCAACGCGCCCGTCGCAGCACCCGCTCCAGTCACGCCGCCCACAATCGCAAGCGTCTCCTTCGCATGATCCTTCCGCTTCAACGTCCCTTCGTTATCCACGTTGAACTCGCTCTTGCCCGTATCGACCAACTGAGCATGAACAATATAGTGCGTTCCATCCGGCAGCGTAACGTCGCTGGTCTCCAGATGCAGCAGCGCCGCACCCGTAATCCGCCGTCCGCCGCGAACCTCCGTCACTCGCCCCTCAAGAACCGAACCAACGGGAATGATCACTCGTCCATTCCTCTCGATAGCCTCCGTAACGGTCGCCGAAAATCTGCTGCCCGCAACCGTCTTATCCGTAGCCAGCGTCTCTTTGATCTGCGTCTTCAGCAGAGTCCCTTCCCGCAGCGTCCCATTACGCTCCGGCACACTCGTCACAACCATCGCATCCGGATCGTTCGGATCATCCGCCGAAGCTTCAGCCGTCATCATGTTCGAACCCGCAACCGTCGCGCCCCGGTAGGGAACATAAGGCCCATACGCCGTGGCAGGCGACGCAGGCGCAACCACCGCGGGCACATCAGCACTCGGCTTCGCGATCGGCGTCTGCTGCACCGTATCGTCTGTACTCGAGATCACAGCAGAGTCAGGATGCGAGACTCCTGTCATAGCACTCTGAGAGAACGCGGGCGCAGCAGCAAGAACGAGAGCGGCGGTAGTGATGTGCATCTTCATGGCGATACCTCGGTGAAAATTCTCGGTGAAAATTCTTAGACCAGCTAGAGCGCCGAATTCTTCAGCACTCGTATCACTCCAAAGAATAAAACTCCCAACGCTTCTAGGGAACAAATTCCTTACACCGGAATCGACCCTGCTAATAAGCCCTTCAACGCTCATTCTCAATCTCCGACCCGCGTCGTTTCCGACGAAACTCTGAGCGGAGTCAAAGTATAAGCAAAGAGGCCTGTTCTTCCCTACCTAATACTTAGTCTGTCATTTCGACCGAAGCGTAGCGAAGTGGAAAAACCTGCTTTTCTCCAACCCGCCTAGACTCTTCATTTCCCCACCTCAATAATTCATCCTCTTGTAGTCGCGACCGAAAGCGCTACTCCCATCCCTTTGCTAAAATCCGACAGGTGAGCCCATCCGACGCAAAGCTGGTGCAATCGATCACCCTCGCGGGTGGCAGCGCCCTCCCGGTCGACCGCCGGCCAAAGTTAAACGAACGGTTGAACCATCGCATCGTAGCCCAACATTCCGCAACACCAAGCCAATCACAGTTCAGGAGCAACATGACCGAGATCGTCTCTATCCACGCACGCGAAATTCTGGACTCCCGCGGTAATCCCACCGTCGAGGCCGACGTCCTCCTCGACAGCGGAGCCAAAGGCCGCGCCGCCGTTCCCAGTGGAGCCTCCACCGGCGAGCACGAAGCCGTAGAACTCCGCGACGGAGACAAAGAGCACTACCTCGGTAAAGGCGTCCTCCAGGCCGTCGAAAACGTCGAAACCATCCTCGGCCCCGAACTCACCGGCATGGACGCCAGCAACCAGCGCCTCATCGACGCCACCATGATCAACATCGACGGCACCGAGAACAAATCCAAAGTCGGAGCCAACGCCATCCTCGCCGTCTCCATGGCCGTAGCCCGCGCCTCTGCCGAAGCCCTCAAGCTCCCCCTCTACCGCTACCTTGGCGGAGTCAACGCCTGCCTCCTCCCCACGCCCATGATGAACATCCTCAACGGCGGCTCCCACGCCGACTCCAACGTCGACTTCCAGGAGTTCATGGTCATGCCCACCGGCGCCGAAACCTTCTCCGACGCCCTCCGCTGGGGCACCGAGGTCTTCCACACCCTCAAAGGCGTCCTCAAAAAGAAGGGATACAACACCGCCGTAGGCGACGAAGGCGGCTTCGCCCCCTCGCTCAAATCCAACGACGAAGCCCTAGACCTCATCCTCGAAGCCATCCAGCTCGCCGGCTACACCCCAGGCGAAGACATCTCCATCGCCCTCGACCCCGCCTCCAGCGAGTTCTTTGATAAAGAGACAGCCAAATACGTCTTCAAGAAATCCGACAAGCGCAGTCTCTCCTCCGAAGAGATGACCGCCTTCTGGGAGAACTGGGTCAACAAATATCCCATCATCTCCATCGAAGACGGCCTCGCCGAAGACGACTGGACAGGCTGGGCGCACCTCACCAAAGTCCTCGGCGACAAGGTCCAGCTCGTAGGCGACGATCTCTTCGTCACCAACACCCAGCGTCTCCAGCAGGGCATCGAGCAAAAAGTAGCCAACTCCATCCTCATCAAGGTCAACCAGATTGGCACTGTCACCGAAACCCTCGAAGCCATCGAGCTCGCCCGTCGCTTCGGCTACACCAGCATCATCAGCCACCGCTCTGGCGAAACCGAAGACACCTTCATCGCCGACCTCGCCGTAGGCACAGGCGCAGGCCAGATCAAGACCGGCTCCGCCTCCCGCACCGATCGCATCGCCAAGTACAACCAGCTCCTTCGCATCGAAGAAGAGCTAGGCCAGTCCGCCGAATTCCTCGGCATCGA